>JAEUHD010000320.1 GCA_016793645.1 Verrucomicrobiales bacterium
GAAGAGAGCACTCCCGCTCCTTCGGCACGAAACACAATACATGAGCACCACCGAAGTCACTGTCACCTCACCGACCGATCCGCAGAGCGTCACTTCACCCCTGATGCAGGCCGTCGATTCCGCCGCCCACCAGGGCGCGAGAGCCATCCGGTCCCAACGCCAACCGCGCGAATGGAAGCTGGTCGCCATTCGGGATTGTCCGACCCCCTCGCAAGTGCAGGAATGCGATACACCGGAACGGGCGGCCGACTACTGGCGGCTGCATGTGCAGACCAATCCGTACTTCAATCCGGAAGTCGAATTCTTCGTGGTCCTGATGCTCAACACGCGCCGGCGGATCAAGGGACACACCATCGTCGGAATGGGAATTCTCGATTCTGTACTGGTTCACCCTCGGGAAATCTTCCGAGTGGCCATCGTGGCCAGTGCCCATGCAGTCATCCTGATGCACAACCATCCTGGAGGGGACCCTAGTCCATCAACGGCCGACCTCCGCACCACCCGTGACCTCATCCGGGCGGGTCAACTCCTGAGGATCGAAGTCCTCGATCACGTCATCATCGGCCAGTCCGCACCCGACCGGGCTCGTCACTACTCATCGCTTAAGGAGCTTGGTCATTTTTACGCGTGACGGCGAATGGGTCGCCCGCAGCCATCGCTGCCGATTTCCGGCGGCGATGGTTTCGCCCGCGCAAATTAGGTCATCGAAAGGCTCCCGGCCGTCGCAAAAAGCTTCTCAGCTTCCCGTGGTGAAGCGATTCGCCAAGCAGCCAACTGTTGGGCAGGCTCCAATGGGGCTAGAAGCACGGACTCGAGCACGCGGCTGCACTTTGCCAGCACACGATGTGGATGTGAGGGCAATCGACGTTGATGTGGCCGGGAGTGGCGAAAGCGATCACCGGAGAGTGTACCGGTTTTTCCGAACAATTCCGAACAGCAAAATTTCGTAATGGTTCGCAAAATCGTTCACTGTGATAAATTGAAAAACCCGAAAAATCTCCAATGTTTACGCACCCTTGCTACACTTTTGCGAAATAATGACAAATCGAAAATCCGGGTTCGACCCCCGCCCCGTGCACCATTTCCGTCCTCTCGGGTGAAGGTTGCCCTGATCCCGCGCACCGACCCCTTCAACTTTCCCTTCGGATTGCGACTTTCGCCATCGTCGTCACCGTTGCGGCAAGGAATGTCCGCCCACCAACTCCATCCGCATCCCCGCTCCGCCGCCTTGAGGGAGTGGCTGCGAACCCACGCCGAGTTTCTTCGTCCGTGGACCGGCAGGCTGTTTCGATTTCAAACGTTGGCCTATCCGGCGCCGAAGGATGTGCTCAGCGGACGGGGTGCCAAGGACCGTGGCGGTCGATGGAATCCACCCGGCCTTGCGACACTCTACGGCAGTACCACCGACACAACCGCTCTGGAAGAGTGCAAGGCTAACGACCGATACTACGGCGTCGTCACCACCAGTCCGCGGTTGTTGGTGGCCATTGAAGCGAGACTGGATCGGGTGCTGGATCTGTCCGACGTCTCCATCCGCCGCTCCCTCGGGGTAACGCTGGAGGAACTGGCGTCCGAAGACTGGCGCAAGCTGCTGAACGCCCATCGAGAAAGCTTCGGCCAGGCCTTGGGTCGCGCCGTGGCAGAAGCCGGCGGCCACGGCCTGCTGGCCCGTTCCGCAACCGTTGCCCGCGGCCTCAATGTCGCCATCTTCACCCAGCAGATGACCACCACCACGCGGCTTTCTTTGGTCGAAGGTGAATCGCTTGCGAAATTGGCCGGCAGAACGAAGAGTTGAATCATGCATTTTTGCAGGCTACTTTGCACGCAGAAGTTATGGCCACGATCACTCGAAAGAACAAGGCGATCCCTGAGGGTCTCGATTCGTTCCGATTCGCTCATCGCGACGCGAAGACCTACTCCGACTTGTTGCGGCATTACCGTAGCAAGTTTGCCCTGTCGCAGCCGTTGGTCGTGCGTCTGACGGGCTTTTCACCCCGTTCCGTGGCCAAGTGGAGCCAGGGTGAATCGCCGTCCCCAAAGCAGGAGAAGGCCTTGGTCGAAATGGATCGGTTGCTCGACGGATTGGCGAGGGTGATGGAACCGGTCCAAGTGGGCCGCTGGTTGAAGTCGCCCAACGCCGCCTTCGATGGCTCGACACCCCTTCAGGTCGTCGAGCGCGGTGAACTCGACCGAATCTGGCGGATGCTCTTCGACCTCGAATCCGGCCAGCCGGGGTAGCGAAGCACATCGCTGACCCGGGCGCTCAAAATCCGGGACCAAATCCAGAAGCTTCAGACGGAGCTGGAGCAATTGGGAGCGCGCAGCACCCTGGAAGTCATTCTCCCCGAGTTGCACGATCCCCGGAATGGCCGCATCGACGCCCAAAAGGTGGCTTCGATTCGCTGTACCTCGCCGGCGATCCAGTGACGGCACTCGCTGAGGTGAACAGTCTGGTCCTACTTCCAGGCGGACCGATCTCCACACCGTCGCCTCCCTGCACACTCTTCGCCGTTCAGGGTGTCGTCAGCCGGGTACTCGACCTCATCCCAATCCGGATCTGAACGACCAAATGATCCAGTTCTGGGTGGAACACGCTCAAACGGCGTTCCCCGCGAATGTGCACCTGATCCCGCCGCCTCGGGGCGACCCACGCCCCGGGTGGCGAAAAGCGACACCCATTCCGCGGAGAAAGAGCCCGGACGTCCCGCGGTCGAAAACACCGGAATACCTCCCCGAAGTGGTAAGCCTGGGATTCTTCCACTCGCAGGCGGTGGGTGAGCATCCCGGGTATTACGTGTCCGCCCTGGCGATCCTTTGGTTTCAGCACGATTTTGGTGTTTCCCCCGAGGCGACCGCCGCCATCGCCAAAATCGACTGGGAATCGCTCGCGGTGGACATCCTCGGCTGATGGGCGGATCCATCCGAGCGGTCTGGACTCCGTCGGAATCGCTCCGAATCTGGATGTGGTGAACACGGAATACCGCGACCTCGGGATTCACTGATCCGGGACTCGACGGTCTGACAATGGGACTTGTTTGAAGCGTTCCCGGAGGAGTACACGTTCCATTAGTCAAAGACCCGGTCACCATGAACTCAACTGCTGCCCTGCTGGTATTGTTGGCGGCGTGCTCCCTTCCCGCACGCGCCGTGGTGGTCGCGGGAAGGGGGGCCGCCAACCGGACGGTCACCGTGCCCCTGTCCCCCGTCACGGCCGCGGACCTGGATCTCCCGGAACGCGACATCCGGGACGTCCTCTCCCAACTTCCGGCGACCAGATCCCGCGAGGATCTCACCACGGCACGCCAATATCCTCCATTCAGCAGCCTGGGAAGCGAAGCTGCGGTGGGAGAGCGACTGGACCTCCTGCTGAAGGCGTCCCTCCGCTCGGTGGAAGTCCTGAGGAATGAGGACCGGTCCGCCGCGTCCGCCGTCACCCACCTGCTCAATTCCGGGCGACTCGGCCTCGCCTTCGGAGGGGTTCCAGGACAGGACTACGAGATCCGCGATGACGGCTCCGGTCGTCCCGAAACCGCCGGTGCGTGGCTGTACCGGATTCCCTCCCCCAGGTCCGGTTCCAAGGAGATTCTCCCGCACGATCCCGACGGCTTTCGCCTCGCCCATACGCTCGGTACGGTGGGCTCCCTGATCACCCTCCCCGGGTATGCGGGCATCCCGCCCTCCCAACCCCAGGAACACGCGCAATGGGCTCACTCGATCCAACTCCGGGGATGGACGGTGCGCTCGAACGCACTGGACCGTCTGGAGCGCACGGCCACCACCCTGGCCGCCCTGTTGACCCGTCTGGAACTGCCCGAGGACAGCCGGGGGTTCGCCCGCGGCATCGGCCGCTCCCTGTTGAACGACACCTCCCTGACCCCGGGCGGGAAGCAGGACCGTGCCCGGGAACTGCTCGCGAATCTGTACGGGGACTGGATTCCGAAGGAGACCATCGACCTGCAGGCCCGCGGCTTTTACCGGGACACGCTGTCCGCCTACCTCGCCAATCGTCTTCCCTCCCGCAACGGCTACAACGAACCCTTCAAGAAGGCGGGGTTCTTCGCGGTGTCCCTTCCCAGCCCGGGCACCGAACGCCCCTTCAACACCTACATCGGCGGCGGGGCGACCCTGGTCACGCCCAACACCACGCCCCAGGTGACCTACGACAACCGGATCTTTCGCTTTACAGGACGCGCGGACGGCACCCGGGAGACCGAGACGTTTGCCATTCCGGAACTGGGGGCGATCTCGATGGCGGGTGCGGACGACAACCGCCTGATTCTCGGGGGCCCCGACGCAACCTTTCAACGGTTTCACTTCTACGGGCTCGTCGATGCCAACCGGGACGGACGGGTCGAACCCGAGAGTCGCCGGAAATTGTTCTCCACGGACAAATTCCTCGGAGGCGCGTTCCTGCAATGGAATCCCGTCTCGGGCATCGGCACGGTCCTGGATCGCGGCACCCGGGATCTCCATGAATTCGACGGGAGCGATGCCGCGGGCTTTCCCACCGGCATTCGTTTCGTCGGATCCCTGGGCAATGAACGCACGGATGCGTGGCGATTCCAGTTCTCCCACGACGCACGGTGGACCCTGGGCTATCCCGAGTTCGCCGGTTCCATCACCCGGTACTCCCAGCATGTGGAATCCTTCTTCGACGACATGTTGAAGCGGTATGAGCCGCTGAGGCTGGCGGATTCGTTCGGTGAGTTCCGGCCGCCTCCGGCCCCGGCCGGTGTGGTGACGCCCAGTTCCCAGGCGCTGCAATTCATCGGCGGTGCCGACACGGAATACCGGTTTCAGACGCAGGAGCCGGCCGGCTGGACCGACCGCGGCTCGGCGACCACGGATCCACTGGGGCGGGGCATCCTCGACCTGTCCGATGTCAGGACGGCATTGAAGTTGGGGGCCTACTTTCGGATTGCCTCCCTCGACGCCACGGAGTCCTCGCCCGCATTCGCCATCACCCGGGACCACACGGCCCCCGAGGTGGAACACCTTCGAGTCCGCTCGGGGGAACGCCTGCGCCTCGAATATTCGGCGCCCCCGAACGGGGAGGTCGCGTTGTGGGGCGGTGAAGCCCTGGGGACGTTTGAGGAACTGGAGACCCAGGAAACCTCATCCTTCGGCACCGGACTGTTTTCAGACTGCCTGCCCGAGCCAAACCCGTTCACCTTTTTTTGGGAAATCCGGGAGCAGAGTCCGAGGGTTCGAACCGAGATGGATTACTACTCGGTGCCGGTCGGCGTCCGCCGGACAATTTATCCGGGATGGAATGACCGCTACTACCCGGGAACGCAGTTTCGTCTCGACACCCCCGTCGGAGCCGCGGCGTCCCTGATGGTGCTGATCACGATGAACCCCCAAACGTCGGCCCTGCTGGCCACGGCGGGCACGTTCGGGGGAATGTCCCTCAACTACCGTCTGTACCAGAACGCGGTCTTCCTGGCCGCCCAGCAGACCGTCGTGATCCCCGACCTGCGCCGACTGCTGCACCCGCCGGTGCACGTGCTGCCCGGGGGATTCTTCGTGGTTCCGGTCCGATGCCTCGTCCTCGGAGGAAAGCATTACCCGATGGCCCAGTTCCGACTCGCGTTTCCCGACCACTGTCCGGATGCCCACTGGCACGGAAACGTGGTCTTCCCCCTCGAAACACCGCAGGCCGGAATTCCGGACCCGGACCCGAACCGGTGCGGTTTTGGCTCCTACGAGGACATTCCCCAGGAGGAATTCCCACTCCTGTTCCAGGTCTGGCTCGAATTCCGGAAGCAGCACCTGCTCAGCTTCCTGAACGTTCCGCCCGCCTCCACGTCAGATCCGAATTGTGGTCCGGTGACTGCGCCGGAATAGTCGCGGCATCGCCGCATGAATCCCCCCTACGACGTCCTGGTGCTCGGCCTGGGCGGCATGGGCAGCGCCACCGCATGGCAACTGGCCCGCCGGGGGATGCGCGTGATCGGACTGGACCGCCATGGTCCCGCCCATGACCGGGGCTCCAGCCACGGGCGCACCCGGGTCATCCGGCAGGCCTACTTTGAGCATCCGTCCTACGTCCCACTGCTGCAGCGCGCCTATGAACTCTGGCATGAGGCGGAGCGGGAATCCGGCCATTCCCTGCTCACGCTCTGCGGCGGATTGATGATGGGAGCCCCCGACTCCGAGGTCGTCCTCGGCAGCATCCGCAGCGCCCAGGAGCACGGCCTTCCGCACGAGATCCTGGACGCGGCCGAGGTGCGGCGGCGGCACCCGCCGATCCATCTTCCGGACTCCCATATCGCCCTCTTCGAAACCCGCGCGGGCGTGGTGCACACCGAACGCGCCGTCCAGACCCACCTCGACCTGGCGCGCGCCTACGGGGCGACCCTGCGCTTTGGGGAACCCGCGCTTTCCTGGGAAGCCGACGGCGGGGGCGTCCGGGTGCGAACAGCCGGGAACACCTACCATGCCCAGCGCCTCGTCCTCACCCCGGGACCCTGGGCGCCTTCGCTCCTCGCCGATCTGGGGATCCCCTTGGAGGTGGAGCGCCAGGTGCTCTTCTGGTTTCAGCCGCGGACGGGCATCCGCGAGTTTCTTCCCGGGCGGTTCCCGATCTACATCTGGGATCGGACCGGACAGCGCCAGCCCTATGGATTCCCGGCCCTCGACGGCCCGGACGGCGGGGTGAAGATCGCGTTGTTCCGGAGTCCGGACTCCGACCGGTGCACGCCGGAGACCGTGGAGCGCGCCATCCGCGCTTCCGATGAGGAGTCGATGCGGGGGTGCCTGCGGGAACTGCTGCCGGATCTGGACGGCCCCCGGATTCACGCCACGACCTGTCTCTACACGAATACGCCGGACCATCATTTCGTGGTCGGACTCCATCCACGGCACGGCGACCGTGTGGCGCTGGCGGCGGGATTCTCGGGACACGGATTCAAGTTCTGCAGCGTGATGGGGGAAGTCCTTGCGGACCTGGCGCTCACGGGAGAATCGGGCCACGACCTGTCCCTGTTCCGTCTGGACCGGTTTCAGAGCTGATCGGACGCGGAACATATGGGGTACGGCAGCAGCGCCGCCGCTCTGGATCTCCGCCCCAACTGCGGAGCCTGCGAGTCTTCCCGTCCTTCGCGTCATCCGCGAGAAAGCGAGCGCTGTGCTCTCGCACCCCAGATGCGCGGACAAATGGCTTGCCCGCAACGAAGGCATGCCCTTAGTGAAGCCCGTGCTTGCGGGGCGGCGTGCCATCCTGGCGTTGGTCGGTTTCCTGGTCCTAGGGGTCCCGGGGCTCCTGCGTGCCCAGATCGATCCCGATGCCCGCATGCTAGTCCAGGCCGGCTACAACCAACCGCTGGAGGGCCGCGGTCCCATTGCCGCCTACGCCTACCTTTACTGGAACCAGCCGAACTTTCCCTGGACCAACGCCACCCTTCGAACCGCGATTTCGCCGGCCTACCTGGACGCCGAACTGGGGTTGAAGGATCTGCTGGGTGAAGGCACGTCCCTCGGACTCGGGCTCGCCGGGGGCGGATTCGCCGACAGCTATGCGGACATGCAGGGCGGCGAGTTGATCGACGCCGAGTCCTTCTTCGGCGCGGGGGCGGAAGGCAGCGTTTCCCTCTACCACGTCTTCAACCCGATGCCCTCCGGCGAACGTCCCGACTCGCTCCGGGAGGTGCCGATCCAGTACGTCCTGAGAAACTCAATCCGGGGCTCCTTCTACTCCCCCAACGACGGGACGGCCCCGGATTTTGAAGTGCCCGGAACCGTCCCGACCTACAACATGCGAACGGGGCTTCGCTGGGGCGGGCGCGAGCCCGAGTTGTTCAAGGACGCCTTTGAAATCTCGGGCTGGTACGACCTGGTCATCCGTTCCCACGAGGAGACCTACGGATTCAACAACGACCTGACGCTGGTGGGCGTCTCGCAGCTCTACTGGGGGCGGCTGCTCTTCGCGCGCATGTTCCCCAACCGGTCCCACTTCGAAATCAGCGTGACGGGCGGAGGCAGCATCGATCCCGACCGCTTCACGGCCTTCCGCCTCGGCGGGGCCCTTCCCATGGGTGCCGAGTTCCCGCTGGTGATCCCGGGCTACTACTATCAGGAAATCAGCGCCCAGAGTTTCGCGCTCATTTCCGGCCAACTGCTCTGGCCGCTCACCCGGGACGGACGCTGGGAGGCCGGTGTCCTGGGAGCCGCCGCGCGGGTGAACTATCTGGAGGGATTCAGCCTGGGCCAGCCGTGGAACAGCGGCCTGGGCGGCGGGATCGCCTACCACTCGCCCTCGGGCGCCTGGCATGTCCTGGCGGGCTACGGCTACGGCTTCAATGCCATCCGCAATGGCGACCGCGGCGCCAACAACATTGGCATCGTGGTGCAGTACGACTTCCGCAAGGACCAGGGGAGCTTCAAGGCCCTGTGGCAAAACCTATCCCCCAGCAACTGGCGCGGCATCACCCGGTAGGCCCTGGCGCCTTCCGACGACCTCCCCTGCGCACGGTTGCCGCCCCGGGCGGTCTGCGCAACGATTCGCCCCCATGAGCCGACTCTCCGCCACCGCCTTCCTGGCCGCCACCCTCGGAACCGCCGCGCCCGCGCAGACGGTGCCCGACAACCTCGTGGCGGACGGCATTCCGGCCATCCCCGCGACGCTGCGCCGGCAGGTCTCGCCCTATCTGGAGTTCCGCACGGCCAGCTTCCAGTCGTGGCACCCGCAGCGCCGGGAGATGCTGATCACGACGCGGTTCGCCGAGACGATGCAGCTCCATCGGGTCCGCCTGCCCGGCGGCGCCCGAGAACAGTTGACGTTCCTGCCGGAACCCATCGCCGGCGGCGGATACCAGCCGAAGCAGGGACGGTACATCGTCTTTGGACAGGACACCGGTGGGGGCGAGTTCTTCCAGTACTACCGCTTTGAACCCGGCCATCCCGCGCCCGTGCTGCTCACCGACGGCACCTCGCGCAACACCGGGGCCCGATGGTCGGATTCCGGGACGTGGTTGATCTATTCCAGCACGCGAAGAAACGGAAAGGACACCGACCTGTATCTCATGAATCCGGCGGACCCGAAGGGAACCGACCGGCGGGTGAAGGAACTTTCCGGCGGCGGCTGGACGGCGTCCGGCTGGTCGCCTGACGAGAAGACGGTGATCGTTCAGGAATACGTATCGATCAACGAAAGCCACCTGCATCTTCTGGATCTGGCATCGGGGCGGATGACTCCGCTGACCCCGGCCGGGGAAAAGGGCGTCTCGTGGGCGGACGCCGAGTTCGGCCGCGACGGCAGGTCCGTGTACGCCACAACGGACCGCGACAGTGAGTTTCACCGGCTGGTCCGCATGGACCGCGATTCCGGGGAGGTCACCGTCCTGACCCCGGACCTGAAGTGGGATGTGGCCTCCTTTGACCTGTCCCCGGACGGACGGACCCTGGCCTTTGTGGCCAACGAGGACGGGGCCTCGGTGCTGCACCTGATGGACGCCGCGACGGGGCGGGAGCGCCCGGCGCCGCGACTTCCGGTGGGGGTGATCTCCGGGCTTGCCTGGCACGAGAACAGCCGCGACCTCGGCTTCACGCTCTCCTATGCACAATCCCCTGCGGACGCCCATTCGCTCGACGTTGAGACGGGTGAACTGACCCGCTGGACCTTCAGCGAGACCGGCGGTCTGGACGCCACGCAGTTCCGATCCCCGGAATGGATCCGGGTCAAGTCGTTCGACGGACTCGCGGTGAGCGGATTCGCCTACCGGCCGGATCCGGTAAAGTTCCCCGGACGCCGACCCGTGCTGATCTACATCCACGGCGGACCGGAGAGCCAATCCCTGCCCACCTTCCAGGGCCGGATGAACTACTACCTCGATGAACTCGGGTTCGCGCTGGTGGTTCCCAACGTCCGGGGTTCCAGTGGATACGGGAAGACCTTCCTCACCCTGGACAACGGAATGAAGCGTGAGGATTCGGTGAAGGACATCGGTGCGTTCCTGGACTGGATTGCGATGCAACCCACGCTGGATGCGGGGCGGGTGGCGGTGATGGGGGGCAGCTACGGCGGATACATGACCCTGGCGTCCGTCGTCCACTTCAGCGACCGGCTCCGGTGCGGTGTGGATGTCGTCGGCATCTCCAGTTTCCTCACCTTCCTCAAGAACACCCAGGACTACCGGCGCGATCTCCGCCGGGTGGAATACGGGGATGAACGGGATCCGGAGATGCGCGCCTTCATGGAACGGACGGCACCGCTCAACAACGTGTCCCGAATGAAGGTGCCGCTGCTGGTCGTCCAGGGCGCCAATGATCCGCGGGTGCCCCTCAGCGAAGCCGAGCAGATGGTGAAGGCCCTCCGCGCCAATGGAGGCACCTGCTGGTACCTGATGGCCCGCGACGAAGGCCATGGGTTCGCCAAGAAGCGGAATGCGGACTTCCAGTTCCTCGCGACGATCCAGTTTCTCTCGGAATTCCTGCTCCGCTGACCCCGGCTACTTCTTTTCCCGATAGATCACGACCTCGCCCTCCGCAGGCTGCCCGGGCCCATAGCCGGCACCCGGCACAACCCGGAGCCGGACCAGGTTCCCGGACCGGACGTTCTCCAGGATTGGATTCACCTTCAGGAGGACATCCCGCTGTCCCTTGGGGATCTCGACCGTCGCCCCGACCTCGGCGTCCCCGTCGGGGCGGCCTCCCGGATATCCCCGGGAGGGCGTGGTGATCCGAAACTCCTTTCCCACCGTTGCCGCGTGCGGGCCGGGCACCAACTCCAACCGGACCGACAGGGCGCGATCCTCCGGTCCGGACCGGCGGAGTCGGAGTCGGGCCGGATGGTCCCGGTCGGCGTCCGCAACCGAGGTCTCCACGACGACGGCGACCGTGCATCCATGTTCCAGCGTGGTGGTGGCCCAGGCATCCTGAAACTCATCCCAGTCCCCGGCGCGTCCGTTCCCCGCATCCGTCCAAATGCGGAGGTCATCGACGCCATTGTCGTCGGGCGACTCCCGGAGCGGGAATGTCGCGAGGCCGTCCGGACCGGTTTCCGCCGACAGCGTCCGGGGGTTCAGGCTGCCCGGGAGGAATTCCATAAAGACGCGCCGCCCCGCAAGCGGGACGGTGCCGGACACCCCGGCCCGCGGCGTCGGCTGGAAGGCCACGCGCACGGGGAGACGGAAATTCCCCTGCGCATCGCGGGCGGTGGGACGTCCCGCCACGATCTCGACGGCACCGATCAGGACGCGATCCGTCCCATCCACGCCATCGACCACCGGAGGCGCATTGGTGGTTCGGGGCGGAACCCCCTTCCACGTGATGCGCCGATCCACGTTGGTGAACACCATGTCCACGCGCTGGATGCGTCCACCGGGTTGGAACGTCCCCTTTGTCTCCAGGGCCTCCCGCTTCTCCAGCAGGGGGGAGGCGTTCCCCGAAAGGGTCGCATACTTCCCCCCCTCCAGGAGTTTCATGTCCTCGAAATCAAACGGCACCGACGAGATGCGGTTGCCGGTCAAATCCACGTTCAGGGGGTCCGCGCGGAAATAGACCGGGGCATTGGATGTCTCCGGGTCCTTCGCGGGCATCCGGTAGGCAATCCGGAACGCGGTGTCGCGTGCGAACAGGGGATGAAGACTTCCGAACTCCTCCCTGGATCGGCTGGTGAACCAGTTTCCGGAGTATTGAATGTCCTTGGCTATTCCCTGGAACTTCAGTCCCGCCGAGGTCGCCGGCAGCAGGCTGCCCAGAACGGGCGAGGGATCCGGCGCCAGCGCGAGCCCGCCCCCCGGCTTGTTCGTCACGACGTAGTCACGAAAGTTCGGGACGCTCAGGGTTCCCCCAAACCGGAATCCGTTCCCGTTCACCGAATAGTCCTCCATGAACGGGCTGCGGGTGGAATGGGTTCCCACGTAACCCACTGAAAAAATGTCGAGCCCGAGGCAGTTGGTCACGTCCACATGTCGGATCGCACCAGTGTCGGTGTTGAACACCGTGGCGTTGAGCACCACGTTGTCGCTCCACGTGATCTTGCCCGTGTAATTGGTTCCGAGGCCTGCCGCGCCGAACGCGATGACCCCGGGACCCCCGGGAACCCCCCGAACCTGGTTCCTGCGAAACCACACCAGGCGCCGCGCCGTGTCCTCCCAGGCCCACGGGGGCGTGTTGGGAACATTGAGCCGGGCCACGCAGATGAGACAGGTGGTGTATCCGTTGTAGTACTGGCGAAAGCCGGCGACCTCGCAATCCTCGATGACCCAGGGACGGGGATCGCCATCCTCGGGGGCCTGGCCCTCCTCGCGCGTGTTGATGCCAATGGGAAAGACCTCGACGCCGGCACTCAGGTCCGTGGACTTCTGGGGCAGGACTCCGTGCGCACCAAAGTTCCGGACGATCACCCGCCGGATGCGCCCGGTGCGGGAGGACACGCTGACGGGGCAGTTCTTGTAACCACGGAGGTAGGCCGGGTGGTTCATCTCCGACTGGCCGTCCCAATTGCCGTCCACGGTCAGGTTCTCCATCTCAAACCGTTCGAGGTATTCGGCGTTCCGGCCCAGGTCGATGACATTGACCCAGCCACTGCCATTCATGCTGCCCCCCCAGGGATAGTTCGTCTTCAACTTCAGCACCACATCCTCGGGGTTCCTGCCGTGGCCCACGATCCGGATCCTCCAATCGCTGGGTTCCGTCGTGATGGTGTTGAACGACTCCACCAGGTACTCCCCCGGGAGGAAATGCATCACCACGTCGTGGCTCTGTCCGTTCACACCATGGAGAATGCGCCACTGGACAAAGTCGGCGGTATAGCTGCGCGGACGCTCCCGGGACGTGCCGTCGCCCTTGCCGTCCGGCGAGAACCAGAAGTTGGTGGGCGCGGCGTCGGCCGGGGCGGGAGCGCCGGCGAGAACCACGAAAAGGAGCAGGAGACGACTCAGCATGGACATGGGATCCCTTTCACAAGCGAACGCGTCATTCACCGATCCGGGGACGCAGCGGTGATGGAGCATCCTTTCCCGCGGGAGAAGACTTCCGAAGTTCGTAGCGGGTGACGTTTTCCTCCTCGAAGCCGGCCGGCGTTTCGTCGGAACCGTCGCCCCTCGCGGCCAGGGTCAGCGTCCCACCCTCAATTCGATAGATCGCGGCCACCACTTTGCCTATGGCATTGTCACCCTGGGACGGCGCATTCTCCCGGATGGTGGCACGCAACTGTCTTGGAAGCGCGTCCGGGGACAGGACGATCGTCGTCCTGAACCAAAAATTCGTGTCCCGGTGAAAGTGAAATGAATCACCCGTGATCGTGATGGTGATGGCGTCCGCCGAGGGCACCCACGATCCGTCCGTCGTTCTTCGGGTCAGCGCCACTCCCTTCCAGACTCCCTGGAGGCGCTCTAGTTCCGCAGCCGTGCCCGGCGGACGGGTTGCATCGGCCTGGAGACCCAGGGACAGGCAGGACATCAGCAGGGAGGCCCGCAGGAATCCGGGCCATCCGGTGAGGGTGGTGTTCATTCTTGGGTCAGGGGGATTGCGGATCCAGGGGGCGTGCGGCGGCGACCTTCCGGGCCACGGGATCCAAGTCTGGCAGTCCGGCGCTGGACGTTCGTGTCACCTCAGGCTTTGCCATCGACGTCCATCCATGGCGTTTCCGGAACGAGGCACCCGCCTCCCCGGACGATCCGGATTATCCGGCCGCACTGGGTTCCAGTGCGGGGAGACGTTCCCGAATCTTCGGGCGCTGGACCACCGGAACGGACACGTCCGCGGGGGTCAGGCTCCGGCGCCGCATGTGCCAGTCGCAGGCGATCATCAGACCCGCCGGCAGTGCGAACGCACGCAGCGCCGTTTCGGCGTCGCCGTGAAGAATGACGAACGAGAGGACGTTGGCGGTCCACAACGCCGCCGTAAGGCCCGCAAGCCGCACGAATTCGTCCTCCGCGCCGTCCCGCCGTATCCGGGCCGTGATCCGGTACGCCAGGACGCTGCCACCCGCGAGCAGCATGAAAAGGAACACGGTGCCCGGCAGGCCGGTGTTCACCAGCAGTCCGATGGTTCCGTTGTAGAAGATTCCGTTGTCGACATGCATGTACGCCATGTCGAAGCGGTATTGGGCCGGATCCAGATCCGACATCTTGCCGAATCCGCGTCCGATCCACCGGTATTGCTTGGAAAGCTGCCATCCGATCTTCCGGATCGTAATCCGGCCCTCGAACGTCGCCCGGCCGTCCTCATCGGCCATGCGATCCACGCGGAGTCCCGGAATGATGGACAACGCGCGCTGCGCCGAGAGCGGCAGATCCCGGACGTACGAGAATGCGACAAAGTAGGACACCGCCAGGAATACCGAGGCCACCACCAGGCGGTGCCCGGTGAAGAACCGTTGCGACCAGGCAATGACCAGCGCCGTTACTCCGGCGGTGTACACCAGGGCGCGATGACCGCTGAAGATCCCGATGGCCACCAGCGCGATGGTGAGCGGCCACATCCAAAGGGCATTCCGGTTGGTATAGTCCCGAAACGGCCGCTTGACCCACAGCAGCAGCAGCATGGCCTGGGTGAACAGGAACAGGGACTGAAACCGGCGGATGCCGAACCGGAGGCTCTGCAGCTCGAAGTTGATCCCGTCCCCCGGCAGCTCAAGGAACAGCAGGAGGTCAAAGAGCGGCCCGCCTCCGAATGAAAAGATGAAGTCCGACACCAGGTAGGTGATGGACATCAGGCACTGGAGGGTGAACAGGCGCACCAGCGTGCGTTCCGACAGCGGATTGATGACCAGCAACACCGGCAGAATGGCGGAGACGATCTGCTGGAGGTAGATGCGTCCCCCCATCTGCCCGGCGGTGGAATTCCCCCCCAGGGCGCGGATGCCGACGCCCCGGTAATACATGATGAAGAGGAGCACCGCGCAGTAGCCGAAGATCCCGATGAAAACCATCCGGTTGCGGTGATACCGCTCCCCCGCCCCCTCCGCCTGGCGGCGCAACGCGAGGGTGACGACGGCCCCGCTCCAGCCCAGCAAGGTGGCGAATTCCCAGACGAACGGTCGCCCGGCCACGCCGGGAATGATCAGCGCCGAGTTCAGCGTCGCCATCGCAACGTAGATGGCCAGGGTCGAGTGGTAGGGAAGCGTGAAGAGCCACACCACACCGAAGACCGCCAGGATCAGGGTGAAGGGGGCGCTGACCAGAAAGAGCCCGACGATCAGTGCCGCCGCAAGGCAGACGGCCACCACGACCGATTTCTGGAGCTGATACTGCAGTTCGACGCCACTCACGCCCCCTCACGCTAGTGCAACCCCGCCCCCTCCCGCAATCTTCAAGCGGGATTCCGATGGGTGATCCGTTGCCACCATCGCCGGACCAAACCCAGCCGCCCCGCCCCCAGCACCCGACGCGCGGCCACCACCGCCGAAGTCCGCAGGGGATCCAGCGCCATCGCCCGGCGGGCAAACGCATCCGCCCGGGAAGGTTCACCCAGATCCGCAGCCCATCGGGACAGGGTCAGGTACGCCGCCGCCCGCTGGCGCGGGGAGACTCCCGCCAGGTCCGGAAGCCGGACCGCCAGGAGTTCCATCCGGATGCGCTGGATTTCCGCCGCCCGCGTCGCCGTCAGCGATCCGGCATGCCGCCGGTACAGGTAAAGGTCGCGGTTCAGGACAATCAGGGGGAAGCGGTTCGAGACCCGGAGCCAGTAGTCCCAGTCCTCCACAAGGCGCCATCGGTCATCGTAGTCGCCCACCGCATCCCTCACCTCGCGCCGGTACAGGAAACAGCCCGCCACAACATTGTCGGACCCGATCCGTCCGGGCTCCGGCGCCGTCCATCGCTCCAACACCTGGTCGTCGTCGCTGATGTAGGTCATGTCGGCATACACCAGCCCCGCCTCGGGACGGCGACGCAGGGCGTCCAGCATCGCCTCCAGGGCTTCGGGGCGGAACTCATTGTCGTCCGAGGTCCAGGTGAGGAACGCCCCCGAAGCCCGGGCAAAACCCGCGTTCAAGGAGCGCGGAAGCCGGAGATTGACGTCATTGCGCCGGGGTTTGATCCGGGGATCGGACGCCGCAAACCGCGCAATGATCTCCGGCGTGGCGTCCGTGGAGCAATCGTCCTGAAGCAGCAGTTCCCAGTTCCGATGCGTCTGGCGCTGGATGCTTTCCAGCGCACGCGCCAGAAACCGGCTGCCGTTGTAGGTCGGCAGCACGATGGAGACCAGGTCCCCGCCGCTCATTCCGCCGCCTCCCGCAGAAGCACCGACACGATTCGCTCCGCGGCATGCCCGTCACCGTAGGGGTTGCGGGCAGCTCCGGACGGAACCGGGCCGGACAAATGGGCCCGAGCCGACGCCACGATCCGGGACCGGTCGGTGCCCACCAGGTGCACCGCCCCGGCCTCCACGCCTTCGGGACGCTCCGTGGTGTCCCGCATCACCAGGACGGGAACACCGAAGCTCGGGGCCTCCTCCTGCACCCCCCCGGAATCCGTGAGGATCAGCCGCGCCCGGCGCAGGGCCTGCACCATGTCCACATAATCCAGCGGTTCCAACAGGTGCACACGGGGATGCCCTCCCAGGATTTCGCGCACGGGAGCCCGGACGTTGGGGTTCAGGTGCACCGGGAACACCACCCGGATCCCCTGGGCCTCCCCCGACTCCGCCACCTCCAGGATGGCGCGGCACAATTCGCGGAAGGGTTCGCCGAAACTCTCGCGCCGGTGGGCCGTGACGAGGACAAACGGCGTCCCCTCGGGAACCACCGACAGCGGACTCGACGCCCAGTCGAAGGGACGCGCCGCCACCTGCAACAGGGCATCCACCACGGTGTTGCCCGTCTCATGGATCGCCCCGTCCGGAATCCCCTCCGCCCGCAGTGCGGCGGCCGACCTCGCGGTCGGCGCGAAATACGCGGATGCGGCGAGGTCGGCGATTCGGCGGTTCAACTCCTCCGGAAACGGCCTCTGGTAGTCCCCCGTGCGCAATCCCGCTTCGACATGCCCGAAGCGGATGCGGTGGTAGAACGCCACCACCGACGCCACCATCACGGTGGTCGTGTCGCCCTGCGCCAGGATCCAGTCCGGACGCTGCTCCCGCACCACCGCATCCAGCGCATGAAACAGGTCCCCGGTCAGCCGCGCCAACGTCTGGTCGGGGCGCATGAGGTTCAACTCCACGTTCGGACGCAGCCCAAACAGCCTCAGGACCTGATCCAGCATCTCGCGGTGCTGTCCTGTGGACACCAGCACGCTCCGGAGGCGATCCGGGTGGCGCCCGAGTTCCTGGACGACCGGGGCCATCTTGATGCCTTCCGGGCGGGTCCCCACGATGCTGACGACGGTTTGCATCCGGGCTTAGGTGTTCCCCACCTCGCCGAGGGTCATCAACAGATACCCCTGCTGGGTTCGGATCGGGTCGTCGGGAGGCAGTTTCTGGAGCCATTCGGAGGCATCCCGCCGGACCTCGGGGTCCACGAAATTAAGGAAATCAATGCCGGCCTCCGCCCAGAGCGTGCTCTCCGCGACCCGCTTCAGCCCCGCCCGCTCAAACACCGGTCGCAGCGTGGAACGCGGGAGTTCGCGTCCGAACGGCCAGGTCCCCGTCGCCTCCGCCACCGACTTTCCCCAGCGGTAGGCAAAGCAGCCGGCGTGCGGCACGAGGGACACCACCAACCGCCGGGTCACCCGCGCCTGCTCGCGCACGATGGGCACCAATTCCTCATCGGTCCAATGCTCCAGGACACCACTGCTCCACAGGACGTCCACCGAGCGGTCCTTCCAGGGCAGCGGACGTGTCAGGTCGCACAGGGTGACGCCCGGGACCGGAAGGCCGGAGACGGAGAACAGCTCCCGGGCCCGGGCCAGGATCGGCTCGCTGAAGTCGGCCAGCTCAATGCGGCGTCCGGTGGTGGCAAGTTCGGCCGAGATCCTGGCCGCACCGCAACCGGTTTCGAGCAGGGTTTCATCCGGTCTCGTCAGGTCCACCAGCGCCCGCGCGATGACCGATTCCACGGTGCGGACCGGCCGAAGTTCCTCCGCGTACAGCGACGCCCATTCATCGGCGTCGTTCGGTCGCTCGGTCTGGCCCCTCCCGCGGGGCGCGGACAATCCACGCCGCACCCGTCGAAGCGTGCGCTCCAGGCGGGCGAGTCCGCCGGTGACCAACTGGAGGGGAGTGCGGGCCATGGGCGGAAACCGTCACACGACGCGACTGCCGAAGACGGAGGAACCTCCGGTGGGGACGCGGCTGGGGCGGTCGGACGGTGACGACATTTCGGCGACGCTATCCAGCGGGGGAATTGAGGTAAAGATTGCGGAACGCCTCAAATCGGCGGCGGGCGGCTACCCGGTCCGCCCAAACTTCCGCTCCAGTTCGCGCCAGTTCATCTCGATGAGCGTCGGGCGCCCATGAGGGCAGGTGTAGGGCATCTCGCAATGGCGGAGGTCGTTCACCAGGTTCTCCAATTCGCGCATGCCCAGGGGATCGTTGGCCTTCACCGCATGGCGACAGACGGTCTTGGCGACGACCTCCTCGCCCAGGCGGGCGCTGTTGACTCCAGTCCCGGCGGCCTTGAGGGCGTCGATCAACTCCGCCGCAAACTGCCGGGCATTCCCCGCCCGGACAAAGGGTGGCAGGGCGTCGAGCAGGAAGGTCCGCTCCCCAAACTCACTCAGTCCAACGCCCAGGCGCGTCAGCGTCTCCAGATTCCCCCGCACGAAATCCGCATCCCGCGGGGTCAACTCAACGGTCTCGGGAAGCAGCAGCCGTTGCGACGGTGCCTGGTGATCGGCCTGAATCCGCGCCAGCATCTGTTCAAACAAGACCCGCTCATGCGCGGCATGCTGGTCGAGCAGCACGAGTCCGCGGTCGGATTCGAGGACGACATACAGCCGCCCCACCACGCCCACCAGACGAAGCGGGACGTGGAGCAGCGGCAGCGGAACCATCGCCGGATTCGACGCCGGAGCCGGCACTGGGGACGGCGCCGGGACCCCGGAATCCCCCGTTCGTTCCGGGGGAGCCACCGGCGCTGCAGGCGCGGGGGGCCGCGTGTCCGGAGTTCCGGGAACCACGGGAACCGGACTTCGCAGCCCGGGCTTCAAGGACAGCGGAAGCGCGGCCTGGGACGGGACCGGGCGGGGCTGCGTCCCGGCCTCCAGCACAAACTCCCGGGTCGCGGGCATCGGCGCGGGCGGAGCCGCCGGATCTGCCGGGGGTGCGGAGGACCGGTGAAACTCCAGCAGCGTGTCCCGGATCGCCTGCGCGACCAACCGGCGCACGGTCTGTTCCTCCCGGAAACGGACCTCGCGTTTCTGCGGATGCACGTTGACGTCCACAGCCGCGGGATCCAGCTCCACGAAGAGACAGCACACGGGAAACCGTCCCTTCATCAGCGAGGTGTGGTAGCCCTCGAGCAGGGCGAAATTCAGTCCCCGGTTCTCCACCGGACGTTGATTGACGAAGAGATGCTGCTCGTCGCGTGTGGAACGCGACACGCCCGGGGCCCCGATGAAACCCCAGACCCGGAACCGGGTTCGCTCCGGTGCGGGAGGTTCCGACGCCATCGCGGAGGTTTCCCCGATCAGGACTCCGGTGCCCTCCTCTTCAACCCCCGCCCGGGAATCCTTCCTCTCCTCCACCTCCTGCTCAAACTCGACCGCCAACAGCGGCACGTCCCCCCCCATCAACTGTCGCATCCGCTCGCGCAAGGCGCCGTGGCGTTCGGCGGGCGTGGTCCACCGGACGGCCGGAATCTGCCACTGGGGGCGCCCGTCGTTGATCAAGGTGAACCCGACCTGGGGATGGGCCAGGGCGGCGAGGGTCAGGTAGTGCGTGATGTGGGCGCGCTCGGTGTCCTCGCTCCTGAGAAATTTTCGGCGGGCGGGCAGGTTGAAGAACAACTGCCGGACCTCCACCGACGTGCCTTCCGGGGAGGCCGCGGCCCGGACCTGCAGGATCTTCCCGCCGTGGATCAGGATCTCGCTGCCCTCGCCGGTCGTGTCCCCGCGCTCGCGGGTCCGCAGGCTGAACCGGCTGACGCTCGCGATGCTGGGAATCGCCTCCCCGCGGAAACCCAGGGTCTGGATCGCGGCAAGGTCCTCGGCACGGCGGATCTTGGACGTCGCGTGGCGTTCGAGGCAGAGCAGCGCGTCGTCCCGGCTCATGCCACAGCCGTCGTCGGTCACCCGGATGAGACTGCGCCCGCCGGCACCGATCTCGACGGTGATCCGGCCGGCCCCGGCATCGAGCGCATTTTCCACCAGTTCCTTCACCACGCTGGCGGGGCGTTCGACCACCTCGCCGGCCGCGATCTGGTTCGCGACCTGTTCCGGGAGCAGTCGGATGCGGTTCACAGGCCGTGGATCGAACCCCACCCGGAGCCGGAGGGGAAGGCGGTTCGTCAGGGAATCGCCTCACGCCTGACGGGGACGCCCGGACAGCCTGAAGGCTGGACTACAAACGATCCGTTCGTAGTGCAGGCTTTAGCCTGTCCCCCTCCCGCCGCCACGCACCGGTTGCGCCCCCCCGACAGCCTGAAGGCTGGACTACAAACGAACCGTTCGTAGTGCAGGCTTTAGCCTGTCCCCCCCATCACGGCTTCCCCTGCAACTGCTGCGCCGCCTCGGCCGCTTCGCGCTGGGCCTCGGGGAGCGGACGCCCGGACGCCATCCCCGGGCGCTGGTGCCCCACAGCCGTCAGCCACGGGTCCTTGAGCGCCCGCTGGCGCCGCTGCACAGCGGCCAAAACCGCGGGCGCCCGAGGATCCGACGTCAGCAAAACGTCCGGGGTCTCCGCCGAGACGATGGTGTCCGGCGCTCCCAAATGCCGCAGGACCTCCCGCGCCATGAGCCAGTGCCCCTGCGCATTGGCGTGCACGCCGTCGCCCGCGAGCAGGAACTTGGGATCCCGGGCGCGGTGCTCGGACAAAAATCGGTTCATCGGACCATGGACGTCCACCACCTCCCAGCCGGCAGTCCGCCGGGCGAGAAGCCACTCCGAGTACCGGTCCAGCACTTCATTGTAGCCGGTGTAGGGCGACGGATAGGCATCCAGGCCGGCCGGAAGCGTCTTCCCTGCGAGCGGGACTGGATCAAACACCGGCGGGGTGACGTGGACCACGCGGACGCCCTCATGCTCCGCCCGGTCATGCAGCCGCGTCATGCCCTCCTGGAATTTGCGGAAGCGTTCCTCGCCCAGCGGGAAGTAAATGCCGTCGTTCATACCGTAGCAGGCGACGATCAGGTCCGGACGCAACTTCTCGAGCACGCGCCCCAGGCGCTCATGGACGTCGGGACGCGGAAACGCGCCACCCGCGTGGCCCGCTTCGGAAAGTCCGGACGCCGTCTCGCTCGGAAGCCCCAGGTTCAGCACCTCAATCTGAGCGTCGGGAAACGCGAGGTGCAGCCACGTCTCGACCCATTCCACCCATTCGCCGCCATAGGTGATGCTGTCGCCCAGCACCACGATCCGCCGCGCGGCGACCCAGTCCCGGGCCGCGGGCGCGGGCACCGCCGCCGTGTTCGCCGGCACCAGGCGAATCCGCCGGATGTCCATCACCGCCCCGGCCTGTTTGCGCTGGGGTTTCACCGAAAGCGTGTACGGGCCCGGCGTGGCATACGTGACCCGGCCCACCCGGCGGGGAACGAAATTCTGAAAGTGTCCGGTCTCCTCGACCACGAACGGGTACGCATTCCCGGCAGCCTCAATGACGACGTCACTGCCGCCCTGCCCGCCGCCACACCCCTGCCACACTTCGATGTCATAGGTGCCGGGCCGGAGGACTTCATACGTCCACTCCGCCCAGTCGGAGGCATCCACCCAGTAGCCACAGCAATTCTTATTCGTCGCCGGCTCGTACCGCATCGTCACGCTCCGCGTGGTCGACGCCGAGGAGGGCAGCACGAGGACGCCGTCCGCCCCCTGCACGATCGGGTCGCCCTCCGGCGCGGGCCGAAGCGTCAGGGAACGCACCCGGAGACCACCGGACGCCCCTTCTTCAGCGCGGCGGACCTCCACGGAGAACGGGTCGGACTTCGCAAGGTAGAAGCGCCCGGCGGGAATCCGGGTGACGGCCTCCGCACTGCCGCCGCCCGGGATCCGGGCGACCAGATTGGTTCCCGGCAGCGTGATCCTGACCAGGGCGCCCTCCGGTCCAGTGGCCGCCCCCACCAGTTCCACGTCATAGCGTCCCCAGCGCGTGGGCTTCACATCCCATCGCGCCCGATCCGCGGGATCGCTCCAGCCGCTCAGGACGTCCCCTGCTCCCGCCGTTTCCCGTTTCACGCCGGGCCCGGACACCACCGCCGTCTCCGCGCTGAAGGTCAGCGTGCCGCGGTCCGGATCATGAACCTTTGCTCCGGCCGCGATGGAGTCGAGGATCAGCGATCCCTCGAGAACCGCCGCACAGGCCAGGGCCGCCAGGAGCCGGAGCCAGGGAAATCCGGACGGCCGGGTAAAGCGAAGGGCCGGGGTTCCACTCATTCTTCAATCCGGTAAAGGGCCGTGCGGGTGCGCAGCAGAAGGGACTTCCCGGACACCGCAGGGGACGCCATGAAGCCATCCTCCAGGGTGTTCTCCGCCAACTTCCGGAACTCGCGTCCGGTCGCAACCACGACCGTCTTGCCTTCCTCACTGCAAAAATAGAGCCGCCCATCGGCGGCGATGGGGGAGGCGGAATAGTTGCCGCCCACCCGCTCGTTCCAGACCACGGTTCCGGTTGCGGCCTCCCAGCAGGTGGCCACGCCGTTGTCGTCGAGTCCGTAGAGGAGATCCCCCACCAGCGTCAGCGCAGGCTTCTTCGGAACGTTGCGCTTGGACTTCCAAACGATGGCCAACGGCCCGTTGGAGGTCGCGGTTCCGTTCGCATCCAGCACTTCGTCCTTTGTTCCCGGCCGGATGGCGAGGACCTGTCCCTGGGACCAACCGGACGGAACAAACACCAGTCCGTGCCCGACCGCGGGACGCGTACCGGCCGAATGGCTGGTCCGTTCCTCAACCCGCCAGAGTTCGGCGCCCGTCCGCGGATCGTATCCGTACATCGCCTTGGCGCCCTGGCTGAGCAACTGCTCGCGTCCGTCAAACGCCGCCACGTGGCAGGTCGCGAACGCCTTGCGCCAGTCCCCTTCGCTCTCGGGCTTTCCGTCCGGACCGAGGTCCTTGTAGTCGATGCCCCGCTTCGTTTCCCAGAGGGTCTTCCCGGTGGCGGCATCCAGCGCCACCACGAACTGATGGTCGCTGCCGTCGAAATTCAGATACACGCGGCCCTCGTGCAGGATCGGGGATGATCCGGCACCCCGATAGTGGTTGCAGACGAAGTCCCGGCGCTCCCAGAGCTTCGCCCCCGTGCGGGTATCCAGGCAGGCCGTGCCGGGCGAGCCAAAGGTCACAACGATGCGGTCGGGTCCGATCACCGGCGTCGGCGATGCGTAGGAATTGAACTTGTGGGCGAACTGCGGCTTCTCGACATCGAACAGCTTCACGTCGCGGACGACCTTCCCGGACTCCCTGTCCACGGTCACCACGGAGAGTTCCCGGCCGTCCTCGGACGCCGTGGTCAGCCAGACCTCGCGATCCCAGATCACGGGGGACGACCAGGCCCGCCCGTGGATCGGCGTCCTCCATTTCACGCCGCTGGACTCGCTCCAGTGCAGGGGCAGGCCGCGGTGGGTGGACACTCCGTCGCCGCCCGGCCCACGAAACTGGGGCCAGGCCCCGTCCGAGGCCGCGTGGGCCGCCACGGCCCAGGCCAGAAGAACGACGCACGGCCGCCATCGGGCGGCGATGCAGCGGGGAAACGTCATGCGCCGATCCTACCCGGGACCCGGCCGGGGACAAATCCCGAAAGCGGTCCCGTTACAGTCCACCCAGTTTCAGGACCCGCGCGTATTCCGCGGCGGTGACCGGGGACACGCTGAGGCGAGAATTGCGGATCAGCGCCATGCCGCGCGTGGCGGCGTCCGCCTTCAACTGTTCCAGGGACACCGCCTGGGAAACCGCCCGGTCCGGCACGAGGTCCACCGCGGACCAGTCCCCGTCCCGGGCCGTGGGATCCGGATACGCCTCGCGCTCCACCCGGGCGATGCCGACGACGGCCTTTCCGGTGACGCTGTGGTAGTACAGGACTGCGTCGCCGCGCTTCATGGCCCGGAGGTTGTTTCGAGCCTGGTAGTTCCGCACCCCGGTCCAGGCCGCCCTGCCCTCCGCCACAAACTTCGACCACGGATAGGACTCCGGTTCCTGCTTCACCAACCAATGCTGCGTTGCCATGCCGTAGGGAAGAACACCCCGTTCCGCCGGCCAACCCCCAATTTCAAGATCAGGAAACCCGTGAGCGGTTCCGCGCCCGTCGACCTCCCGGGGACTCGCGACGACCTGCCGCGATCACAACTCGTGCCCTCCTCGCCCCGCCCACCGCGGTTCGCCGGTAAAGCCGATGGAGTCCCGCCGTTCCCGCAGCGGCGCTCATTCCCGAAACACACTCGCCAGGATCACTCCCTTGATTTTCCAAAGCAGGGTCATGGTGAGCGCCACGGGAAGGATGAGCACGAGGATGAGCAGCCACGGGCGGCTGGATTCCAACAGGGACCGGAGCGTGGCCAGGCTGGGATCGTTCGGGGCACGCCCGTGCAGCAAAAGCCACAGGCCGACGCCGACCGCGAGGGCCGCCAGGATCCCGATGTTGAGGCGGGTGAAGAAGCGGGTCTCCGTCCGCAGCGTCTCGTCCGGCAGCATGGCCGAGAGCCGCCGGAGCGAGTCATTCAGGGAAACCAGGAACGCCAGCCCGGCAAACACCAGCATCACCATGCCGTCGCCGAAAAAACGTTCTTCCGGCGCCCGGCTCCACCAGACGGGGATCGGGGCCAGGGCGAGCACGATGAGCGCCAGCACCAGGGAGCGGTGCAGGGATTGGCGCCAGACCCGCTCGCGCGGGTGGAAGAAGTGCAACTCGCGCACGCCAAACACCAGGGCGGCGGCGGCCGCCGCCGTGGGGGTGAATCCAAACTGTCGCCAGGTGAAGTCGAGCGCGACCGCGATGTCGGACAGCAGCACGCCGGGCACGGCCCAGAACAGCAGCAGAAGTCCGCGAACCACGCGGGCCAGCGTGGGAATGACGGGCCCGCCCGACATGGGACCGGTCGCGGTCACGGGTTCAGGGGATCGTCAGGTAGGTGTAGTCCTTCAGCCCGCGCTCGTACTCGTCCAGCAGGCGCATGCCCTCATTGGGCTTCAGGCGGTCCGACTTGATCGCCGCATCCACCTGCGCCTTCATCTGGCGCTTCAACTCACCCTCCTCGTACTGCACCGCCCGGAGGGACTCCAGGATCGTGTTGCCCTCGATGACCTCCTCGACGTAGTAGCCGGCCGGTTCATCGGGCTCGAGGAAGACGTGCACCTCGTTGACGCGTCCAAAGAGGTTGTGCAGGTCGCCCATGATGTCCTGGTAGGCGCCCATGAGAAAGAAGCCCAGCGGATACGGCTCCTGCACGCCGCCATTGTGCCGGAGTTCGTGGAGCGGAAGGGTGTCCCGGACGTCGCGGAGATCGACGAACTTGTTGATCTGTCCGTCGGAGTCGCAGGTGATGTCCACCAGCGTGCCCTCGCAGGTGGGCTTCTCGGTCAGCCGGCTCACCGGCATGATGGGAAACAACTGTCCGAGCGCCCAGTGGTCGAGCAGGGACTGGAACACGCTGAAATTGCAGAGGTACTGGTAACCCAGGGAATCCTCCAGTTGGCGGATCTCCTCCGGGATGTAGGCCTGCCCCTTGAACGAGGCGACGACCTGCTCGCAGATCTCCCAATACAGGGACTCGATCTTGGCCTTGTCCGCCAGTTCCAGCACCCCGAGGGTGAACATCTGGTGGGCGTCCTCCTTGCGCTCAAGGGCGTCGTGATACGCCTCCAGCTTGTTCCAACGGGGCAGGTTGTTCCGGATGTCGAGCAGCTCCCGCACGATCTGGTGCTCCTGGTCGCCGTAGGTGAAGTTCAGGGATGGCGGCGTCTTGTCGATGGCGCCGAACACCTCGACGATGAGCACGCTGTGGTGGGCGACGATCGCGCGCCCGCTCTCGCTGACGATGTCGGGGTGCGGCACACCCTCGGCGCGGCAGACATCCCCGAGGTAATACACGATGTCGTTGGTGTATTCCTGGAGCGAGTAGTTGGTGGAGCTGTCGAAGGCGCTGCGCGAACCGTCGTAATCCACGCCCAGCCCACCCCCGACGTCCACGAACTCGATGGGAAACCCGAGCTTCTGCAGCTTGGCATAGAAGCGGGCGGCCTCCTGGACGGCCTTCTTGACCGTCAGGATGTCCGGGACCTGGGAGCCGATGTGGAAATGGAGCAGCTTGAACGCCCCGGTGAGGTTCTCCTGTTTCAGGAGGTCGGCGGCGGCGAGCAGTTCGGAGGTGCTCAGGCCGAACTTGGCATTTTCGCCGCCGCTTTCAGCCCACTTGCCGGCCCCCTTGCTCAGCAGCCGGGCGCGGATTCCGATCATCGGCTCCACGCCCATCTGCCGGGACACCGCGATGATCTGCCGCAGTTCCTCCAGCTTCTCCACCACCATGATCACGCGCTTGCCGAGCCGGATGCCCTGCAACGCCAGCTTGATGAACGCGGAATCCTTGTACCCGTTGCAGATGATCAGCGAGTCGGGCTGGTCCTGGAGCGCCATTCCGGCATACAGCTCCGGCTTGCTGCCCACCTCGATTCCAAACTGGTAGGGACGTCCCGCCTCGAGGATCTCCTCCACGACCTCGCGGAGCTGGTTGACCTTGATCGGAAAGACACCGCGGTAGGCACCCTGATAGTTGAACTCGGCAATGCTCGCCCGAAAGGCCTCGTTCAAGGCCTGCACCCGGTGGCGGAGAATGTCCTGAAACCGGATGAGCAGCGGGAATTTCAAGCCGCGCCCCTTGGCCTCCTCGATCACGTCCACCAGGTCCACTTCCACCCCGTTCTGCAGGGGCTTGGCGACCACATGACCCTCGTCGTTGATGTCAAAGTAACCCGCCCCCCAGCGCTGGATGTTGTACACGGCGCGGGCGGAGGCAATGGACCAGGACTCGGCAGGAAGCCCCGGGTCGGAAGGATCGCTCATCGTTCTAGGTGACGGACGGGCGCGACTATAGGAAGGGTCGCCGCGAATTCAACGCACACGTTGCGAAGTTTGCGTGCCGGGAGGAAGCGGAATGAATCCGGGGTTCCTCCCCACATCTGGCGAGGGTCCAGGATCTCGCGGAGACCGCGGACGGCATGGGATAAGGGAGGCCGTCCACGAAACGCGGGACTATCCAACCCTCCCGCCCCCACCCCCTCCCATGAGCACCCTCCCCCACCGCCTGTGTCCCGTCGCCCTCCTCGTCGCCGCCGGCGTCACCCTCGCCGACACGCCCGCCGTCCTGTGGAACTTCAACGAAATCCCCGACTCGCCCGAAGCGACCCTTTCGCCGCCCCCCGCCTTCGGACAGGGCTCCGCCTCGCTCCTGGGCGGAGTCACGGCGTCGTTCGCGACCGGCGTTCCCGGGGCCGCCGGCGGCCGGGCGTGGAACATCACCCGCTTTCCCACCCAGTCCACCGCTCCCGGCACCGCCGGCGTCCGCTTCTCAGCCCCGACCCTCGGACTCACGCACCCGCACCTGGGCTTCCAGCATCGGTTCTCCGCCCGGTCCAGCGGACGCGCCCTGGTGCGGATCTCCGTGAACGGGGTCGACTTCACGGACCTGCACACCTACGAGTCCCCAGGACCGGACCTCTGGACCAATGTGGTCGTGGATCTCACGACAATTCCCTTCGCGGCGGACAATGACGCCTTCGCGTTCGAGGTGGTGTCGGTCTTCGGAGCCAATACCGATCGCTACCTCGCAACCGGCCCTTCGAGCACCTATGCGCCCTCCGGCACCTGGCGCTGGGACGACGTGAGGGTGTCCGGGGATCCGCTGCCGGACGCCGCCGTGGAGCCCCGGGTTCTCGTCCCGCCCTCGGGACGCATCGTGACAACCGGGGACGGACTCCGGTTGGGCGTGGGAGCGTCCGGCGCACCCCCGCTTCGTTATCAGTGGAGCCTCAACGACGTGGAACTCCCCGGGGAAACGCGCCCGGTGTTGGAACGGGCATCGGCAACGCCCGCCGATGGCGGACGCTACCAAGTCCTGGTCTGGAACGACTCGGGATCCGCCGCCAGCGACCCGGCGGAGGTCGTCATCCTGCCGCCCCCGCCTCCATACCACGTCACGAACTGCGCCGCGCTGCATCAGGCGGTCGTCGGCCCCGAGTTCTCCCGTCCGGCCGTCGAGGGAATCGTGGCGCTGGAGGGCATCGTCACCACGCACACCAGTCTTCACGCGTCCGGAAGCCTCCTCTTCTACCTTCAGGACTCCACAGGTGGGATCGCGGCCCTCTGGAAGGGCGCCTCCCCGGAGTCCCTCCCACCGGCGGGCACGCGCGTGCGGGTGGTCGGCCAAATCGCCCAGGCCAACGGTGTGCTTCAGATCGTGGCGGACACCAGGAATCCCCTGGAAGGCGTCACCCTCCTGGAGGCAGATCTTCCCCTGCCGGATCCCGTGGACCTCGACGTTGCGTTGATGTCCGATCCCGTCCGGATGGAACTGCTCGAAGGACGCCGGGTTCGCATTTCCGGCGTCACGCTCGACACCCGGACACCGCTGTTTCCCGACCGCGGCGCCAACGTCACCCTGACGACGTCGGACCCGGAAGCGAAGGTGATCCTGAGGGTGGATGGCGATTCCCGGGGTGCCCGGGTGGATCTTGCCGGCCAACCCAAGCCGGTGGGGCCCTTCACGGTGACGGGCATCTGGACCCAAAACGACGCGACGCGCCCGTTCACGGAAGGATATCAGATCCTTCCCACGCGATGGCTGGACCTTGTTCCCGACGGGCGCCCGCCCGAGGGAGCCTGGACGGCCATTTTGGAGAATCCGATCCGGCCGGGGGACGCCCTGACCAACGCATTTCCCGAGCAGGTTCTATTGCCCGGGGAAGGCCTCCGAATCCTGGCGGAGTTCTCCGACGACCAGGGCCCCATCCAACCAGGTCCCGGCACCGCCCTCCCGGAACGTGCCTGGGTGGAGTGGAACGAGGGATCCGTGTCCGAGGAGGGAATTCATCACCGGACGGCGACGATCCGGTTCGTCGCCTCCGATTCCGACGCGGGCATTCTCCACCGGTGGGTGCTCTCGGCCGGGGGCACTGCGGCAACGCGCCGAATGACCTGGACGGTTTACGTCCCGACGGAGGGGGAGCAGCACATCCGCCTCTCGGAGTACCT
Organism: Verrucomicrobiales bacterium; assembly: GCA_016793645.1. Lineage (GTDB taxonomy): Bacteria > Verrucomicrobiota > Verrucomicrobiia > Limisphaerales > UBA9464 > UBA9464. The sequence continues at coordinate 29,216 of JAEUHD010000320.1, forward strand.
GGCCAATCCGACCGCGCGCCCCCAGGCACCCGGATTCAATCCGCTCCAACGCGACGACTGGCCCCCGGCGTCCGATGCCGCCGTGGCCTCCAAGCTCACGTCCTGGGACGAATTCGTCGAGGTGGTGAATCTCGGGGCCAATCCCGCAAATCTGGGCGGCTGGACGGTTTCCGATGCGACGCGGACGCGGGCATGGCTGGACCCGGAGGATCCCGCCAGCCTCCTGCCGCCGCGGACGGCGCTGGTGGTATATGGAGGTCCGGTCGGCCATCACGAGCCCGGAATTCCTTCGCCGGCACTGGCGGCCATCCCGGGTCCGGACGCCGTCCCGAGCACCGACGGTCTTGGCCTCAATAACACCGGCGACACGATTCTGCTGCGTAATGCGGACGGACGCCTGGTGGAGCGCATTGTTTTCGGAAGCCGCGGGGTCTCGGGCGAAGGATCGATGGTCCGGTGGCCGCTGCCCAATGGCCCGTGGACGCCGCACGCGGAGATGGAGTCCGGACGCCCGGCATCCCCGGGAACGCCTCCCACCGAAGCCGGGTGGACTCCCGGAGGCGGACCAACGGATCTGAATCTCACCTGCCTCGTCGAGCGGGATCGGATCCATCTCCTGTGGATGCCGAGTCCAGGCGCCACCTACTCCGTGCGGGAACTCTTCCCCGGGGCCCAGGGGAGCCGGATCCTGGCGGCGAATTTGAACCTTGGCGAATACTGGGTTCCCGTCGGGACTGAGCGCCTGCGCCTGTTCCAGATCACGAGTCCATGAACGGGGTTCCCCCGACACGACCTCCACGCGCTCCCCGGAGGCGGCCGTCGCCGAAGGACGCCAACGCGCCCGGTCTCGCCATCCGCGGAAGGAAATGATGTCGCCGCCGGACGGGGATTATGGTCATCGTTCCGTCCATCCGCGGCGGGAACCGCCGTTTCCACACTCATCCATCCATGAAGTCCTCGTCCCAACGTTTCCCGGTCTCCGGATCCCACCGCATGCTTCGTGCCGGCGGATGCCTCGCCGCCCTGTGGGCGGGACAGGCGATGTGCGCCGAAGTCAACGACGACTGGACGCGCAACTTCCGACTCGGCGCCCAGCTTCTCTTCAATGTGAAGGCAAACTTCACCCTGAACGGACCCATCAGCGTGAATCGACAGAGCCCGGGTCCGGTCGATGTCGCCGGTCAGAATCACTACTACGACGACGGCTACGTCCTCGTCGACAACACGGGCAATGCGGGTGGGGACACCTCCTATTGGGGCTACAACTACGCCTCCCAGATCGTCGGGGACCAACTGGTGATGAAGAGCGTGCGGGCCTATCAGGCCTCCGAAACCTATTCCGATTCCGCCGGGGTGTCGCCCGGACTGGACGTCGCCTACGGATCTCAAATTCGGGACTGGGGCAAGGTCCGGATCGGTTGGGAAGCCGGCTATCAGTTCACCCCCTTCACCTTCAAGGATCCGACGACGCTGGACACCGTGTTCCTCCGCGACGTGCAGGCCTTCAATCTCGGGGGCATCGCCGTTCCGCCCGCCCCCTATTCCGGGGGACCGTCCGGCATCGGCCCCTCCATCCGGGACATCGCGAAGGGACTGCCCGACGAAATTGTCCCCGGTACGATCACCGGCGCCCGTGAACTGGATGTAAACCTCCACGCCCTGAGGGCGGGCGCGACCGTGTTCTGGCGGTTCCAACCGCGGTGGGCGCTGAGCGGAAGCCTCGGCCCTGCCTTGGGACTCGTGCCCGGCAGCTACACCTACAACGAGACCTTCAACTTCGACGATGGCACCACGGCGGGCGAATCCGGCGACATGTCCCACACGGAAGTCGTCTTTGGCGGCTACGTTTCCGCCGTCTTGCATTATCGGATCATTTCCTCCGCCGACGTCTACCTGGGCGGACAGTTCATGGGCCTGACCAGCGCGGAATTCGGCAATTCCCAGCGTGAGGCCAGCCTCGACCTGGGAGCCACCTTCGCGCTGTCCCTCGGCGTCAACTGGCCGTTCTAAGGGGACCCTCCGAGGGCCTCCTGGGTGGGGATGATCGCCGATCTACCGGTGTCGGGTTCGTTGGCCGAACGGGAGCACGCCGCCGCGGCAATGCTGGCGCGATTTCGGGATCCACAGTCGCGCTTTGCATGGCTGGTGGACCGGATGCGGGAACGTCCGCACCTGCCCGACGAGTTCAGGATCGACACCCATCGGGTGTCCGGATGCCTCGTTCGGCTGTGGTTCGTACCCGAACTCCGCGACGGCCGGTGCTGGTTTCGAACGGACTCCGATGCCGTCACCCTGCGCGCGATGACCGGATTCTGGTGTGACCTGGCCAGTGGCGCGACTCCCGGGGAACTTCGGGACTGGCATCCCCGGCTCCTGGAGCGCCTGGGCGTCCTGAGACAGATGGCGGAGAACCGGCAGGCGACGGTGCTTCGCGTCGGCGGGCAGATCCGCGACTTCGCCATCCGGGTATCGGAAACCGCGTCGTGAAGAATCCGGGACCATTCGCGGTTTCGGACGCGCATAACCATCTTCAGGACGACCGGTTCGGCGGATGCCAGGAGGAACGCGTGGCGGAAGCCGCCCGGGCGGGGGTGCGGCACATGGTGGTCAACGGTTCCGCGGAGTCCGACTGGCCGGCCGTCGCCGAACTCGCCCAACGGTTTCCATCGGTGATCCCCGCCTTTGGATATCATCCCTGGCATCTCGGGGAGCGGACCCCGGATTGGGAGTCCTCGTTGAGCGACTGGCTCGACAGCACTCCGGGCGCCGTGGTCGGAGAGATCGGACTCGACCGCTGGATGCTGGGGAATCCGGACCGATGGCGGTCCTACTCAGGCCTCGCCGACCGCGATCCGCCACCGATGGAACTCCAGGAGGCACTGTTCCTGGTCCAGATGCGCATGGCGGTCCGCCGCCAGGTGGCGGCCAGCATCCATTGTCTCCAGGCTTTCGGACGCCTCCGCGACCTCCTCGCCGCGGCCCCCCGGCCGTCCCGGGGTTTCCTCCTGCACAGTTACGGCGGACCCGCGGAGATGGTGCCCGAGTTCGTCCGACTCGGAGCCTACTTCGGGTTCCCGGGATACTATGGACACGAACGCAAGGCGCGTCAGCGGGAGACGTTCCGGTGCATTCCCGTGGATCGGATTCTTCTGGAAACGGATGCCCCGGACCAATGCCTGCCCGCCGCCTGGAATCGGCATCCGCTCACGGACGCCCGTACGGGAGCGGCCCTGAATCACCCGGCCAACCTCGGGGCGGTGTGCGAGATCCTCGCGGGGGTCTTGAAAATGAATCCGGCGGAATTGGCCGACGCGACCTCGGCGAATTTTGACCGGCTGTTCGGGAGGCATCCGTAGTCCGGCGAAGGGGGGCGAGCCCTCCCCTGTGTCCGCGGTACGCCGCGACCGATAGGCGCGGCAGGGCATCGGGACGTTGGACGTCATCCGCTACGCACCCGCGGCGGGCAGTCGAAGGAGGCTCCTACCCTCGCGCCGTTGAATCACCGCTTCGATGCGGGGGACGTACATCTGCGTCTCGGACGGGAGGTAGGGCGAAATCTGGTCAAAGGTTCGCGCACCCCGCTGTTTCAGAAGGTCACCCACCCGGCCGGGACCCGCATTGTAGGAGGCGAGCGTGAGACGCCAGTCCCGAAACTTTTGATACAGCGTGCGAAGATACCCCGCGGCGGCCCGCGCATTCTTCTCCCCGGAAAGGCGTTCGTCCTGTGGGGACAGTTTCAGCCCGAGCGACTGCGCCGTCGCCGGCATGAGCTGGTAAAGCCCCGCGGCGCCGGCAGGACTCAGGGCCTGCGGATCAAAGGATGATTCCACCTCGGCCACCCAGACCAGTTCCTGGGGAACCCGCTGGCCGCGAAACAAGGGCTTGAGCTTCGGAACCCAGGGGGCCGCTCCCTTGGGGGCCGGGGTCCCGGCAACTTCGACGCTCCAGGCGCGCCGCTCCTGTTCGGCGGAGGGATTGGATTTCGGAGACGCCGGCTTTCCCGGCTGCGGCGGGGGAACGTTGACCTCGAGTTGGTCCGCCACGTCAAAGTAATCCATGCGGGGACGCAGCCAGGCAGCGTACGGACGGGTCGCCGGCAGGTTCTCCAGGACCGGCAGCAATGCCTGGGCCGTCCCGCGGGCCCGGGCGACATCCACCACGTACTCACCTTGGAACCGTTTCTGAAGATCCCGCAACAGGCGGTTTGCCTGGGCGGGATCCACCCCCTGCTCCAGGGCCTTCACGGCACGCGGATCCAGATGCTCGTCGGCGAGGCGCTTCCCGGACTGGATCAGGTCGTCGAGGGACAGGACGTCCGTCTGCGCCGCCGCCGCTGCGACGGGAATCCAGCTGGACAGTGCCAGGAAGCGGCGGCGGGGAAGCACAGCCGTGGAGGACATGCGGGGGCATTTTCGGGGAATCCATTCCCAACGCAAGCAGCGCACGGAATCGAGTCCGGCCACGTTGCCGGCGTCGGACAACCGAAAGTTCCCGAAACGATTCCGTTTGTCCGACGGGAGTGTCCGCGCTATCCACAGGTTGTGAAACCGGAGAAACGCGAGCGCAGTGTTGGACGCCTCAAAGGGTCCGTCTGGCAGCGTTTCAATCGTCTTCAGAGGGAGGCGGACCTGCTCCTCGGGGGGCGCCGTCATCCGGGCGGGGTGTTCCGGTTCAAAACCTACGAGGAACTCGAAGCGTGGAACCGTCAAGTCAGCCTTCAGCCTCGCGAAGTCCCGACGAAAGCGATCTCGTCCGACTCTGCCGGGAACTGAACACCCATGAAGTAAGGTACCTGGTGGTGGGTGGCTTCGCCATCATTCAGCAGGGCTTGGCGCGGACGACCGAGGACATTGACCTCCTCCTGGAGCCCTCCCTTGAGAATCAGGCTCGGGTGAAACGGGCTTTGCTCTACCTTCCCGACCAGGCGATTCGGGAATTGGGAGACGAGGATCTGACGCAGTATGTCGTCGCCCGTGTCGCGGATGAAATCCTCGTGGACCTGATGTTTTCAGCGTGTGGTGTCCGCTACGAGGAAGCCCGGGGCGAAGTCGAGGTCCGGGAGGTGCAAGGTGTGTCGATCCCCTTCGCCTCCGCCCGCCTGCTTTGGCGGATGAAGCAGACGGTGCGTGACAAGGACGAAGGGGACCGCGCCTGGTTGCGGGCCCGTCTGGGCATGGGCGAGGTTCCGCCTCCCGATACGGTGACCATTCCGCGGTGGCTGTGGTTCAGCGTGGTCGGTGCCGCGATCGGCCTTGGCCTCGCCTGGGCGTTCTGGTGGTTGCTGCGGGGCCGTTCCCTGCCGGGATAAGGAGGTACTCTGCCACGCGACACCGTCACGACACGTCCCCGTGGAAAGCACGGGGTCCTCCACTCCAGGATCGTTGGCTGATCACTTCCCGGGCTTTCCCGAGAACCGGAATCGATACAATCTCGACCGCGTGAACACCTCCCGCCGCCACTTCCTTCAATCCGCCGCCGCACTGACCGCCGGTGCGGGGGTGGGTGCCCCCGCGCTATCCGCAGGAGCCCCGGCAGACGCAGCTTCCGCAGGTGCCTCCGGCATCCAACTCGCGGTGGCCACCTACTCCTACTGGCATTTCCGCGGACCCAAGGTGACGGTGGAAACCGTGATCGAGCGGGCCAATCGACTGGGCCTCGCCGGCGTGGATGTGCTGCACCGCCAGATGGACCTGCCCGAGAAGGAGCCGCTCACCGCGGAGCACCGGGCCTACCTGGCCCGGCTCAAGCGACACGCCTTCCGAAACGGGATCAGCCTGTGCTGCCTCAGCATCCACCAGGACTTCGTGGATCCGGACCCCGCCGTCCGCCGGCAGCACATCGAGCACACCCGCAAGTGCATCGCCATCGCCGCGGAAATGGGCACGCCGGTGATCCGGATCAATTCCGGACGATGGAACACCATCGCCGACTTCGACGACCTGATGAAGGCCCGCGGGATCGAACCCGTCCTGCCGGGATACACCGAGGACGACGGCTTCAAGTGGTGCGTCGACTGCCTGGAGCAATGCCTGCCCGACGCTGCGCGCGAGGGGGTCGTCCTGGCGGTGGAGAATCACTGGGGCCTCACGCGCACGCCCGAGGGATTGCTTCGCATTGCCCGCGAGGTGCAATCCCCCTGGTTTGGGCTGCTGCTCGACACGGGAAATTTTCTGGAGAATCCCTACGACAAGCTCGCGGCGGTGGCCCCCAAGGCCGTGTTCATCCAGGCCAAGACCTATCCGGGGGGTGGCGAATGGTACACGCTGGATCTGGATTACCCCCGCATCGCACGGATCCTGAAGGACGCCGGATATCGCGGCTGGGTCTCCCTCGAGATGGAGGGAAAGGCCGATCCCGAGACGGCGGTTCCGGAGAGCATCGCCCTCCTGCGACGGGCGTTCGGAGTTTAGCCCGGACCCGTCGACGCCGGCACCCCCTTCCTCAGGGCGTCGGAACGTGGTAAACGCGATAGTAGCGGGATCCCGCCTCCCCGGGGAGTTTCAGGGTCGCAGGCGGACCCTGGTCCAGCCATTGCACCCACGAAGCCGGGGCAACGATGCTGGGCTCGATGGTCACCGCATTGGTGAAGGCGGGGGTGCTCGCATACCGGATCGCGTATCGCTGCCCCTCCACCGCCGGAAACTCGATCATCGACGAGCCATCCACCCACCGCCGGACGCGAACCCCGGAGATCCCCGCCCCGACGGGCGCCGGATAGGTCGGAACCGGCACGGAGACGGCACTGAACGACGGCTCGGGTCCGGGTTGCCGGGAGGAGCTGAAATACTGCAGGACGAACTCAACCCCCTGTCCGGGATCCAGTCGTGCCGGGTAGGAGACAAACGGGGTGGATTGGTTCGTTCCCGTGGCGTTGTACAGCCAGTTCGTGAGCCCCCCCACCATGACCCGCGCCGCGGGAATGGACACCGACCCTCGATTGGTCAGCCCAATCCGCTGCTCCAGAAGGCCGGTCTGGGGATTGTATTCCTGCGGGGACAAAACACCGATCCGAAAATCCGCGGCGGAAGCCCCCGCCGCCGTCACCGAGGTCACGTTGGTGCTGAGCGCGGGCTTGGGGTTGTCGTAGCCCGGGGCCTTCACCGTCGCGCGGAGGGGAAACGTTCCGATGCTGGTGGGCTGGATGGACAGTCCGATGAGCATGCCCCCGCCGACCTCCATCTCCCCCAGTTTGAGTTGGAGGATGCCGTCCTTCAGGGTCCGGTAAATTCCGGCGGGGGACACGCCAACATACCCCACCCCGGAGGGGATGGTCTCCAGGACTTCGACATCCACCGCGCGGTCCGGTCCGCGGTTGGTCACCGCCAGCATGAAATCCACGAGATCCCCGGCCACGACACCACGCGGAAGGGCCGTGGACACAATTTCAAGCTGCGCGACGCCACCGATGTTCGTCGAGGTGAACGAGGCCACCTGGACGGCGACACCGAGGAGGCTCGCCGTGACGGAATGGGTGACAACGCCGTGATCGGTGGGAAACCCGGAGTAGGTCAGCGTGACCTGGGTCAGGTTGGTGAAAAACGGGATCAGGTAGGACGCGAACTGGGTGGCGTTGGTGGCCGTTCCCTGGGTGGTGGAGGACGCGGTCAGGCCCACATTCCCCGCCAGTTCCACCTGGACCGCCAGATTGGTGAGGGTGAGGCCGGCGTCATTGTTCACCACCAGGGTGTAAACCACCCGCTCGGAGACCCGCGCAGGGGCGGGACGGGCGGAGAAATCGATGCCAAGGAGTTGGGCCCGCAACCCGAACGGGAGCAGGAACAGGAGCATCCCGAGGACAAACTGGTTGCGACGGTTCATCGGACACGCCCAGTGAAGCCCCGCCGGCCGGGGGGTCGCAAAACAATTGTGGGACCCGGGAGGGCGGGAGGGGAAGCCTGCCCGGTCAATCCGCGGCTTGAACTGGGAGGGCGCACCCCGAAAGCTGCCGGCGCCGAATGATTGCACTGCTCCGCCGCTGGGCCGGCTTTGTCAAACTCAGCCACACCGTCTTCGCGCTGCCCTTCGCGGTGGCGTCGATGATGGTCGCCGCCCGCGAAACCCGCGGCTGGCCGGGATGGCGGGTGTTCCTCCTCGTGCTCGCCGCGATGGGGACGGCCCGAACGTGCGCCATGGCCTTCAACCGGATCGTGGACCGTCGATTCGACGCCCTGAATCCCCGCACCGCCCTGCGACACCTTCCCACCGGCGCCATGGGCCTCACGGAGGCGGTCGTGCTTTGTGCGCTCAGCGGCGCCGCCTTCGTCGCATGCGCCGCCGGGCTCAACCCGCTGTGCCTCGCGTTCTCCCCGGTCGTCCTGTTCTTCATCCTCTTCTACTCGCTCACCAAGCGGTTCACCGACTTCACCCACGTGTGGCTGGGCATCGCCCTCGCGCTTGCCCCCCTGGGCGCCTGGGTGGCGGTGGAAGGACGGATCTCGTTCCTCCCCCGGGACACCGATCTCGCCGGACTCGCCTCCCTGCGCTACGGCGCCCTCGTGCCGGCAACCCTCGCGGCTGCCGTGGTCCTGTGGCTGATCGGATTCGACATCATCTACGCAACCCAGGACTACGAATTTGACCGCAGCCACGGCCTGCACTCGCTGGTGGTTCGCTGGGGTCCGGGCAACGCGCTCGGCGTCGCCTTCATGTGCCACATCTTCATGTGGGGATTCCTCCTCCTGTTCGGACTTCTGAGCGCCTTCCGGTTCGCGTACTGGCTCGGACTGCTCCTCATCCTCGGTCTGCTCCTGATGGAACACCTGCTCGCCCGGCGCCGGGACCCCGCGTCCATCAACGTCGCCTTCTTCAAACTCAACGCCGCCATCAGCCTCATCTTCCTCATCATCGTCGCCGTCGAGGTGATGTTCCCGTGGTTCCGGTTGAGGTGGTATTGAGGGTTGGTCAGTGGTCATTGGGAATTAGTCATTCGTCCGTGGTCCGTAGTCCGTGCGCCGACCAATGACCAATGACCAATGACCAATGACCAGTGACTGCGCCGACGACTGACAACGAACCACTGACAAAGCCCCCTTTTGCTGACACCAGACTTGTTTCGTCTGCCAAGTCCGTTTAGCCCTTCCGCATGAACCGCCGCTCCTTTCTCCAGAAGGGCTCCTCCGCGCTCGCCCTTTCCGCCGCCGCCACCTACATCCCCACCACGTTCGCCGCGGAAAAGGCGCTTCGGGTGGGCCTCATCGGTACCGGATGGTACGGCAAGGCCGACCTGCTCCGATTGATCCAGGTGGCCCCCGTCGATGTCGTGTCGCTGTGCGACGTGGACAAGCGCATGCTGGCCGACGCCGCGGACCTCGTTTCGCAACGGCAGAAGTCCGGCAAGAAACCGCGCACCTACTCCGACTACCGGGCGCTGCTGGCGGAAAAGGACCTGGACATCGTGCTCATCGGCACGCCCGACCACTGGCATGCGCTGCCCATGATCGAGGCCTGCAAGGCGGGCATGGACATTTACTGCCAGAAGCCAACGGGCGTGGACGTCGTGGAAAGCCAGGCCATGGTCGCCGCCGCACGCAAATACGGACGCGTGGTGCAGATCGGCACCCAGCGCCGCAGCACGCCGCACCTCATCGAGGCGCGCGAGCGGTACATCCAGTCGGGCAAGCTCGGGACCATCGGACGCGTCAACATTTGCTGCTACTGGCACATGCGGAATCGGGACACCCTCGCGCAGGCGCCCGATACCGCCCCGCCCGATTTCCTCGACTACGAGATGTGGACGGGTCCCGCGCCGATGCGGCCCTACAACAAAATCGTCCATCCCCGCGGCTGGCGGGCCTTCATGGAGTACTGCAACGGCATCGTCGGCGACATGTGCGTGCACATGCTGGACATGACCCGCTGGATGATGGACCTCGGCTGGCCGAAGCGGATCAGTTCCGAAGGTGGCATCCTCGTGGACAAGGCCGCCCGGGCGAACATCACCGATACGCAGGAAGTCACCTTCGACTACGGCGACCTCCAGGTGGTCTGGACGCACCGGACCTGGGGATCGGATCCCGACTCCAAATCCCCGTGGAGCGCCACCTTCTACGGCGACAAGGGCACGCTGAAGGCCAGCGTGTTCAGCTACGATTACATCCCCATGGGCGGCGGCTCGCCGGTGCATCGCGACGTGACGATGGAGCTCGACCAGTATCCGGAGGACAAGACGGAGAAGGACCTGGAACAACACTGCGCCCCCGCCATTCGCGGTCACATGAAGAACCTGCTCACCTGCCGCGAGACGCGCGCCAAGCCCGTGGCGGACATCGAACAGGGCCACATCTCCTCGGCCTCCTGCATCCTGGGCAACATGGCGATGAAGCTGGGACGCACCCTCGTCTGGGATCCGGCCACGCATCAGGTGGTCGGCGACGCCGAGGCGAACCAGCTTCTGGCCCGTCCCTACCGGGCACCGTGGGTTCATCCGACGGCCGGCACCGTGTAGTCCCGACGGCCATCCCCTCCTCCGTTCGAGTCGCCATGACGGTCTCCGTCCATCTGTGGAGCTACTTCCGGGATCTCGCTGGCACGACTCCGCTCACGGTGGACATCCCGGAGGGCGGAACTGTATCCGACGTCCTCACCGCGGTGTACGCCCTGCATCCCAAGCTGGGTGCCCTCCGGAACTCCACGCTGATTGCGGTCGGCGTGGACTACCAGGGGCCGTCCTATGCCCTGAGTGCCGGCGAAGAAGTCTCGCTGTTTCCGCCGGTGCAAGGGGGCTGACCGTCCACGAACCGGCCCACCCGATCATGGAGCGCTCCCTGACGCTGAGCTCCGACCCCATCCGCGAGGCGGATCTGGTGTCGGCAGCGGCCTCCTCCGAGCGGATGGGCGCAGTGATCCGCTTCAGCGGCGTGGTCCGGGGTGAGGAAGACGGAGCACCCATCCGGGGCATCGACTACGAGGCCTTCGTGCCGATGGTGGAGCGCCAGTTCGGGATCCTTTTCGACGAACTGGAAACGCGCTGGCCGCAGGTCGGATCCGTGCGGCTGGTGCACCGGCTCGGATTCGTGGCCGCCGGCGAGGCCAGCCTCTGGGTGGAAGTCACCGCTCCCCATCGCGGCGAAGCCTTCGCCGCCTGCCAGTGGCTGATCGACCGGATGAAGCAGGTCGTTCCCATCTGGAAGCGCCCGAAGTAAGCCCGGGCGTGCCGCGGCATCGCCGCCGCACGGGAGGGTGGCTGCGGGCTGCCGCCCGCGGGTGACTACTCCTTCGCGCCCGCTGCGCGAAGGACCGGCGGATCTGAAGTCGCCCACCATCCTACCGCCCCAGACCTCGGAAGGGACTCGCATGCTGCGAGCCCCATTCAAGTTCCCCCCTTCACGCAAGAAATCACCCGCAGTCCCCTCCACGCACCCTGCCCCGGACTTGATCACGGACGGCGACACGCCATCCCTCCCGCACCGTTTCGCACGGAAAGGTGGCTGCGGGCTGCCGCCCGCGGGGGACTACTCCTTCGCGCCCGCTGCGCGAAGGATCGGCGGACCTGAAGTCGCCCGCCATCCTACCGCCCCAGACCTCGGGAGGGCCCGCATGCTGCGGTCCCCATTCAAGCCCCCCCCTTCACGCAAGAAATCACCCGCATTCCCCTCCACGCACCCTGCCCCGGACTTGATCACGGACGGCGGCACGCCGTCCCTCCCGCACCGTGTCAACGACCGGCATCGCGCTGCATTTCCCGGTAGAGCCAGGCTTTCGCGTAGGCCCACCAGCGCTTCGCCGTCGGCTCGGAAATCCCCAGAATGGGCGCGGCCTGTTCGAGGGTCAGGCCGACGAAGTACCGCAGCTTGACGAGTTCCGCCTTGGCCGGATCGACCACGGCAAAGCGCTCGAGCACTTCGTTCAGGGCGAGAAGCTGATCCTCGTCCACCGGCGCGGCGACCTCGAAGTCCTCGATGTTTTCGTGAGCTGCGCCGGCGCCGCGGCGTTGCGCCTGCCTTCGACGGGCGCGGTCCACGAGGATCCGGCGCATGGCCTCCGCGGCGGCAGCGAAGAAGTGCCCCCGGTTCTCCCAATGCGGTTGGGCGTCCGCTCCCAGCCGCAGCCAGGCCTCGTGAACCAGCGCCGTCGGCTGGAGCGTGTGGCCCGCCGCCTCATGCGCCATCTTCTGCGCCGCGATCTGCCGAAGCTCGGCATACACCAGTTCAAACAACTGCGTCGCCGCACGGGCATCGCCCGCGCGCACCGCATCGAGGAGTTGAGTGGCGTCGGTCATGTTGCGGCGCTCCTTCGAAAGGAACAGCAGCCGTTCCGAAATCGATACAACCGGAGGCGCTCCTCCAGATTCTGAAAAATCATGCGACCAATCATGGAGCTCCTCGGATGGCATTTCATCACCGCAACCTTGAATCTCATCCTTGGGATCAATGGGCGTCGCTCAGCCCCAATTGCTCGAGCTGCGCATCAATCCTGCTCAAATCCCAAATCCCAATTCCGCCGTTGTCACGAGCAACCGCCAACCGGGGCGAACCGGGCTGCCACGCCAACCAGTAGACCGTACCTTCCCGATCCGGCAACCGATAACGGAGCGAACCCGTGGCGAAATCATAAATCTCCACCCCCAGGCCCGAACCAGAACCGACAGCCAGCCAACGTTCGTCCGTGCTCAACGCCAGGAATTCAAACTTGCGCTGGGGGTCGTGACTGAACTGACGGATGACTCCACCCGTCCCTATGTCGAATAGGGACAGGTTCGGGCCGGAGGCTGCCACAACTTGAAGGCCGTCGGCGGTCATCGCCACTCCCTGAACCCCGAAAGCCATCTTCTCCTTCAAGACCTTTGTTTCACCCAGGGCCTGAATCTGGCCGGCCATCAGCCTGGAGTTTCCACCAGTCCAATCCCCCGTAAGATAGGCGATCCGTCCGCCCTTGGCCGAAGCCACCAAGCTGAGGGACGGGCCGTGGCGGAATGCATCCGATGCAACACAGGATGCCTGATTTCCCGTGATCAGTTCCTGGGTCGATGAAACCCGCCAGGAGCTGATCCCCGGTCGTCGTTCCACAAAGTCACTGGCACGCAGGAGCCGTGTTCCACCGGCAGGATCGTCGATCCACTGCAGCGACCAGGTGCGCCCACCCACTTCATCATCCAGTTCCAGCGTCATCCGTCCGTTGGCCGCATCCCAAAACTGGATGCGGGAGGTCTGGAAGCCACCCGTGCAAATCACCCTTCCATCCGGACTGAAGCAAACGGCCTGACCTGGGGTCGGCAGAAGCTGGCTACCCTCAGCCATCATGCGGCCTGTATCCGCTTCCCAAATCTTCAAAGTCCGATCCTTGCCGACCGAAGCCAGAAACCTTCCATCCGGACTGAACGCCAACCCCGGCACACTCATTTTATGTCCCCCCAAATCAAGGAACTCCCTGGCAGCGTCAAGCCGGTATCCGTTCAGTCGCTTCGTGCCCAGGGTCAGCAAAAATTCACCGTCAGGACTGAAGGCACCCATGAAAATCCCAGGCTCCGAGATCACCGTCATCGTCTCTTGTCGGAGATAGTCCCGCAGCAGCAGGCGACCCTGCTGTTGCATTCCCAGAGCGAGCAGGCTGCGGTTCGGAGCGAATGAACCGGTTGTATTCCAGGCAACATAACCCGATATGCGATCCACCCGCTCGAAGTCGGTCGTCCGATGGACGGCGCTTCCCTCCCCCGAACAGGCGAGAAGATAGCCTCCATCGGGGCTGAAACGGAGGTCACCGTAATCGTCGAGTTCGCTGGCAAGGGTCTTGACCCTCTGCCCGGTGCCCAGGTCCCAGATCTCCACTTCCTTGTGCTCCAGGTCCGGAGACTTGGCCAGAATCGCGAGCCGCCGTCCGCTCGGGTCCACGTCCGCAACCCATGGCCAGAAGGAACCGGATTCCCGCGTCAGCACCCCTTGAAGCCTGCCAGACTCAAGGTCAACGAGTCTGAGCGATCTTTGCCCCCGGTCTACAGGGTCGCCCGCCAGTCCGATCAAACGATCCCGAATCCGTTCCACCCCGTGCAGATGGGGCCAGGCGCGCCACGCCTTATGACTCCATTCTCCATTCGACGTTTGCGTGAACTCAGCAAGATGGGCGTCTTGATCCTCGCTGAACAGATCCTGACCATCCGGAGTAGCGATCGCCGTCAAATGATCGCCTGGACTGCTGAAGACCGGGTCGAAGACGGGAAGCGGTGACCGCCATCGAAGCTTCTCCCTGCCTCCAGGGAGTTCAATCAGCCTGACAAACCCGGGCGGGGAGTCATCACCTGTACCACCAAAAAGCACCACAGTCTTCCCGTGTGGATCGAGCCGAAGCCCGGCGTGCCAACCATTCCCTTCAATTTCCCCCATGGGGCGCGGCTTGAATCCAACGAAGTCCCCCAAGCATGCCATGGCCTCCAAACGAAGTTCCTCAGGGTTCCGCATGGGTGTGTTCAGCACATTCGCCTTCTTCAGCAATTCAAAGGCATCCTCACGATAGCCAACCCGTTGTGCGACCCGCGTCGCTCGCGCCTCACCAACCAGCGAGGTGTATAGACGGGCAGTCGCGTCGGCGGCATTGGTCAATGCTTCCCGCCGAGCTACGTCGGCAAGCTCCTTTGCCCGATCCGCCTGGGATCGCAACTGAGTCTGCTCCCGCTCGGCGCGGGTGGCGCGGATGGCCTGCCCCATCGCTGCCAACAAGCCCAGGACCAGAGCCAGGGCGACCGCCCCCGAGGCCGCGAACGCGAGTCGATTGCGACGCAGCGCCTTTTGAAATCGATACGTGATGGAGGGCGGACGCGCGGTCACCGGCTCGTTGGTCAGGTGCCGGGTGATGTCCGCCGCCAGTCCATTGGCGGTTTCGTAGCGACGGGTGCGGTCCTTCTCCAGGCACTTCATCACGATCCAGTCCACGTCCCCACGCAACGCGCCTGCGAGCCTCGTGACGTCGGCACCGCCCCGGCGCTGGGACACCGAGGTGCGCTCATTCCCCTGCAGCGTGGAGAGGCGGGTGCTGGGGCGGACAGGTTCCGTTTCCCGGATGGTCCGGCGCATGGAGTCCAGTCCAGCCTGCAGCAGCTCGCGCCCGTCGAAGGGCGTCCGGCCCACGAGGAGTTCGTAGAGCAGCACCCCGAGGGCGTAGATGTCGCTGCGGGTGTCGATGTCGAGTCCGCTCATCTCGACCTGCTCGGGACTCACATAGGCCGGGGTGCCGATGAACGACTGGAACTGCGTGTGAATGGTCTTGTCCGTCAGTTCACCCTGCGTGGCCTTGGCGATGCCGAAGTCGATCACCTTGGGCACGGGCACGCCGTCGTGGAGCGTGACGAGGATGTTCGACGGCTTGATGTCGCGATGAATGATCCCCTTCTGGTGCGCGTGCTGGATGGCGTGGCAGACGAGGACAAAGAGTTTGAGGCGCTGCTCGGCCGTCAGTTGGTTGTCGTCGCAGTAGCGAGTGATGGCATGGCCGCGGACCAGTTCCATCACGAAGTATGGCCGGCCGGCATCCGTGGCACCGGCATCCAGGACCTTGGCGATGTTGGGATGATCCATCATGGCCAGGGCCTGACGCTCGGCCTCGAAGCGGGCAATGACCTGCCGGGTGTCCATGCCCAGCTTGATGATCTTGAGCGCGACCTTGCGCTTCACCGGTTCACGCTGCTCGGCGACGTACACCTCGCCGAAGCCGCCCTCGCCGATCTTCTCCAGCAGCTTGTACCGTCCGATCTGGGTGCCGGGCCCCTCCTCCGCCGGCAGGGCCAGCGGGGGAACGGACGGTGCTCCCGAAGGCCCCCGCAGGAATGCGACCGGGACCGGAACCACCGGCGATGAATCCAGGAGCGTGCCTGCGGCATCGCTGGCGCCCAGCAGTTCCTCGACACTTCGTCGCAGCTCCGGACGTCCGGCGCAGGCCTGGTCCAGGTACGCGGCGCGCGCCGCGGGCGAGGTCAGCACCACCGCGGCGGCGAAGATCGTTTCCTCAGACTCGGGGGAGGGATTCACGGGCGTGGGATTGGCCATACCGAACTCCCATGCGCAAGCCAGCCCCAAAACGGATCATCGAATTGGGAAAATGATCCGGGTCCCGTAGAGGACGACGTCAGATAGACTCCATTTCGATCCCCGTCGGCGGCTACGAACCGGGTAGCCGCGGAGGGTACGACGCGCTGACTTCCCCGCGACGTGCGGGGGCTCCGGCGCCTCGTGACCTCGCCGGAAAACAATTCAACGCACTCCGAGGACCCGGACGGGCACCCCAGTGGAAGGACCGATGGTCACATTCTTCCGCTTCGGCACCACGGGTTCGGAATCGACCAACTCGAAGACGTACCTCCGGAGCAGGGTCCCCAGGACCATGGTCATCTCGTAGGAGGCAAAGGCCGCACCAATGCAGCGACGGTGCCCCCCGCCAAAGGGAAGATATTCGGTCGGTGAATACGTCCGCTCCAGAAACCGCTCCGGACGGAACCGCTCCGGGTCCGGATACAGTTTCGGATTGTGGTGCACGAGCACGGTCGCCGGAGCGATCGCCATGCCGGCAGGGAGATCGTATCCGCCCAGGGACATGGGTTTCGCCAGCTTCCGCAGTGTCTCGGTGACGATCGGATGGATCCGGAGGGTCTCCTGCACCACGGCCTTGAGGTAGGGCGCGGCTGTCAGGGACGCCGGAGACTCCTCCGGGAGGGCGTCCAACTCCGACCGCAGCCGCGCCAGGATTTCAGGAGACCGGTGCAGATGATAGATGGCCCAGGTGAGCGTCAGCGCGGTCGTCTCATGTCCCGCAAACAGGAACGTCATCAGCTCGGAATGGATATGCGGGCGCGAAATGGGGGAACCATCCTCATAGCGGGCGCCGCAGAGCATGGACAAAATGTCCTCCCGGGAGGCGGACGACTTCGCCCGCTGGTCGATGATCCGGTCGAGCAGACGGAAGAGCCCTTCGCGCGCCGCCACAAAACGGTCCCACGGGCTCCAGCCGAATACCGACACATGGGTCTTCCGGGAGAAGAAGATCAGCGGATGGCTTCGCGCCACGATCTGTTTGCTCGCGTCCATGAGCTGATTCACCTGATCCCGATCCTCCCCGCCAAAAATCGTCCGAACGATCGTCTCCAGCGAGATGTCGGTCATCAGGTCCAGGGTCACCACGGTTCCCCGGGGCCGGCGGGATTCGAGGCAGTCCACGGCCGTCCGCTGCATCTCAGAGCCGTACTGCCGCATGCGGTCGCCGTGGAACATGGGGGTGATCAGGCGCCGTTCCCGTCGATGCTCCTCGCCGTCGAGCACGAATAGGGAACCCGGTCCCATCAGGGGCAGCATGGTCTGAACCGCAAACGGAACGAACAGGGCGGGATCGGCGCCGTGCACCTGCCGGATCAGTTCCTCCCGAGCGGTCACCACGACCGGACCATTCAGGGAATGCAGCAGAAAGGGATCCCCGTAACGTCCCACCCACTTCTCCATGGCCGCCCGCGGATTCCGGATCAGTTCCAGGGTCGGTCGCCATGACCCGGAAGGCCCCGGGGGAAGCTGGGATTTTCGCTCCATCACGCGTCAGGGCAGCGGCGCCATCGTGAGCGGATCCCGGAGCGGCAACGGCACCACGGGACCGCTCGAGAGCTTCCCCAGGGAGACCGGGTGGGTCGGATCCCCCTGTTCGATCTCCGCCCGCTGGCCGACCATCAGGATGACCGCCCGATCCGGATGCAGGTGCTCCTTCGCCACCCGCTGCACGTCGGCCACCGACACCGCCTCGATCTTCGGACGCCACTGCTGCCAGTAGTTGGGATCCTCCGCAAAGCGTCCGGTGAATTCATCCCGGGCAAAGAGCGAGGCCACCTTGGCCTTGGTGTTGAAGTTCTCCGGAAACGTATCGATGGACGACCGCTTTGCCGTGGTGAGTTCCTCGTCGCTGACCGGCGTCGCCGTGATGCGTCCCATCTCCTCAAGAACGATCTGCGTCGCGTAGGTCACCGTCCGCGACTTCGAGGCGAATCCCGCCTGGAACGGACGGGGATAATACACGCCTCCCGGGAAACGGCTGCCCGCGCCATAGGCCAGTCCCTCATCCGAGCGGACGCGGTTCATGATCCGGGACGTAAACCCGCCGCCTCCGAGGATGTCGTTCATCACCTCGATGGCGGGAAAGTCCGGATTGCTGCGCAGCACCCCCGGCAGCAGCACGCCCACACGCCCCTGGTTGACGTCCTTGTTGACGATGTAGATTCCGGGTGGGGCCATCACGATATTGGTGGGAATGGCGGGAGGCTTTTCGCCCGGGAAGGGCCAGTTGCCAAAGAGGTCCTCGAGCTGCGCGATCATCGCGGTTCGTTCAAAATCTCCGCTGACCGCCACCACGAAGCTGCCCGGATGAATCCAGCGATGGTGGAACGCGTGCAAATCCCCGGCGGTGATGGCGGTGACACTGGCCTCGGTGGTGTACCGGCACGCCCAGAAATTCGTCCCATAGGCGAGGAACTCCCGTTCCCGCGCCTCGATGGCGGTCGAATCATCATTCCGCTGCTTCATGCCCTGGATGCTTTGCTGGCGGAAGAGGTCGAGCTTGTTCTGCTGGAAACGCGGCTCGGTCAGGACCTCGCGCAGAATCTTCAGCCCCTCGGGCAGATCCTTGGAGAGCAGGTTGAGGCTGACCGATCCGGAGTCGTCTCCAATCGAGGACACCAGGTTTGCGGCGAGGAACGCCAGGCGCTCCTCCAGTTCCTCCGCGGTCCGGGACGTCGTTCCACCCCGGGCGAGCAGGTACCCGGTGAACTCCGCCAACCCGGTCTTGTCCGCCGGATCCAGGTAGTTCCCGCACCGGATGAGAATGCTGATCGTGACCAGCGGCAGTGTGCGATCGGGAACCACATAGGCCACCGGTCCGGACTTGAGGGGCACACGGAAGTCCACCGGCCTGGGGGGCTCATAGGTGAGCGGCGGGAACGTCAGTTTCTCGGGACGATCCGGGATCTCCGCGGCACTCAGGGAACCGGACACCAGCAGGGCGGCGGCGGTGATCGTGATGAAAAGGGATCTCATGGAGGGAAGGCTGGAAATGAAAAGGGGCGGGACGCGGGGTTCAGGGCTTCTCGAGTTCGGCGATGCGGGCCGCGACCTTCTTCTGGATGATCTTCTGCAGTTGCTGGCGCTTGGGATCCGCATTGGCGGACTGGGCCTCCATCTGGGACAGGGCCTGCTTCAACCTGGCGACGTCCTTCTCCCCCGCCAGCGACTCCACAATTCGGCGGACCACGGGCCGCTGCTCGGCGCTGAGTCCGGCCAGGTCGGGATCCTCGGACGCGGCAGCGCCCGGCTTCCGGGTGTAGATCGCGACCGCGCGGGCTTCCGGCGTGAAATAGCGCCGGGCGACCCGCTGGACATCCTCGGCGGTGACCGCCGCCAGCTTTGCGCCGGCCTCGTTGACTTCACGCCAGTCCCCGGAACCCTCGTTCTGGAGGATCTGCATGAAGATCGGGAAGTTGGCGGACAGCTTCCGGTATTCGAAGGCGGCGAACTGGTTCTTCACCTTCTGCAATTCCTCGGCCGGCACCAACTCGTTCTTCAGGCGCTCCAGTTCGGCGTAGATCCCCTGCTCCACATCCTCGGGGGTTTTGCCGTCCTTGGCCTCGCCACCGATGTTGAAAAGTCCGGCCCACTTCCGCGAATCCTGCTGCGCATAGGTCTCGGTGGCGACCTCCTTGCCGAGCACGAGGCCCTTGTAGAGACGTCCCGTGCGGCCGCTGAGCAGGAGCTGCAGCACATCGAGCGGGTAGCTGTCGCGATGCTGGAAGGCGACCGTCTTCCAGAGAATGTCCACCTGGGGATTGGTCTCCGCCTCGGCATACATCCGCTTTTCGGCCGCCTGTTCCGGTTCCCGCGTGGTCACCTCGGGCGGCGGGCGGGTCCCGGCGGGGATGCGTCCGAAGTACCGCTGCACCATCGCTTCCGCATCGTCGGGTTTGAAATCGCCCACGAGCACGATCGTGATGTTCTGCGGCTGGTAATAGAGCGCGTAGAAGGCGTCGGCGTCCTTCTTGGAAATGTTCGGGATGTCGCTGGGCCATCCGAGGACCGGCCACATGTAGGGGTGCGCATCCCAGAACACGGCGTTGAACTCCTCGGCAAACTTCCCGATCGGCGTCGATTCCACGCGCATCCGGCGCTCCTCGTACACCACGTCCCGCTCGGCGTAGAACTCGCGGAACACCGGACGCAGCAGGCGCTCGCTCTCCATCCAGCACCACAGCTCCAGCTTGTTGGCCGGCACATTGATGAAGTAGCCGGTCATGTCCTCGGAAGTGAAGGCGTTCATGCCCGAGGCGCCGGCGGTGGTGTACACGCGGTCGAACTCGTTCTTCACCAGCAGCGCGCGCTGCTCGTCGATGAGCTTGCGGAACTCGGTCTCCAGCTCGCGGTATCGCGGGGTCAGGTTCCCGGGCGATGTCAGGTCGGAAATCTCCCCGTGCCGGTATGCGAGCCGCAGGGACGCCTCCTCCTGGCGCATCAGGTCCCGGACCCGTTCCTGTTCGGCGATCAGCTCCAGATCGCGCTTCGCGTCCCGGGTGCCGAGGGTGGGCGTGCCCTTGAACATCATGTGTTCGAAAAGGTGGGCGATGCCCGTGGTGCCCAACTGCTCGTTGGCGCTGCCCACCTTCACCACCCAGCCCCCGGCGATCCGCGGCTCCTCATGGCGTTCGACCATCAGGAGCTTGAATCCATTGGGGAGGTGTTTCTCGACGACCGGGATCTGTTGCGCGGACGCGGGAACCAGGGCCAGCAGGGCGCCGGCGACGAGGCGAAGGGAGTTCATGGAGGCCACCGCCGGAACAATGCCGGGGCGGAGCCTTTCGGCAAGCCGTCGTCGCGCCGGGAACCCGGATCGCCGGAATCCGGCGCGGGATGTCCCGGATCAGTTCAGCTCAAGGCGGAAGAATCGGCGGTCCGAATCCACGGGCACGGTCAACTGGACCCGCGCGCCGTCGTTCTCCGGCGTGCCTGCCGTGGGCACCCAGGGCCCCCCAATTCCAGGAGAGGTCTTGGGGGAGTACAGCCCCGACGCCGCCGAGGGCCAGGACAGCAACAGTTCGGTGGGGGACAGCAGTTCCGAACTCAGAACCGGCAGCGCCACGGTGAGGTTGATCTGCCGTTCATTGTCCCCCGGGGACGTGTCGGGGGTCGTCGACACGGCGCGTGCCGTGACGATCCGGCTCTCATTCGGCGAACCCGCCGCGGCCCTCACCCCGCCCGTGAAGAACCCCTGCGGTTCCATCAGGCCCCGGTTGAAGGTGATCTTCTGTCCGTTGACCTCGTAAGGATAGGTGCTGATGGCCTCCAGGAAGGCGAGCCCGGGGGGCAGTTCCACTTCCACCCGGGTCGCCGCGGCCGGCAGGGGTCCGTTGTTCACCACAAGAATGTTGAACGTCACGGGTCCAAAGGCGACGGCCGGATTCGGGGCTGCCCCAAGGGACAACCGAAGATCGGCGGTGCTGCCGACAACAAAATCCTCCACCGAGTCCGAGGAACCGTCGGGATTGGTGACCCGGATTTTTCCCGTGGTGGCCCCGGCCGGGACATTGGCCACGAGGGTGACCGACGACGGCGCCGTGAACGGCGTCTCCACCCCGTTGAAGGCCACCCGGGTGGCCGTGCCCAGATTCGAACCCACTATGGTCACCGCCGTGCCGACCGGACCGAACTTCGGGCTGAATCCGGTGATCAGCGGTTCCTTCCCCAACACCGTGAAGGAACTCGCCGACAAACCCGTGCCACCGGGTCCGATCACGGAAAATGACCCGGACGTGGCATTCGCCGGCACCGCCAGGATGATCTTCGTGTTGTCAACAACCGTGAAGACGGGCACCGCCGCTCCATTCAGCTTCACGGCGGTGGTCCCGAGAAGATTGAAGCCCGAGAGCGTCACCGAGACGCCCGCCGAACCGCTGGACGGCGTAAAGCCCGAGACGAAGGGAGGCGAATAGAACAGGTCATCCGTCACGGACGATCCCCCGGCGGTGGTCACCGTGATGGGGCCCGAGGCGACTCCGGGGGGAACCACGACGTCCACGCGGGCCGCCGAGACGTTGGTGATGGAGGTCGTCGCCGCGGCGACATTGCCAAACAAGACCGCCTTGGTGCCCGAGAGTCCGCTGCCCACCAGGGTCACCACGGTGCCGGCAGGACCGCCGTTCGGCGCAAACGCGCTGACCCGGGGCAGGATGTTGAAGTTCGAGGTGGTGATGAAACTTCCGCCCGGGACCGTGATTCGCAGCGGCCCCGTCACGGCGGCGGCCGGCACCACGGCCGTCAGGTTGGTGTTGGACAACACCTCAAACTGCGTCACGGGAGCGCCCCCGATGGTCAGGGTGAGTTGACTCGGGGTCTTCACCAGGAAGTTCAACCCCTTGAGATGGATCGTATCGCCCGCGGCCCCATTCGTGGTGAACGCCTCGATGCGCGGCGACCCGTAGATGTAGTCCGTGGTGTTCGTCACCCAACCGACCGCGGTGCGCAGGGACAGGTACCCCGTGGGCAGGATCGGGGGAATGGTCGCCAGGATCTGGTTCTCGGCGGTGGCACTGGCGGGGATCAGGTTCGTCCCCACCTGGACTAGGACTTCCGGAATGTTCGGGACATAGAAATTGGCGCCGATAATGGTCAGGGTGGATGCGGGCGTCGCAATCACGGGCTTCTCGAAGAGGATGGTGTCCCCGATGCTCCCGATGATTTTCGTGCCGAAATCCTCAATCCGGGGAAAGGCATAGAACAGGAACGGTGTCGTATAGGTCCCCCCCGCATTCATCACGGTGATCGGTGCGAGCGGCACCTTGTCGGGGACGATGGCGACAATCCGGATATTGTTCGCCAGGACCAGACTGGCCTCCACATTGCCGAACAAAACGCGCGGGGCCGGAGCGGTCGGACGCAGCCCGCTGCCCACGATGGTCACCTGGGTCCCCGGCAGTCCGGTATCCGGGGTGAAGCCGGTGATGAAGGGTGCGGCAAGACCCGTGGACGCCAACGAAACCAACACCACCAGAGACCAAAGCACTCGCCGAAGGGACACCGGGACAGTCATGAGGGCGACAACCAAGCGGATTCGTTCACGGATGTCAAAACTGGAGTCACACCGCCTCTGCCCCGGAATCGGCCCCGGTCAGGAACTCCCGGATCACCGAAAGCTCCGCCTCGCCGGCAATCGTGTGCACCTTGTTGAACTCCCGCCAGTCCACTGAGAGCCCCGCACGCTTCAACTCCGCCACCTGCCGGGCCACCTCGGCAAACGGGATCAGGGGATCCCGCGTCCCGTGCGTAAACAGCATCCGCTGCTCCCGCGCCACCGGAGACAATTCCCGGAGAAGCGTTTCCGGGTCCCAGACGTACCCGCTGATCCCAACCAGGCCCGCCAGTCGCCGGGAATACCGAAACCCGACATCCACGGTCATCAGGCATCCCTGCGAAAACCCGAGCAACGCCGTCTGGTCCGCCGGGAACCCCGCGGCCGCCTGGGCGTCCAGAAGGGCCAACAGCAGGCGGCGGCTCCGGAGAATCCCGGGCTCGGAGTCCCCGTTCAGGTCGTACCACGAATATCCCCCGTAGTAGTCGTCCGGCGCATTGACCAACAGGTAGTTCAAGTCGTCCAGATGCAGCGCCTCGGGAAGCCACCGCCACCCCGACATGGAATCCCCCAGGCCATGCAATACGACCAGAAGCCGCCGGGAGGAACGGCGCACGGCGGGAATGAGTTCGGAGGTCAGCATCCGCCAAAGCCTGCGCAACGAATCCCACGCGCCGCAAGTCCGGGCGAGGCGTCTTGGACTGCGGTAGTCCCCTACCGCTTTACTTCCCGTCGGGACGCGCTCCGAG
>JAEUHD010000333.1 GCA_016793645.1 Verrucomicrobiales bacterium
CAGCGCTTCGAGCGGGCGTTTTCCGAGTACCTCGGAGTTCCGTTCGTCACCGCCCTTCCCTCCTGCACCTCGGCCCTCCACCTTTCCCTGGCGGCACTGGGGATCGGCCCCGGGGACGAAGTCATCGTCCCCGAAGTCACCTGGATCGCGACCTCGGCACCCATCTCCTACGTCGGAGCCCGACCGGTTTTCGCCGATGTGGATCCACTCACCTGGGTCCTGACCCCGGAATCCGTCCGGGCCTGTCTCACTCCGCGCACAAAGGCGATCATCCCCGTCGATCTTTACGGGAGCATGCCCGACTACGATGGCCTGCGCGCACTGGCCGAGGACCGGGGACTCGCCCTGATTGAGGACGCCGCGGAGGCCGTCGGATCGGAGTTGCACGGCCGACGCGCCGGCAGCTTCGGAACCACCGGCGTCTTCAGCTTCCACGGATCCAAAACGCTGACCACGGGCGAAGGCGGGCTGCTGGCCACCGCGGATGAGTCGTTGTTTCGAAAAATTCTGCACCTTCGCGACCACGGCCGCGAACCGGGCGACCGTTACTTCCAGAACACCGCCGTCGGGTTCAAATACAAGATGAGCGCCCTGCAGGCCGCCCTCGGCCTCGCCCAATTGGAGCGCGTGGAGGAACTCATCACCCGGAAACGGGAGATCTTCGGGTGGTACGCCGCCCGACTCCGCGACATCAACGGCCTCGCCCTCAATGTCGAACCCGCCGGGACGCGCAACAGCTACTGGATGGTGACCGTGGTCTGGGAGGCGGCAGGACGCCCCGGCCAGCGCGAAGTCCAAGATCGACTGGATCGACTGGGCATCGACAGCCGTCCCTTTTTCCATCCGCTCAGCTCCCTGCCCGCGTATCAGGACTGGCCGGAGGCCCGGGTCGCCCGCGAGCGCAATCGCGTCGCCTACGATCTCAATGACCGGGCCCTCAATCTCCCGTCCGCGCTGAACCTCACCGAATCCCAGGTGGACCGGGTCTGCGCGGAACTGCTGCGCATCCTCAAGCCCGCATGAACACCGTTCCGGAACGGCTCCCGCCCCACGCCTGATCTGAAATGCAAACCAACGCACCTCCTGGAACCTCCCGGAAACCGGTCTGGATCACCCTGGCCGTTCTCGCCGGCGTACTCGCCTGGCTCTGGCGCGCAAGCCTGCTCCCGGCGCAGATGGCATTCTCGAATGACGCCCCGCTCGGATTGATGTCCGCCTACTCGGAATTTCGTTGGGGGAATTTCCTCGGGGGCAGCTGGGTCCCGCTCGTCTGGCTCGGAAGCCCCTCGCTTCCGCTGCAACCCTCCTTCTCCAATCTCCTGTACCTGATCCTGGGCCCCATCCTCTTCGGCAAGTTCATCGCGCCGCTCTCGTTGCTGCTACTCGGGGTGTCGGCGTTCCTCCTGTGCCGCTCCTGCGGGTTCGCCGCCCCCGTCAGCACCCTCGTCGGCCTCGCCGCAGCGCTGAACACCAACCTGGTGTCCCATGCGGGCTGGGGCCTTCCCATGAGGGCCTCCACCGTGGCCTTTGCCCTCCTCGCGATTGCGGCGCTATCGTCCGGAGCCCGCGAACGATTCTGGTCGCGCGCCATCCTCGCCGGCATCGCCGTCGGCCTCTCGGTGGTCGAAGGCGCCGACGTGGGCGCCATCTTCAGCCTCTTTGTCGCGGCCTACGCCCTGACCACGGCCTGGCTGGATCTCCAGGGATCGCCCGCCCGGAAGACGCTCTTCTCCATCGGACGGCTCATCCTCGTCGCCGGGTGTGCGGGCTGGATCGCCTCCTACATCCTTTCCACCCTCGTGGGGACTCAGATCCAGGGAGTGGCGGTGCTCGCGGAGTCCGCCGCCGCACGACAGCAGCGCTGGGACTTTGTAACGGGATGGAGCTTTCCCAAGCTCGAGGTCATCCGGCTCGCGATTCCCGGAATCATGGGCTACCGCATGGATACCCCGGGAGGTGGAGCCTACTGGGGAAACGTCGGACAGGACGGCACGCCGCAGTATCGATTCAACGGCGGCGGCGAGTACGCCGGCGTTCTCGTGTTGATCGTTGCCGGTTGGGCGGTGGCCCGGGCCTTCTCCCGCAGTGATCGCCAGCCCTACTCGGATCGTGAACGGAAACTGATCACCTTCTGGGCCGTCGTGTGCCTCGGATCGCTGCTGTTGTCCTTTGGCCGGTTCGCGCCGTTCTACCAACTGGTCTACGCACTGCCCTACCTTTCGACCATTCGGGTCCCGATGAAGTTTCTGCACGTGGTCCACCTCGGATTGCTCATCCTGTTCGGATACGGCCTTCAGGGACTCTGGCGCCTCCATGTGGACGTCCCGGACACCCGTCGCGGCAGCCTCGGGGATCAGATCGGGCGCTGGTGGAGGAACGCGACCGGCTTCGACCGCACCTGGTCGCGAACCCTCCTCTTCCTTGGGGCCGGAGCACTGGCCGGGGCATTGATCTATTCCGCCTACCAGCCTTCGTTGGCTTCCCACATTGCCTCCGTGGGTTTCCAGGGTCCCGAAGGACGGGAGATGGCCCGCTTCAGCGTGAAGGAGGTGGCCCTCGCCGCAGTCTTCATCGCGGCCTTCTCCGGCCTGCTCGCATGGATGGCGTCCGGACGCTTCTCCGGCGGCCGCGGAGCGGGAATCGCCCTGGCGCTCGGACTGGTCCTGGCGTTGGACCTGGGACGCGCGGCGTCCCCGTTTATCGCCCACTACGACTACCAGCGCCGTTATGAATCCAATCCGGTGGTGGCCTTTCTCGCCAAGGACCCCTGGGAACATCGCGTCACCGCCCGGATTTTTCCCGATATCCGGCAGACCCTGACGAGTCCCAAGGACGGCACGTGGCCCGCGGTCCAAAACCAGTGGATGGAACAGCAATTTCCCTACAACACCATCCACACGGCCGACATCTGGCAGATGCCGCGCATGCCGGAGTTGGACGCCGCGTATCTCTCGACCTTCCGCCCGACCACCGAGTCCGACCTGGCTCGGATCGGGCGCATGTGGCAGCTCGCGAATGTCCGGTACATCATCGGATCCCGGGGAACGGAGGCCGAACTCAACCGTCTCTTCGATCCGACCCACCAAAGTTTCAAACCCGTCCTCGGATTTGACCTGGCGCAAAAGCCGGGAGCCCCGGCGGACGGACGGGTCGGATTGGACGACATTACGGCCGTGTCCAATCCCAACGGCCAGTATGCCGTGATCGAATACGGCAGCGCCCTGCCCCGGACCCAATGGTATCCCCGGTGGACGGTGATCTCCGACAACGCGGCTGCGCTGAAGGAACTGGCAAGCCCATCCTTTGATCCGACCCGCACCGTGGTGCTGGACACCGCCCCGGTTCTCCCCGGCGGCGCCTCAATGATCTCCGCGACCAACTCCCCGGCCGGCCCGATCGAGTCGAAGATCACCCAATGGGCGCCAAAGCGGGTTTCGATCCAGACCCGGGCGGGGCAGGCCGGGGTCCTCCTGCTGAATGACCGCTGGGATCCCAACTGGAGGGCCACCGTGGACGGCAAGGCGGTGCCGATCCTCCGGGCCAACTTCCTGATGCGCGCCGTCGCGGTTCCCGAAGGGGACCATGTGGTGGAGTTTCGCTACCTCCCGTCCATGAAGTTGCTTTGGGTGACCCTCGCCGCCCTCGCCGCCGCCCTAGGGGCGGGAGCCTGGATGGTTCTGGGCGGATCGACCCGGGAACATCATTCAGCGTCCAACGACCGCACCGATACCAGCCGATAGAGCCAGGGACCGGGCTCTTCGTAGTCCACCGTGGCGGAGCTCCCCGTGAACGCCTCCCCAAGATCCACCCACGGCCCGCTCCCCGCCCCATGGCGCTGCAATTGAAACGGGCCCGGGCCGCCACTGACAGAAAACGACAGTCCCAAGGACGTTGCCCGCGGATCCAGCAGCACGATCGGGGAACGCAGGGCAACGAGCGCCCCGTCCAGACGGCCGTTCACCAGCCAGGTGCCATTCTCCGAGAATTGCAGACCCAGACTCTGGAAACCGCTCTCCGTCGTCCAGCGATCCACCTTCGCACCTGTGGTTGCGTTCACGATAAGAATGCCGCCGCCCCGGCCACTGGAAAGGAGCAGACGCTGGTCGGGCGACAGGGCAAATGCCGTGGCGTTGGTCAGGTTGATGGCCAATTCGGACACGACCTCACCCGCCGAGGCGCTCCACCGGCGCAGGGTGCCGGATCGATGGACGCTCAAAATCGTTTCACCATCAGCCAGGAACTCAAAGAAGCGCACCAAGTCACTGGACCAGTCGCGAGTGAACTGCGGCTTCCCCTGATCCTTGGCAAAAATCCGGATCCTGTCGTCACCGAACTGAACCGCCAGCCGGGACGCATCGCGGCTCCAGGCCGCCCTCCATGCAGTGGTTGACGCAGCGGTTCCGGCGGTGATTCGGGCGGTGGCCCGCCAGGATGCGGTGTCCACCATGTGTCCGGCACCCACCAGGGTGGTTACTGCCAACCGGCTGCCATCTGCGGATACCGCCAGGTCGTAGGGTCGCTCGGTCGGCAGGGAGGCATCGATGATTCCCGTGGACGGCCGGTATCGCACTAGGTTGGTGGTATTGCTGGCGTAGGCAAGCCACTGCCCGTCGGGAGCCGCGACCAGGTCAAGAACAGGACTGCCCGCGTCCACGCGTCGAAAGACCTCGCCGTCATCCAGACGCCGGAGTTCCACCGACCCGCCCGACGCCGTGGATTGAAGAGCGGTCGCCACGAAGTTTCCGAACTGACTCACCGCAGTCTGCCGGGCCGCCCCACCCGATTCCGACAAGGCTTCCCAGTCCGCGTCACCGTCCAGACGGAGCAAATGAATCCCCTGCCGGTGACCGCAGGCCAGCAGGGTGCCGTCCGGCGAGAATGCCAGGACCGGTAGCTGGAACGGGCTGGGCACGGTGCGCAGCAGTGTCCCAT
>JAEUHD010000342.1 GCA_016793645.1 Verrucomicrobiales bacterium
CCGGAGCTCCCCCGCCGCTTCCGGGGGGACCCGGTGCGCCTCCGACAGATTCTCCTCAATCTCGTCGGAAATGGCGTGAAGTTTACGGAGCGGGGCCATGTGGTGGTCCGGGTGTCCACGCCTTCCGATGCCAACCGCCGCATGCGGATCCGGTTCGAGGTGACCGACTCCGGTTCCGGACTGTCCGAGGCGCAGACCCGGCAGATCTTTGAACCCTTCGTGCAGGTCGACTCCTCCTCGTCGCGCCGTTTCGCCGGCTCCGGACTGGGACTCGCCATTTCCCGCCGCCTCGTCGAACTGATGGACGGCCGCATCGGGGTGACGAGCCGCGTGGGCCACGGCTCCACCTTCTGGTTTGAGCTCCCGCTGGAGCCGGTTCCCGACACCGAGAATCCGGGTGTGTCCCAGCCCCTGTGGACCGCGCGTTTCGTGGTCGCCACGGCGGATTCGGCGCTGGCGGAATCCCTGGATGCGCAGTTCCGAAGCTGGCGCCTGCATGCGGCCCTCGTGCCGTCCCTCGACGAGCCCGCCGCCCTCACGCCTCCGCACGAGCGCACCCCGGCCAGCCCCGGCATCCTGATTCTCGACGAGAATCTGCTGCCCGCCGGTGCCACACCGCCGGTCCTCCCTCAATTCGATCATCGAATCCTGCTCGTGAGTCCCCTGTCGCCCTGGTTGCGCCAGACCGCCGTACCCCAGGGCTATCGCCAACTGCTGCTCAAGCCCGTGAAGCAGTCCCAGCTCTTCGACTGCCTGGCCAGCGCGCTGGACGGGGATGCCGGAACCCCGCGATTCACCCGGAGCCAGTTCCAGTCGAAGGCGTCCTCGGATCGGGATCTCGCCCCGCACCGCAATCTTCGGATCCTGCTGGTCGAGGATCACCGCACCAACCGCCGACTCTGCGAGCTGATGCTGGAGGGACTCGGTCTTCGGGCCGCCGTGGCCACCAACGGGCGCGAGGCCGTGGAGGCCGCCCAGAGGGAACCCTACGACGTCATCCTCATGGATTGCCACCTGCCGGAGATGGACGGATACCAGGCCACCCGGCTCATCCGCGCCGCCGAAGCCGCCGGGACGGGCCCGGGAAGCCACACCTCGTACATCGTCGCCGTGACCGCCAACGCCCTGCTCGGGGAGCGCGAACGGTGTCTCGACGCCGGCATGGACGACTACCTGACCAAGCCGTTCACATCGAAACAACTGGCCGCCGTCCTGCGACGGAGTCCGGCACTGGCCACGGGGGGGGGCGCACCCGCCACGTCCACACCGGCGTCGGGGGTTCCGGCGTTCACCCCGGCCCAGCCCCGCCAGATGGCGGAGGAACTGGGCTGGGACGAATTTGAGGGACTTACGCGCGATTTCCTCGCCGAACTGCCCACGGAACTGGATCGGCTGCCGGTGCACCTGGCGCAGGGAGCCCGTCAGGAACTCAAACGGGGCGCCCACAGCCTGAAGGGGATCAGCCTGACGCTGGGTCTGACTGCGCTGGCGGACGCCCTGCTGCGTTTGGAAAAATCCGCCGAGACTGCGAATCCCGGACGTCTCGGACAGCTCATCGAAGCCCTGGCGGCACCCGCGGCTTCGGGGGAGGCCGCCCTGAGGGAATGGCTCCACACCGGTCGATCGGACGGCCATTCCCCGGGCTGACCACCGGGAACCACCTCACGCAACCATGGGCACCGCCACCGCCGAACATCCGATTCAGGAGGCGCTTCCCGCACTCCAACGGGCGGCGGTCGAGGGGCTGCCGCTGGTCGCCACCGCGCTGGCGGGAGCCTACCTCGTGTTCTCGATGTCGCACCTGTGGGTGCTTCCCCCGGCCACCGCGCGTTGGATGTCCCCCCTCGCCCTGGGCTCCTCGATCCTCTATGCCGCGGCGGCGTGGAGACTGCGCCGGCATCCCGTCCCACCCCGCAGGGTACACCCGCTGATCTTCTGCGGAAGCCTGGTGATGCTGGCCAACTGCGCCGCGCACCTCGGACTGACCGGCGAGCTGATCCAGACCACCAATTTCATGGCGCACATCCTCGGATGGAGCTGCCTCCTTCTGGATCTGCGATGGCAGTCCGCCATGCTCGCCGTGACCTGGGCGACCTGGGGAGGCCTCGCGCAGGACCTGGGTGCCCCGGGGACCCGGGTCCATTTCCTGTTCGCACTGCTCAGCAGCACCGCACTCGGAGTGGCCATTCTCCATCTCCGCCGCATGGCCATCCTCCGCTACGAGGCGCAGTTGAAGGAAACCCGACGCGCACGGGAGGCGGCGGAGGCGGCGGATCGGGTGAAGGCGCTGTTCCTCGCCACCATGAGCCACGAGGTCAGGACGCCCATGAACGGCATCCTCGCGACCACGGATCTTCTCCAACAGACACCCCTCAACCCCCGGCAACGCGAACTGACCCGGGTAATCGACCAGAGCGGCCGTTCGTTGCTCGACCTCCTCACGAACCTGCTGGAGTACTCCCGTCGCGACAGTACACGCCTCGAGGTGGAGCTCCGGGAATTCAGCCTGGAATCCCTCCTGCAGGAAGTGGTCCACGAAAACGCCGCTCCGCGCCGGGATGACCCGGTGGAACTGCGCGTATCCCTCTCACCCGAACTGCCGCGCCGCTTCCATGGGGACGAACGGCACCTTCGCCAGGTGCTTTCGTACGTCATCGGCAATGCCTTCAAATTCACGGTCGCCGGATCCATCACGGTCCGCGCCTCACCCTGCGGCCCAGGACGGGTCCGCATCGAGGTGAAGGACACCGGGATCGGAATCCGTCCGGAGGACCAGGCGCGTCTTTTCCAACCCTTCGAACAGGCGGACGGCTCCACGACCCGCCGTCATGGAGGAGTCGGCCTCGGTCTCGCGCGCAGCCGGCAGATCCTCGAAGGCCTGGGAGGGAGCATCGGATTGGAAAGCGCCCGCGGCTCCGGAACGACGGTCTGGATGGAACTCCCGCTCGCGGCCGCGCCGGACGAAACAAGGGCGTCCGAGACCGAGGGCAACCCACGGTCCAAGACCCCCGCCTCGAGGGTCCTGATCGCGGCGGAGGCGGACGTCAACCGACGCCTCGCCGTCCGGTTGGTCGAGAAAATGGGCGGTGTCGCCGGCGTCGCGGACGCCCCGGGCGACGTCCTTCCCTCGCTGGAGCGGCAACCCTACAACGCCGTGCTCCTGGAGGAGGAGTGGTTGCAGAACGACCGGACCGACCTTCTCCGACGCATCCGCGAAGCGGAGAACGCCGGACGCCTTGCCCTCAACGGGCCCCTCTACATTGCGGTCATGACGACCATTGCGGATGGAACCCCGGTCGTCTCCTGGAAGTCGGCGGGTGCAGACGGGGTGCTGGTGCGTCCCTTCGGCCTCGCCGCGCTGCGTTCCCTGTGGAAAACGCCCCGAACCACGGCGTCCCCAGCCACCCCCGCCGTCCCATGAAACTCCTTTACGTCCACGAACGCTTCGGAGCACTCGCCGGTGCCGAGGCAAACGCCCACATCACGGCCACCGAACTTGGGCGGCGGGGACATACCCTCGGAATCCTGCACGGTCCTTCCACCGGCAAGAACGAGACCGGATGGAATTCGTCCTTTCCCCATCGGTTTGCGCTGCCCCGCTCCGGAACCGCCGCGGCAACGGCCCAAGCCCTTGAGGCATTCCAACCGGACGTGACCTACGTCCACAAGATGGCCGATCTGGACGTGATTTCGACCCTGGTGGCCTCGGGACGGCCCCTGGTCCGGATGGTGCACGACCACGACATCTACTGCATGCGCAGCTACAAGTATGATTACTTCACGCGGCGCATCTGCACCCGCCCCGCATCGCTGGCCTGCATGGTGCCGTGCCTCGCATCCGTGGTCCGCAATCCGGAGGGGGGGTTCCCTCTCAAGTGGGTCAGCTACCGGGCCAAGCAGCGGGAGATTGCCCTCAACCGGCAATTCCACCGGATGGTGGTCGTCACCACTTACATGCGGGACGAGTTGCTTCGCAACGGATTTGACCCGGATCGCATCCGGATCCACGCGCCGGTTCCCCGCATGGGAGACCCGGATCTCCGCTCGAACTTCAGTGACCGGAACCTGATTCTTTACGCCGGACAAATCATCCGGGGAAAGGGCGTCGACGTGCTGATCGAGGCCCTGGCAAAAGTCCGGTCACGCTTCGAGTGCGTGATCCTCGGGGACGGCAACCACCGGGAGTACTGTCAGGACCTGAGCCGGCGGCTGGGGCTCGGCGACCGGGTCACCTTCAAGGGATTCATCCCCCAGGAGGAACTCAAGGCGTACTACCGCGAATGCAGCGTCGTGGCGATCAGTTCGGTCTGGCCGGAACCCATCGCCACGATCGGACTGGAAGTGATGCGCTACGCGCTTCCCGTTGTCGCCTTCGACGCGGGCGGCATCAAGGACTGGCTGCTCGACGGTCAAAACGGATACCTCGTTCCCTGGATGGACCGGGAGGCCTTCGCCCGGCGGCTGGATGAACTCCTGCAGGACAAACAGCGCGCACGACGGATGGGGGACGCCGGGCTCCAACTGGTCAGCGAACGCTACGACTTCGAGGGATACATCCGGGATCTGGAATCCCTGTTCTCCGGGGTTTCCGCAACCGGAGGGAAGCCATGAAGGTCCGGTTCGTCGCCATCGCCGGCGGGAGTGGTTCGGGAAAGACCTGGCTGTCCCGTCGAATCGCCCAACGACTCGGGAACCGCGCCGAAGTTCTCAGCCTGGACGATTTCTACCGGGACCGTTCGCATCTCACCCCCTCGGAACGGCGGTACGT
>JAEUHD010000358.1 GCA_016793645.1 Verrucomicrobiales bacterium
GGGTCCGGGACTCGATCTTCTGTCCGGCGGCCAGGTTGAACGTGTAGGTCAGCGTGGCGGAGTTGGGATTGAACGTGGCGAGGAGTTCACTTCCGAGGGTCAGGGGCGGGCCTGCGAAGGGATTCAGCAACTGGAACCGAAATGGCTCCGTTTGGAGATTTTCGCCCAGGACCTCCAGTCGGTAGTTGCCGGCCGGTACGGCGAACGGCCGCCAGACGTCATTCCAGAACCGATTGACTGTGACCTGTCCCCAGGGTCCGAAGAGCCGCCACTGCAGGCCGGAGGGCAGTTGGGAGTCCATGCTGAGGAACCCCGCGGAGGGGAGCTGGAATTCATAGCGCCGGAATTGTCCGGGAACCGTAAGTTGATCGGAAATCACCGTCCCGAGCGCCAGGGGCACCGCCTCGACCGGCGCGGATTGGACCACAAACGTGGCGCTGGCGGGGGAGTCCGGCTCGCCCAGGGAGCCGCCCACGAGGAGGTCATAGGTTCCGGTGGTGGCCACGATGAACGGTCCCTGTGCGTAGAAGGCGTTATCAAACAGGAGGTCGCCATGGGGGGACATCAGGCGCCAGTTCGGACGGCCCGAAGTCCACGTGGTCTGGGATTGCGGGAGGGCGACGAGCCGTTGTCCCGCCACCAGCGGAATTCGCATCCAGCGGGTTCCCCGTCCCGAATCCACCTCGGCCGTAAAGGGGGTTCCCACCGTGACCGTGGGCGCGCCGTCCCCGGTGATGATACGGAACCGGGTCACGGGCGTCTCGTTCCCGGCGCCGTACGTGTTCAGCGAGTAGGAACCTTCGGGGAGATCGTAGGTCCACCATTGGTCGTTCCAGAAGCGGCTTTCCGAAATTACGGTTCCCGCGGCATTTACGAGTTGGAACGCGGCACTGGAGGATTCGAGGATGTCGATGGAGATCCGCGTCGCCTTTGAAAGGGTGAAGGGGTGGCGGCGGACCTGTCCGGGGGACTGGATGGATTCGTTGACGGTGACTCCGAGGGTGAGCGGAGCGGTTGTGTCGTTGACCGGCAACAATGCGAGGGTTGCGGTGGCGGATCCGGTGGCGTTTTCCGTGAGGTTGCCTCCAACCAGCAGACTGTAGGTTCCGGTGACCGGGGCCACGCGAACTCCGGGTTCGGAGTCGAACGATGTTTCAAAGAGGGTATTTCCGGCGGGATCCTCCAGCCGCCAACCGGGACTTCCGTGGTCGAATCCGGTTCGGCCAAGACTGCGCGGATAGAATCGCTGGCCCGCAGTGAGCGGGATGCGGAAGATGCGGGTTCCGGATGGGGGATCCAGCGTCAGAGTGCTGGTGGCGCCGAGGGACAGCGGTTCCCCAAGGGTTCGGTCGAGGATGCGAAAGCCGAACGGCGGCGTGCCGGGTCCGAGGCCTGCGACCGCCACGGTGTAGTCTCCGGCCGGCAGATGGAAGGGAAACCAACCGTCGCCGTAAAAGCGTCCAGAGGCCACCCGGCCCGCCCCGCCCGACAATTCCCAGGACGCATCGCTGTACAAGAGCAGGTCCATGGAAACGGCACGCGGTTGTGGGAGGCTGAACCGGTAGTATCGGACCTGGCCCGGGCCCTCAATGGACTCGAGCACGGTCTGTCCGACCGTGACCCCGTTCGTGACGAAACTGACGGGGGAAAATTGGAACTCCCGGACACCGTTCGTGCTGTTCTCGTTCACCCAGGATTGGAGTCCGACGAGGTAGTCCCCCGTGAACGGGGCAGTGAAGACGGCGTCGGACCAGCTCTGGCGAACCAGGGCGCGTCCGGAGGGATCCCAGACCCGCAGATAGGGGCTGGTCAGGAATCCCACGGCGGAGATCGTCTGGGCGTACACCCGTTGTCCCGCGGTCAGGGGAAGCCGGTAATAGGAGTCGGCCGAGTTGAGCCCGTTGGTCGCCCGGATCCGGGTGTTCAGGGCCAGCGGCGTTGCGGACGAAAGGTCATGTAGAATCCAGTCGGCGGGTCCCGGGTCGGGTGTGGTGGCCCAGACGGCGAGCCGGTATTCCCCGGCGGGAGCGCGCATGCGGTCCGAGTTGTCATCGGTAAACCGCTCACGGCCCAGGATGCCCTGGGGGCCCGCGAGTTCCCAAAACACGCCATAACTGGGGACCAGCGGATTGAATACGAGCGCCGTTTCCTGGGTGAGCGTGAAGCGGTACAGGTTGGTGAAGGGGGTTGAAAGCGTGGACTGGACACGCTCATTGAGGGTCAGGGGTGCTCCCGGGGGATAGGGCGATTCCTTCCCGAGGGGTTCCACGGTGAGGCCGAACGAACCCGGTGCGGTTCCATTGCCAATCGTCCCTTCCAGCACCACGAGGTAGGTCCCGTCGGCAAGCAGGGTGACGGGCGCGGACGGCCCGCCCTGGGTGCGGGTCACGACTCCCCCATAGGGATTGATGAGGCGCGCGATGGCTCCGGCGGGAAGGTTGGTCAGGGACAGATGGAGGCGCACCTGGTCGCCGAAGGCGCCGGTAAACTGAAAAATGCGGGTGGAGTTGCCCGGATTCAGTTCGGCGTTGATGGGCGCTCCGGGCGTGAGTGGTGACGCCTGGGAAGTCTTGAGCAGTCGGAAGTCGTACGTCGGCGTCTCGCGGCCCCCCTGACGAACCTGGATCCCGTAATTGCCGGGATACAGGGTGAGAATGAGTTCGGTATCACCGAGGTGGATGCCATCGGAATATTGAAAGCTTCGGTTTGGTCCGAGGGTGACTCCCGGCCCGGTCAGGGTCCAGAAGAGGTCCCCCTGGTCCGTCCGCGAGTCGAAGACAAAGGACTCCGGTTCGGGGCCGGCGACGGTGAACGTGTACTCGTCGGTGCCGCCGATCTGGCTGAGTTCGGCATTGCGCACGAGTCGCGCGGACTGGAGGGGGGCGTTCGCTTCGCGCGCGAAAAGAGGGGGGACGGTTCCCCAGGCGGCGAGGGCGAGGATCCAGGTGATCAGCGAACGGCAGGGATGGCGGGACGGGCGATCAGTGGGGTTCATGTCGTGCGGTGGGAACGGCTCCAGAAATCAGGAATGGTGGCGAAGAAAAGGGTCGCGGTGCGCGTGGGGTGGCATGCACGGCAGAGGCTCCGGTGTCCCCGCGGTGTTGTGGATCCCCATGCCGTGTCTTCAAAACATCGGTCCTCGTTGTCCCCTTTCGACAAAGGCAAGGGGGCGCAGGCATTCGAAGCGAATCAAACGCGTCGGTCAGGGAATGAGCGCGCAGGGGGGGGCAGGGAAGAGATCCGCGGGAAGGCCTACGACCGGGGTTCCTTCCAATGACGGTCCCGAAGGGCCGGGAAATCCGCGCGCCAGCGTTCCACGGCGGCCGGGTCGAGTTCACCCTGGATGACCCGCTCCTGGTCGTCCCCCTCCGCGACGACGGTTCCAAGGGGGTCCACGAGGGCGCTCCTGCCCGGATACACGAGCGTCGGATCACTTCCCACCCGGTTGACTCCGATGACGCAGGATTGGTTCTCGATCGCTCGGGCCTGAAGCAGCACCGACCAGTGCGTGGCCCGTCGGATCGGCCATTGGGCGATGATCGTGAAGAGGGTCGCGCCACGGTCCACGGCCGCGCGGAAGATCTCGGGAAACCGCAGGTCGTAGCAGACAAAGGGCGCGATGGTGAATCCACCCCAGCGAAAGGTGACGATCTCGCTGCCCGCCGAGTAGTGCTTGGTTTCGTCCCCAAAACTGAAGGGATGGATCTTGGAGTAGCGCGCCGGCAGGGATCCGTCGGGGGCGATGGCCACCGCCTGGTTGGTGGGTTTCCCGGGATCCGCCCCAACCACGCCGCCGATCACGGCGGATTGGAATTCGTCCGCGAGGCGCGCGAGGAATTGTTCGCCTTCGGGGGGATTGCCCTGACGCGTGGCCGCGACATTGAGGCTGAATCCGGAGGAGAACATTTCGGGCAGGACAATGAGCGAACCCGCGGGGACACGAGCTTCCGCGAGCAGCGTGCGGACCCGGGTGAAGTTGGCGGGCTTGTTCTCCCACTGGACATCCAATTGTACGGCGGCGACATGCATGGCTGGGAATCAGTGGCGTTTTTCGTCGGCGTCGATGAAGTCCACAAACGTCTGGATGTCGTCGCGGTGGCCCAGTCCCGCCTCCTGTTTTCGGGTTCGCAGCCGTTCGCGCAGCGCTGGATCGTGTTCCTCGGTGCCCCGGTTCAGCAGCCAGCG
>JAEUHD010000106.1 GCA_016793645.1 Verrucomicrobiales bacterium
GTGGGCCGGGACCCGGACCTCTGCCTCTACTTCCGGGGCGAGGGGGATTGCGTCATGCTCGGCGCCTTCCAGGCCGAGTCCAAGGCGTGGCAGGCGGACCCCATCCCCTCCCGGTTCTCCTACCAACTGCTGGATCCGGACTGGGAGAAATTCTCCGTGCCCCTGGCCAACGGAAAGCACCGGATCCCGGGTCTGCAGACCTCCGGCTTTCAGAAATTCGTCAACGGCCCGGAGAGTTTCACCCCGGACAACAATTTCCTGATGGGGGAAACCCCGGAACTTCGGAATCTCTTCGTCGCCTGCGGATTCAATTCCGTGGGCATCGCCAGTGCCGGAGGCGCCGGGAAATACCTTGCCGAATGGATGCTCGAGGGCCAGCCGAGTCTCGATCTGTGGAGCGTGGACGTCCGGCGCTTCGGCCCCTGGGCCAACAACCGGGCCTTCCTGCGGGCGCGGGTGGTCGAAGTGCTGGGACTTCACTACCAGATGGCCTGGCCGAATCGGGAGCCCGAGACCGCCCGGAACGTCCGCCAAAGTCCCCTTCATTCGCGACTGGCAACGCACGGCGCGAGTTTCGGGGTCAAGGCGGGCTGGGAACGCCCGAACTGGTTCGCCCGATCCGGCGGAGGATCCGCCACGCCGGAGGTCCAATACGGCTGGGCCCGGCAGAACTGGTTTGAGAACCACGCCGCGGAACACCGGGCCGCCCGGGAGGCGGTCGCGCTGTTCGACCAGAGCGGATTCGGAAAACTCCGCGTTCAAGGCCCCGATGCCCTGCCCTTTCTCCAGCGGCTCTGCGGAAACTCCGTGGATGTCCCCGTGGGTCGCCTCGTGTACACCGGGCTTTTCAACGTCCGCGGTGGGTTTGAGAGTGATCTCACCCTCGCGCGCACCGGACGCGAGGAATTCTATCTCGTCACCGGCACCACCCAGCCCCGGCGCGATCAGGATTGGCTGCGGCGCAATCGCCGTCCCGAGGAACGGGTCGAGATCCTCGACGAGACCAGCGCGTACGGGGTGCTCAGCGTGATGGGTCCGGCCGCCCGCACCCTGCTCTCGCGAGTGACCGAAGCCCCACTCGATTCCGAGGCCTTCCCGTTCGGATCCTGCCGATCCCTCGCCATCGGCATGGCCACGGCCCGCGCGATGCGGGTGACCTACGTGGGGGAACTGGGCTGGGAACTGCATATCCCCTCGGAACAAATGGGGGGCGCCTTCGACGTCCTGTGGGACGCCGGACAGGATCTCGGAGTCACTCTCGCCGGTCATTACGCCATCAATTCCCTGCGACTCGAAAAGGGGTACCGCGCCTTCGGCGCCGAACTGTCGCCGGACGAGACCCCACTCGAATCAGGACTCGCCTTTGCCGTGTCCTGGGACAAGCCCGGAGGCTTTCTCGGCCGGGAGGCCCTGCTCCAACAGAAGGCGGCCGGCGTGAAGAAGCGTCTGGCGCTGTTCCAGCTTGAGGATCCCGAGGCCATTCTCTGGGGAAGCGAACCCATCCTCCGCAACGGACACACCGTCGGCTATACCACCAGCGGGGCCTACGGACACACCGTCGGAGCCTCCGTGGCCATGGGCTACGTTCGCGATCCGGCCGGGGGAATGGTCTCCCCGGAATTCGTCAGCGCCGGAAAGTACGAGATCCTGCTCAATGGCGTCCGGATTCCCGCGACCGTGTCCCTCCGCCCCCTCCATGATCCCGAGCGGAAACGCATTCTGGGTTGAGTTTCTCCGCCGCTCCTCCGGACTGGCACGACGACCTTGCTACAGAACACTCCGCCCGCTGCGTTTCAGCCAGGCCTCCTCCTCCCGATAGCCCGGGCAAAGGGACTCCACCAACGTCCAAAAGCGGGCGCTGTGGTTGAGGTGAACGAGATGCGCAAGCTCGTGCAGGATCACATAGTCCCGGACGGAGGGCGGCACCTGCACGAGTCGCCAGTTGAGGGAAATCCTTCCCCGGGCGGAACAACTCCCCCAGCGTGTGCGCTGGTTTCGGACCGAGACCGCCGAAATCTTGGCATCCAGTCCATGAAGCGTGGCCAACTCCCGAACCCGCTGCGGTAAGGCCGAGACGGCATGCTTCCTCAAGACCCGTTCCACGTGCGGACGCAAATCCGCTGCAGGTTCCGATGCCTTCACTTCAAAGACCCCGAAACGGACGACCCCCTCGGCGTCCCGCTCCAACCGCAGTTCCTCTCCGCCCACCCGCACCGTCCCGCCCACCCGCAACCCGGAATCCAGGGTGGGGGCCGCCCGATGGATTTGGAGACGTTTGGAAAGCCAGGGTTCGTTGGCGGAAACAAACCGGCGCGCCTCCCGCAGCGTTCCCCGCCGTGGAACAGTGCAGCGCGCGGTGCCATCCCGGCGGAACAACAACCGGTACCGACGGGCGCGCAGGTGTCGGACATACCGGATGCTCAGGCGGCCGGCGGGAAGCTGCAGTTCGTCCACGGCCAGGGTGTCCCGCCCCGCCGCAGGTGCGACCGATCCGGACACCACGTTCCAGAGCATCCCGAGAAAATCGGTCTGCCCGTCATCCTTCACGGTTTCCGTTGAGCGGGTTCCGGGCAAAGACATGGGAATTCAGCGGACGGCCGTGGATCAGGTGCTCCTGAAGGATCCGTTCCAGAACCTCCGGCGTGCACGAGTGATACCAGACCCCCTCGGGATACACCACCGCGATGGGGCCCCGGGCGCACACCTGGAGGCAGTTGGCCTTGGTCCGCCCCACCTGCGCCCGGGCTCCGACCAGCCCGAGCTCCTTCAGCCGGCGCTTCAGGAATTCCCAGGACGCCAGTCCATCCTCCCGGGGACAGCATTTGGGTTTGGATTGATCCGCGCACAGGAAGATATGGCGGCGGATCGCGGGTATTCCCACCTGGGCCGCCAGCTCGGCGGGGTCCTCCGTCGGTGACATCGCCAAAGGAAAGCCCGACCGGCTCGTCCTTCGCAAGCACCGGACTTGCCGCGCCATCGCGAAATCCGATACTGGCCCTCGAATGCCGTCCGCCACCTCCACCGAAACCGCCCGTCAACGCGAACAGGAGCCGGTGATCCAGTTCAGCGTATTCATCCCCAACCGGCTGGGACGTCTCCACGAAGTCACCTGCCGTCTGGCGGAGCGCGAGGTGCACATTCTCGCCCTGACGGTTCTGGACACGACGGACAGCACCATCCTCCGATTCGTGGTGGACGATCCGGACCGCGCCCGGGCCCTGCTGTTCGAACACAATTTCCCGTTCACCGAGGTCCGTGTGCTCGCCGTGGAAGTGGCGGGTGAAGGGCGCCTTCGCGACGTGCTGGAAGCGCTCCTGATGGCGGAACTGAACATCCACTACACCTATCCCTTCCTCACCCGTCCGGGCGGCCGCTCGGCCCTGGTGATCAGCATCGAGGACCAGGAGGTGGCGGAGGACGCCCTGCGCCGGGCGCAATTCGACGTCCTCTGCCAGACCGATCTGTCCCGCTGAGCCGGGTCCAGACGAAAGCCCCGGTCTATTCGTACCGGAGCGACTCGATGGGGTCGAGATTGGCCGCCTTCCAGGCCGGGTAGGTGCCGAAGACGATCCCCACGAGCGAGCACACGACGAGGCCGATGGCCGCCGAATCCCAGGGCACGACCGGAGGCGTCTTCAGAAAGGCCGCCGCAAGGTTTCCGGCGCCAATCCCGAGAACGATGCCCAGCACACCGCCAATCTGGCAGAGCACGATGGCCTCCAGAATGAACTGCGTCATGATGTTTCGCTTCTTGGCCCCAATCGCCCGGCGGATGCCGATCTCCTTCGTCCGCTCGGTGACGCTGACCAGCATGATGTTCATGATGCCGATGCCGGCGGCGAGCAGCGCGATGCTGCTGATGATTCCCGCCCCGGCCCGCACGGCCAGCGTGATGGACCGAAACTGGTTGATGAGCGAGTCGTTGGAGACGATCTCGAAGTCGTCCTCCGCCCCCGGCGGCACCTTCCGGACGGCCCGGAGCGCGCCCCGCGTCTGTTCAACCGTGTCGTTGAAACTGTCTTCACCCGTCGCCTGCACCTGGATCTGAACCGAGGTTTCGCGGCCATATCGGTTGAGGATCGTGGTGATGGGAACGGCGATGAAGTTGTCCCGGCTCTGGCCGAACATGCTTCCCTTCGACTCGAGCACGCCCACCACCGAATATTTGGCGTCCTTGAACCGCACCCAGTCTCCCAGCGCGCCGCCGAAGGGGAAGAGCTTTGCCGCGACCTCCGCCCCCAGCACCGTCACGTGCCGGGCGGAGTCCATGTCGGTTTCGGTCAGGGAACGCCCCTCGGCCACCGTGAGATTGCGCGTCTCAAACGCCTCGGGCGACATTCCCATGAGGGCCACCGTTGGAGCCGTCTTGCCAAATCGGGACAGGACCTCTCCTGAGTCCGTTTGTGTACTCGCGGCCACATGCTTCGCCAGCGAAACCCGTTCCTGGAGCGCCTTGACGATCGGCAGATAAAACCGCTTCCGGCGGAGATACTTCTCCACCCCTTCGTTGTTGTCATCCACCTGGATCGCGGGAAACCGCTGAAGCTGGAAGGTATGGCTCCCGAGCTGCGCCATTTCCGATTCAATGTTGCTCTGGAGCGCGCGGATCGCGGTGGACACCACGATGATGCTGAAGACGCCGATCAGGATCCCCAGCAGCGTCAGCGAGGAGCGCAGCTTGTGCGCCGCAATGGCGTTGACGGCCATGGCGAACGCCTCCCGCAGCTCGGTCGAAAATTTCAGTCGATGGTTCATCCGGGGGACACCCTTCATTCCGCCCGCAGCGCTTCCACCGGATCCAACCGCGCCGCGCGCCAAGCCGGAATGAATCCGCTGATCACCCCCGTCAGGATCGAAACCAGAAGGGCCACGGCCACCAGCCACCAGGGCATGTCGGCGGCGAGATACCGATCCACCACCAGGGTCAGCGGCCAGGCAATGGCGAGACCGAGCAACCCGGCCAGGAACGTGATGGTCGCCGCCTCGACCAGGAATTGAACCAGAATGGTCCGCCGTTTCGCCCCGATCGCCTTCCGGATGCCGATTTCCTTCGTCCGCTCGGCGACACTCACGAACATGATGTTCATGATTCCGATGCCGCCCACAAACAAGGACAGGCCGGTGATGAACAGCCCGACCGCCGCAATGGTTCCGCCCACGCGGTTGAAGAACGACACCAGCGCATCCTGCTGGTTGATGGCGAAGTCATCCGGCTGGTCCGGCGCCACCCGGCGCAGCTTGCGCAGGATGCCCGTCAACTCCTCCTTGGCGTTCTCCATTTGGGCCGGGTCGCGGACCTTCACGGAAATGGTCAGGTCGGGCCAGCGGGAGAAATTGTCGGTGAACCGGGTGATCGGGATGACGATCTGATTGTCGAGGTTCGCCCCCGTGAAGAACGAGCCCTGCTTCTCCAGAATGCCAATGACCTCGTAGGGCATGTCGTTCAGTTTGACCTTGCTGCCGAGGGCGCCTCCGAAGGGGAAGAATTTTTCAGCCAGATAGGAGCCGATCACACAGACGGGTCGCCCCACCTGGACATCGGACGCCGACAGCCAGCGGCCGGCCGTCAGGCTCAAGCCGCGCACGTCGAGGCAGTGCTCATTGTTGCCCGCCACAAACACCCCCCGGGCCCGTCGCCGTTCGAACTCGACCGTTCCATTGCCATTGCTTTCGACGCCCACGGCCCGGGCCATGTCCGAGAGGCGCTCGATGTCGCGCGCATGCTGCCGCGTGAGTTCCCGCCGGTTCCGGCTCGCCCGCCATTCACTTTCACTCATGAACCATGCAAACCGCTGGATGTACAGGACGTCGGCGCCGATGCCCGAGATGCTCCGCTTGAACGTCGCATTCAATCCCGCGATGGCACTCCCCATCAGCGTCACGGTGACGATGCCGATGACAATGCCCAGGGTGGTCAGCCCTGCGCGCATCTTGTTGGCCCGAAGCGCCGCCCAGGCGATCACGACCGCCTCCTTGAACTCGGTGAGGAGGTTCATGCCTGGGCCGATTCGAGCTTCATCGCCGCCCTCGGGTTCGGGTTCACCTCGTCCGCGGCGATCAGGCCGTCGCGGATGCGGATGATCCGGCGGGCGTGCTGCGCCACGTCCTCCTCGTGCGTGACGACAATGATCGTGTTGCCACGGCGCGACAGGGTCTCGAAGAGCGCCAGGATTTCCTCGCCGGTCCGCGAGTCGAGGTTCCCCGTGGGCTCGTCGGCCAGCACGATGCTGGGATTATTGACCAGCGCCCGGGCCACGGCGACCCGCTGGCGCTGCCCGCCGGATAGCTCGTTGGGCTTGTGATGCGTGCGATCGGCCAGACCCACGTTGGTGAGCGCCTGGCGGGCCTTTTCGCGGCGTTCGTCGACGGGAACCCCCGCATAGATCAGCGGCAGTTCCACGTTGTGCAGGGCATCCGAGCGGGGCAGCAGGTTGAAGCTCTGGAAGACGAAGCCAATCTCGCGATTCCGGACCTCGGCGAGGGCATTGTCGTCCATGTCGGCGACATTGGTCCCGTTCAATTCGTAGGTCCCGGTCGTGGGCGTATCGAGACAGCCCAGCAGGTTCATCAGCGTGGACTTGCCGGAACCCGATGGCCCCATTATGGCGATGTACTCCCCCTTGCCGATGGAGAGCGAGACCCCACGCAGCGCGTGAACAGTCTCCGAACCCATCACATAGCGCCGGGTGAGATCCTGGATGCGGATGAGGGACATTCGGGGAAAAGACCGTGGGGAAAGGGACGGGAGGAACGCCGCGGTATCAGTCGGCTTTGGCGGCGATGGGTTTGCCGTCCTTGTCCTTCTTCGTGTTGTCCACCTTCACCACCTTGTCGGCCTCCAACTCGCGGGCGATGGCCTTGTAGCTTCCGCTCACCACCTCGAGTCCCTCGGTAACGCCCTCGGTGATCTCGTAGTAGGCGTCGTCGCTGATTCCGCGTTTTACCGGCAGCATCCTGGCCTTGCCCTCCACGACCGTGAACACCACGTCGGCCGGCTTCTCCGCCTTGTTCTTCTTCTTCGCCAGCCCGGCGAATTCCTGCGCCTCCTGCTGCTCGGCCTTGTCCTTCCCGCTCGCCTTCGGGTCGGGCTTGCGGGCGTCTTTCGGCAGCCGGGTCGTGACCGACTGGATCGGTACGGTCAGTGCGTTGGTACGGTAACGGGTTTCGATGTCGGCCGTCACCGACATGCCGGGAAGAAAGCGGTCCTTTTCGGTGATCCGGATGCGCACCTCGAAC
This sequence comes from Verrucomicrobiales bacterium, assembly GCA_016793645.1. Lineage (GTDB taxonomy): Bacteria > Verrucomicrobiota > Verrucomicrobiia > Limisphaerales > UBA9464 > UBA9464. Next base: position 7,237 of record JAEUHD010000106.1, read on the forward strand.
TTCGTGGCGTCCTGGGACGAGATCGCACCGGTGCCCGCGGTTTTCGCGGAATTGGCGATCTGCGTAATGCGACCCGAAAACTTCCGGTCCCGAAACGAGTCCACATCCAGCCGCGCCCGCTGTCCCAACTGCACCAACGGCACGTCCACCTCGCCCACCTCCACCCGCGCCTCCATCTCGTTCAGGTCGGCGACGGTCATGATTTCCGTGCCCGCCATCATTCCGGTGCCGACGACCCGTTCACCCACCTCGGAATTCAGTTTGGCGATCGTGCCGTCGATGGGGCTGTAGATCGTGCATTTCATCAGGTCCTCCTCGGCGCGCTGCCGGGCCGCCCGGGCGTTCTCAATGCGATGCCCCGCGGCCGCCGATTGCGCGGCGCGGACATCCCGCTGGGTCTTCGCGGCATCATACTCCGCCTCCCCCACAATCTTTCGCTGAAACAGCTCCTGGGTCCGCTTCAACTCCAACTCCGCCTGCGCCAGCTCCGCCTGGGTGGTTTTCAGGTCGGACTCCGAGGATCGGAAGCTGGCGTCCGCCGAACGCCGGGCCGCCTCGTAGAATTCCGGTCGGATCTTCACGAGGAGATCCCCCTTCTTCACCCCCTGTCCCTCCTTGACCGGGATTTCAATGATTTCCCCGGCCACTTCCGGACTGATCTTCACCTGGAGCACCGGCTGGATCTTGCCGGTGGCGGTCACCACCTCCACGAGATCCCGGCGTTGGACCTTTTCCGTCTGGACGGTCAACACCGGCGTCCGCCGCTTGTAATAGGCGGCGACACCCAGGCCCGCCAGTCCCAGCGCAATGAGGACGAGGAGGAGGATTTTACGCGTACTTCCCTTCGATTTCGACATGTGCTTTCCCTAGGAGTCCGGAGCGACCGGGATTGTTTCACCAAAGTCCCTGAATGTCCCAGACCGGAATGTTACGAACGGATGGCGGCAAAGCCGACGGCAATTCCTGTCACCACGGCAAAGACGCCGAAGACCCATCCCGCCGCGGTCCCCCACGACCTTCCCGTGAGGCGGGACACCCCCCCGGCCAGAACCGCGCACCACCAGAGATTGAAGACACTGAGGGCGGACAGGAGCGCCTGCAGGGGGCTTCCTGAACGAACCTCGGGAACCAACAATGCTGGTCCAAGGCTGACAGCCAGGGACCCTTTCATGAGGACGAGGAACAGGGTCGCCACGGTTCCCAGCGCAGGAACCAGGCTGGCCAGGCCCGCCACCTCCATCCATTTGGTGTAGGGAATCCGGACACCCAATCCCCATCGGGAGATCCCCGCCAGAATGGCCGCCACCACAAACAACAGGGCCACCGACGCCCCGGCGGCCCCGAAGGAACCCGCGACCCGGACGATGGTTCCCATCATGGGCCGCATCGCGTCCACCTGATCCCGCGCCTTGTCGGCATCCGCGGCGCTCATCTTCCCCGACGCCACCGCCTTGTCGAATTGGGCCGATTGCTGGGCCATGACCTCGTCCATGACGGCCGCTTGCGAGAAGGCCACACACACGAAGAGGATTCCGACCGCGACCGAGATCAGGACCGGGACAAGCCAATTCGACGCCCGAAACGGCTCGATGCGCACCGCCTCCCACGCCTCACCGGGGGACACCAGCACATCCATCAGCCGTGAGGCCAGGGACGACGAAGGCGGGACAACCGCCGGTGGTATGGGCGCATCCGTCATGGGAGGAAAAAAGGGAGCCGCCCCGGGACACTCGTCGGACACCGCGGTCAGAGCAATCCGGAATCCTCCGGTCCGCCAATCTCCCGGAACATTTCCCTCTGGCCTTCACCGTCGGATCGTGTCCGTTCTTTTCCCGCGCGCGAAATGCCCACCACCGGTCCATCTCTGGCGTTCCTGATCCTGATCCTGGGAGCGGTGGTTCCCGGCCTGCCGTCCCACGCCGACGGCATTCCCGCGTCCCGCCCGGCCTCACGACTGCCCACGGACAGGGTCGGACAGGCGGACTGGGAAAAGGGCGAGGACCTGCTGAAGCGAATCCCGATCCCCCCGGCCCCGGTTCGGTCGGCTGAGGAGGAACGGGCGACGTTCCGGGTGGATCCCGCCTACCGGGTGGAACTCGTCGCCTCGGAACCGATGATTCGGAATCCCGTCACCTTCGAGTTCGATTCCGAGGGAAGAATCTGGGTGGTGGAATATTCCGGCTACATGCGCGACCCCGCCGGTTCCGGCGAGAGTGATCCGATCTGCCGAGTCCTCGTTCTTGAGGATTCCGATGGCGACGGACGCGCGGATCGAAGCACGGTGTTCCTCGATCATCTTTCCCTGCCCCGCTCGCTGGCGTTTGTTCGAGGGGGGGTGCTGATCCAGGAACCGCCCCACCTTTGGTTTTGCGAGGACACCGATGGCGACCTTCGTTGCGACCGGAAGCGCGGGGTCGGCACCCTGGGGGTCGCCGGCGACCCGCAGAATTCCGCGAACGGCCTTCGTCCTGGTCTGGACAACTGGCTCCACAACGCCTTTGGAACCCGCCAATTCCAGTGGCGGGATGGGGAACTGGTCGGGACGGAAACCCTCCCTCGGGGGCAGTTTGGTGTGGATTTTGATGACACCGGACGACTTCTCACCTGCTCCGGTTCGCAGCCTTTGCTCGGGGACCTGATTCCGGCGGAGTACGCGGTTCGCAATCCACACCTCCGGGAGTTCGCCTTCGCCGACGGGAACCCGGGGGTGACTCGAAACCTCGCCGCCGGGGCCGGGGAAATCTATCCCATCCGTCCCACGCCGGGCGTGAGGCTCGGGGCGCGCGAACTGCGGGAGGATGGCCGGCTCCGAACCTATACCGCAGCGTGCGGCCTCTGCTACTACGACGGGAATCAGTTCCCCCCCGACGCGCAACGCAATGTCTTCGTCCCGGAACCCGCCGGAAACCTCGTCGGACGTCTGGTCCTGGGAGACGGTGTCGCCCCCACCGCGAAACGGTTCTATCCGGAGGAGCGGGAATTCCTGGCGTCCACCGATGAACGGTTTCGTCCGGTTTGCGCCCGGGTCGGTCCCGATGGCGCCCTGTACGTGGCCGACCTCTATCACGGGATCCTGGAGCACACGATCTCCATGGTCCCGTGGCTGACCCGGCAGATTGCGGAGCGAAAGCTCGATCAAGGAAACGACCTCGGCCGACTGTGGCGCGTCGTGGCCACGGGTCGCCCGATCCACCGGGACACCCCGCACCTCGGCACGGCGACGCCCGCAGAACTGGTCGCCACGTTGTCGCATCCCAATGGCTGGCATCGACGAACCGCCCAGCGCCTTCTCGTCGAACGCGCCAGCGCCGGGGCCCTACCGCTGCTGCGCGCCCAGGTTCGACCATCGGATCCAATCACCGCCCTGCACTCCCTGTGGACCCTCGAGGGATTGGCCGCCCTGGATGCCGCCAGCCTTCAGGCGGCACTGGAATCCCCGGATGATCGCGTCCGCGCCGCGGGAATCCGGCTCTGTGAACGGGAGGGCGGCGGCGGCTCCCTCCAGCTCGTTTCGAAGTACGCCATGGATCCGAGTCCGCGGGTACGACTTCAAGTGGCGTTGACGGCCGGAACGTTTCGGGATCCCGCCGTGTTTCCGGTCCTGAGACGGGTCCTGTCGCAAAACGACGGTCCTGAATTTCGGATGGCCGTGCTGTCCGGACTTGAAGGATTGGAATTGGAATTCCTCACCGACTGGATGCTCCGACCGGAATCCCGCGCCGGCGATCCGGAAACCATCACCCTGTTGGCGCGGTGCGTTCTCGAGGAGGGACAGCCGGGACGTATCTCGGATCTGTTCCGGGTGCTCCTGAACACCAGCGACGAGCACCCGGTGCCCCGCCAGGCCCTCCTGGAGGCGCTGGCCGGATTTGAACGCCCGGTGCCGTTCGCCCTGGAGGATGAGCCCCGCGGCTTGACCACCTTGCTGACGCATCCGGATCCGGAGACCCGCGTCACAGCCACCCGGGCCGCCACCCACTTCACCTGGCCGGGCGCCCCCCGGTCCCGACCCTGACCCGGGACGCACCGCTGGGGTCGGAGGAGGAACGCTTTTGAGCCCGCCACGGCGGGCTTTGACCCATTTCGGGAAATCGAAGCGGGACGGTTGTCGCTTCGCAGGGGAATCCCCCCCTGTTCCTCCGTCCCGAGCGAACTTCGCCCATGGACTCGGCAAGATTCGGAGTTTGCGGCGGGAGCCCGTGTCGCGCTGGGCCGGGGGCGCCGGGTCCTGAACCGGGTCTCCAACTCCGGCGAGGCGGCACTTGCCTGGAACGCCTCGAACCATAGTATCCGCCGCGCATGGATTCGCAGCTCCTCCAGTATCTCCCGGTCCTCATCCTCCTCCTGGTGGCGATCGGGTTTGCGGGATCCACCCTCGCCCTCTCGGTGATCCTGGGCAAAACCGGACGCCGTACGGCGACCAAGGACATCGCCTACGAATGCGGCATGCTTCCCGAGGGACCCGGCAGCGCGCGGATGTCCGTGAAGTTCTACCTGGTGGCCCTGCTCTTCGTGCTCTTCGACATCGAAGTCGTCTTCCTCTACCCGTGGGCGGTCATCTACAAGCAGATGCTTCGCGAAAACGCCGCCCTGATCCTCGGGGGCATGGTCAGCTTCCTCGGGGTGCTGTTTGTTGGATTCCTGTACGCCCTGAAGAAGCGGGCCTTTGACTGGACCCGCTGAGGCACCCGCACGGCCTGCCCCTGCGTTTCGCCCCCGGGCTTCGCCGAAATGGATTCCGAGTCTCCTCCCCTCGCGCTGGACTACCTCGTGCTGGGATCCGGCATCGCCGGACTGAACTTTGCCCTGCAGGCCGCCCGCACGGGACGGGTCGGCATCTTCACCAAGAAGAACCGGGCGGATTCCAATACAAACTGGGCCCAGGGAGGCATTGCCAGCGTCACGAGCCGGGAGGACTCCTTCGCACTCCATGTCCAGGACACCCTGGAGGCGGGCGCCGGGCTTTGCCGTGAGGAGGTCGTCCGAACCGTGGTTGAGGAGGGACCCGCGCGGATTCAGGAACTTCTGGAACTGGGGGCGCAGTTCACGGAGCGGGAAATTCCCACCGAACCCGGCCGACGGGAACTGGACCTGACACGAGAAGGAGGCCATTCGAAGCGGCGGGTCCTGCACGCCCGCGATGCCACCGGGGCGGAACTGGAGCGCACCTACCTGAGGGCCGTGGCCAGCGAACCGAACATTTCGGTGTTCGAAAACCACCTGGCGATCGACCTCATCACCTCCGTCCGCCTCGGGCTTCCCGGTCCGAACCGGGTCCTGGGGGCGTACATCCTCGACCGGGTCGCGGACAAGGTCATCGCCGTCTCCGCCCGGGCTGTCATCCTGGCCACGGGAGGCAGCGGCAAGGTGTATCTCTACACCACGAATCCGGACATCGCCACGGGGGATGGGCTGGCCATGGCTTATCGAGCCGGCCTTCCGGTGGCGAATCTGGAGTTCGTCCAGTTCCACCCAACCTGCCTCTTTCACCCGCAGGCCAAGAACTTCCTCATTTCCGAGGCGGTTCGCGGCGAAGGGGGCTTGCTGCGCGGGGCCGACGGACAGCGGTTCATGGATCGATACGATCCCCGGGCCGAACTGGCACCCCGCGACATCGTGGCCCGCGCCATCGATTCCGAAATGAAGCGGACGGGCGCCCCGTGCGTTTACCTCGATCTGACCCACCGAACCGCCGGCTTCATCCGGGAACATTTCCCGACCATCCACGCACGATGCCTTGAACTGGGATTGGACATTGTCCGGGAGCCCATCCCGGTCGTTCCGGCGGCGCACTATCAGTGCGGGGGGGTGGTGGCCTCGGTGGACGGCGTCACGGACCTCCCCGGGCTCTATGCCATCGGGGAGGTCGCCTGCACCGGCCTCCACGGCGCCAACCGTCTCGCGAGCAATTCCCTGCTCGAAGCCCTCGTGTGCTCCTGCCGCGCGGCCCGACACGCTGCCGCGAACCTGCCCGCCCCCGCCCCCGCCCATCTGCCGCCGTGGCGGGCCGGCAATGCGGCGCATCCCGACGAATTGGTGGTCGTTGCCCACAACTGGGATGAGATTCGCCGGACCATGTGGGACTACGTCGGAATCGTCCGGACCACCAAGCGTCTCCTGCGCGCCCAAAAACGCCTGTCCAACCTGCAGGAGGAAATCCGGGAATATTACTGGGGTTTCCGCGTCACCGCCGACCTCCTGGAACTCCGCAATCTCGCCACCGTGGCCGAATTGATCGTCGGGTGCGCCCTCCAGCGGCCCGAAAGTCGGGGCCTCCATTACACGCTGGATCATCCCGCCGCGGATCCCGACTGGGGCCGCCGGGACACCATCCTGCGGCGCCCCGCCGCCTGACTTTCCGGCGATTTTCACGAACAGGACACAAATTGTCCGCTATCCGGTTGACTTCACCGGAACCCGCCATACGGTTCGTCCAACCGGACGGAATCGGTCCGGTTCATCCTGATGCAAATCACCCGTGCCAGTGAATACGGAATGCTGGGGCTGATCGCCCTCGCGAGACGTCCGTTGGGTGAGGTCGTGATGCTGGACACGCTGGCGCAGGAGGAGGGCATTCCCTCCTCGTTTTTGGGCAAGATTTTTCAGAGCCTGAGTCGCGCCGGGCTCGTCCGGTCCGCCCGGGGAACCGGGGGTGGTTTTTCCCTCGTGCGTCCTTCGGGAGAGATCTCGGTGTTGGAGGTGATGGAAGCCATCGAAGGCCCCATCGCCTTCCAGCGCTGCCTCGAACCGGAGTCCGACTGTGGCCATCGCGGCGGCTGCGCGCTTTGCGGCCTGTTTTCGGAGGCACAGGACCGGGTCAAGGAGGTCTTTGGGCAGACGACGGTCGCCAACCTTTCGAAGCGCCACCTCTCCTTCGTGGCGCATCAGGAGTCAACGGGGTCCTCGGGCCCCAAACATCCCGAATCCAGGAAGACCCCGGCTCACAAGCCCCGGAGCCGGGTTTCACGGTCCACCTCCGTTCAAGTCCAACTTTAATCCACTTCCCCATGAGCGAAACCTACACCCTTTACAATTCCACCGTCATGGAACACTTCATGAATCCCCGGAACATGGGGGACCTGAAGGATGCGGACGGCGTTGGCGAAGTCGGAGCCGCCGCCTGTGGCGACATCATGAAGATCAGCCTGAAGATCTCGAACGGGCGCATTGAGGATGCCCGCTTCAAGACCTTCGGCTGCGGTTCCGCCATCGCGAGCTCGAGCATGGCCACCGAACTCATCAAGGGGCGGACCATTGACGAGGCCATGAACTTCTCCAACCAGGAGGTGGTGGACGCCCTCGGCGGCCTGCCTCCGGTCAAGATCCACTGCTCGGTGCTGGCGGAGGAGGCGCTGAAGGCGGCCCTCGAAGACTACGTCAAGAAGCATCCGGAACTGGCCCACAAGAGCCCCGCTTCGGAAACCGTCGCGGCCTGACACCGCGGCCTTCGGCGGACACCGTCCGTCGCTTCGGAGCCCGCCCGATGGCCGGGTTCCCCCATCCTTCCATGCGCCAAGTCTATCTCGACCATCAGGCGAGCACCCCGGTCCTCCCGGAGGTGTTTGACGCCATGAAGCCCTACTTCACCGAGGCTTTTGGCAACGCCTCGTCCCTCCATCAGCACGGCCTCCGGGTCCGCGAGGCTTTGAAGCGCTCCCGGGGCCAAATGGCCGCCCTGATCAACGCCGACAGCGCGGAGGAGATCTTCTTCACCTCCGACGGCACGGAATCCGCCAATCTCGCCATCAAGGGCGTCGCCTATGCGAACGAACGCCGCGGAAAGCACCTCGTTGTCTCGGCCACGGAACATCCCAGTGTGATGCAGTCCGTGGAATTCCTGGAGCGCCAGGGCTGGACCTGCACCCGGGTCCCCGTGGACGCCGACGGAACCCTCCAACTCGAGGCGCTCCGGGCTGCCATCCGGCCGGAGACCGTCCTCGTGGCGGTCCACCACGTGAACCACGACATCGGCACCATCCAGCCGATTCGTGAGGTCGGGCGAGTCTGCGCCGAAACCGGGGTCCCCTTGTATGTGGACTGCGAAGCCAGTGCCGGCTGGCTCCCGGTCGACGTCCGGGAATTCGGAGCCGCGATGGTGAGCTTCTCTCCGCATCGCTTCTACGGTCCCAAGGGAGTGGGGGTGTTGTATCGGAACAAGAAGGCCCGACTCGTCTCCGTCATTCACGGCGGAGTCCAGGAGGGAGGACGCCGGGCCGGAACGGAGAACATCCCCGCCATCGTCGGCGGCGGCATGGCAGCGGAGATTTCCCTGACCGAACTGCCCCGGCGCATCGCGCACACCGCCACCCTCCAGTCACGGCTTTGGAAGGGGCTCAAGGAACGCATCCCCTACATCCGGCTCAACGGCCCCGAGCCCGGACCCCGGCGGATCTCGACGAACCTGAATCTCTCCACCGAGTTCATCGAGGGTGAAGGACAACTGCTGCTGTGCGATCTGAATGGCATCGCCGTCGCCAGCGGTTCGAGCTGCGTCAGCAAGAGCCTCAAGATCTCCCATGTCCTCGCCGCCATCGGACTCGACCACGCACTCGCCCAGGGCAACATCATCATGACCCTGGGCATGGCAAACACGGTCGAGGACGTGGACTACACCTTGGAAACCTTCGCGAAAATCGTGACCAAGCTCCGGGGCATGTCCCCGATGTGGGACGAATTCCAGCGCGGTGTCATCGATTCGGTGATCGCCCCGACGGGACGCGGAAAGTCCTTTTCCCAGCACGCCGCCGATGTGTCCGGCAAGGCGGCGCACTGAGTCCGGCGCGGTGAACCAGCACTTGGGCCTCGCCGCGGGCAGTCCATGCGGTATGGTCCGCGTTCGCGAATGACACCACGTCTCTTCTCCGAACTCGGCCTCTCCCCCGAATCCCTCAAGGCCGTGGCCCGCCTCGGCTTTGAGCAGGCCGCCCCGATCCAGGCGGAGGCCATTCCCCGCATTCTCGCGGGCCGGGACGTGGTGGGCCAGTCGCAGACCGGATCCGGAAAGACGGCGGCCTTCGCCCTCCCCGCGCTGGAACGGATCCGGTCCGGCATTCGCGACCCGCAGGTCCTGATCCTCTGCCCGACCCGGGAACTCGCCGTCCAGGTGAGCGAAGAGGTTCACAAGCTCGCGTTCTTCAAGAAGAACATCCACGCCCTGCCCATCTATGGGGGACAAAGCTACGAGCGTCAGTTCGCGGGACTCAAGGCGGGCGCCCAGATCGTCATCGGCACTCCCGGACGGATCATGGACCATCTGGATCGCGGGACCCTGCGGCTCTCGTCGATCCACACGGTCATCCTCGACGAGGCGGATGAGATGCTGAACATGGGATTTCGGGACGACATCGAGTTCATCCTCGGCAAGGCCCCTTCGGAACGTCAGACCATCCTCTTCTCGGCGACCATCCCCAGGGCCATCGAGGAACTCATCCAGCGCCACACGAAGTCCCCGGAGCGGATCCGCATCGAGGCGAAGTCCCTCACCGTCCCCAACATCGAGCAGGTGTACTATGAGGTGGACCGGCGGTGGAAACTGGAGGCCCTGACCCGCCTCATTGAACTGCACGACGTCCGCCTCGGCATCGTCTTCTGCAACACCCAGCGGATGGTCGATGACCTGACGACCCACCTGACCGCGGCCGGATACCGGGCCGACGCGATTCACGGCGGCATGGCCCAGGCGGCCCGCGACCGGGCGATGGGACGCTTTCGGAAGGGAGGCCTCGATTTCCTGGTGGCCACCGATGTCGCCGCGCGCGGCATCGACGTCGAGGGTGTCCAGGTCGTGTTCAATTACGACCTCCCCTACGATGCGGAGGATTACGTGCACCGGATCGGCCGCACCGGCCGCGCCGGACGCAACGGACTCGCCATCTCGTTCGTGTCCGGACGTGAGGTGTTCGCGATTCGCCAGATCGAACGGTTCACCCGGCAGCGTCTTCGCCGCGGCGAGGTCCCGTCCCACGGTGAAATCGAGGAGGCGCGCCTCCAGCAACTGATGCAGCGGGTGCGCGCCACGCTCGAGGCGGGGGACTATCGTCACTATGACCATGTGATCGAAACCCTGCTCGAGGAGGGCATCGACTCCCTCGATCTTGCGAATGCGCTCCTCCACCAACTGGCCCGTGGTGCCGAGGAAACCGCCCCGGC
>JAEUHD010000118.1 GCA_016793645.1 Verrucomicrobiales bacterium
GGAACAGGCGAAACTCCTCGGAGTGGATCCCGGTTACGTCAGCGACGCCGCGGAAGCCGTGTTCATGACCAGCCGCGGCGGGACGACGTATTCGCGGCGGTTTCTGGAAGGGTTCATCCGGCCCGGACCCGATCCCGGCAACTGGGCCTCCCGCGCCGGACTCACGGCGCTCGGGATTGTCCCCACCGGTCCCGCCGAGATGTCCCTCTACAAGCAGGCCCATTACGCGCAGCCCAGCAGTCACCTGGTGCGCTACACCCTGCGCACCGACGGATTTGTGTCCGTCCATGCGCCCTTCGCCGGAGGTGAATTCGTCACGCGTCTCCTGACGTTCACCGGGAGCCGGCTCTTCCTTAACTTCAGCACCGGCGCCGCCGGAAGCCTGCGGGTCGAACTGCAGGACCTGGGTGGCACTCCGATCCCGGGATTCACCCTCGCGGACTCTTCGGAATGGATCGGCGACGACACGGAACGAACGGCGCCCTGGAAATCCGGTCGGTCCCTGGAGTTCTTGAACGGTCAGCCCGTGCGCCTTCGATTCGTCCTCAAGGACGCCGACCTCTATTCGCTTCAATTCCGCTGAGGTCCGGTCCCGCATCCCGCGAAGCGTCTTGGACTGCGGTAGATCCCTACCTCTTTTCGTCCCGGCGGGACGCGTTCAAAGGAATGACACGCCCCATCCGCGAGCCACGCGTCGTTCCAAAGCGCCAGCGGACTGGCGCACTCCAAACCCTGGCGGACACCACACGCCCCCGCATCCCGCGAAGCGTCCCGCGAAGGCGGACCGCGAAGGCGGACCCGGCTTGTTTCCGCGGGTCCTCCCGCTAGGGTGCCACCCACAACGATGATGCTGGAGTTTGTCAAAATGACCGGAGCCGGGAATGACTTCATCCTGGCCGACAACCGCGCCGGAACGATTTCCCTCACCCGCGAACAGGTCGCCCGACTGTGCCACCGCCAATTCGGGATCGGTGCGGACGGATTAATGCTGTTGGTGCCTTCCAAGGACGGCACCGCGGATTGGGCGTGGCAATTCTGGAATTCCGACGGGTCCGACGCGGAAATGTGCGGCAACGGCGCACGCTGTTTCGCCCGGTACATCCAGCGCACCACCGGATGGAAGGCGCCCACACTCCGGTTCCAAACCGCGGCGGGTGTCATCGGGGCCGAGTTTCACGGCGAACGCGTGACAGTCACCCTGACCAGCCCCCACTCCCTGAAACTGCGCGAATCCGTGGCCAGCGCACAGGGCCCATTGGAGGTCAGTTCCCTGAACACCGGGGTTCCCCACGCCGTGGTGTTCGTCCCCGACGCGGACCGCGCCATGGTGCAGCAGCTCGGTGCCGAACTGCGCTGGCATGAACACTTCAAGCCGCGCGGCACCAATGTGAACTTCGCCCAGGTCCGCGGACACAACTCCATCCGCGTGCGCACCTACGAGCGCGGCGTCGAAGGGGAAACCCTGGCCTGCGGCACGGGTGTGTCGGCGAGCGCCATGGTCAGCGCCGCCGTCCACGGGTTCACGTCGCCGGTCCGCGTACAGGTCCAGGGCGGCGATGAACTGGAGGTGGCGTTCGATCGTCAGGGCGACACGTTCTCCAACGTCCGGCTCACGGGCCCCGCAACCTTCGTCTTCGAAGGACGGATCCAACTCTGAGCCGGAACCAACGCCCGCCCCGTGACCGACCCGAATTCCAACCCGGCGTCGGTTTCCGCAACGAAGGTCCAACGCACACGGACCCCACCCGCCTGGCGGGCGATGGTCGCCGGCGCCCTGCTGTTCGCAGGGGCCGAAGGCACACACGCCCACGGCCCGGTTCACGAACAGATCCTAATTCTCACCGCGGAACTGGAGCAGCATCCCGATGACCCGGCGCGGCTGGTGCGACGGGGTGAACTGCTGCTGCTCCACGGTCTCCCCGCCGACGCGCAGAAGGATTTCCAACGGGTCGCGACGCTGCGTCCCCGCGACATCACCAACGAGTTCCACCTCGGACAGGCCAGCCTTGATCTCGGCGCCACCAATGATGCGGTACGGCGACTCGAGCAGTTCGTGAACGCATGCCCCGATTCGGTGCCCGGGCGACGAACCCTCTTCCGCGCCCTCCGGCTCGCCGGACGTCCCCGCGACGCCGCCGCACAACTGGAGGTCGCCATCGCGCTCAGTCCCGATCCCCTGCCCGATTGGTATCTGGAGCAGGCCCGGGCCCTGCAGACCGCCAACGCGCCAGCGGAAGAGATCCTGCGTCCGCTGGATGCGGGAATTGCCCGTCTCGGTCCGCTGCCGGCCCTGGAGTTGATGGCCGTGGACCTGGAGCAGCAACGGGGACAAACGGATCGCGCCCTGGCACGACTCGATGCCCTGGCCGCGCGGGCGGAGCGCAAGGAGCGCTGGATCGCCCGCCGCGGGGATGTCCTCCTGAAGGCGGGCCGGACGAACGAGGCCCGGATCGAATTCCAATCCGCACTGCGCATCCTCGACGCGCTTCCGGACAAACTCCGGAGGGCCTGGACCGCCAGCGAACTGCGACAACAGATTGAAGCGAAGCTTGCGGGCGTTCCTCCCGGGACGGAGTCTCGCGCGCCGTCGTCGCCATGATCCGATCCGGTCCACTGCTCCTCCTGCTGCCGCTGCTGCTGCTGATCCGCGCACAGGCCGCGCCTCCCAAGGTCGTTCGCGGCCCCTATCTCCAGTTGCAGACCTCCAATTCCATGGTCCTGCGCTGGAGGACGGACAAGGAGACCAAGGGATTGGTCCGCTTCGGCCTCACCGCCGACACCGCCACGAATGTCACCCAGCATGCGGGAACACTGACGGACCATGTCGTCCGCATCGGCGGGCTGCGTCCGGACACCCAGTACAGTTATGCCATCGGACGCGAGACCAACGACTGGTTCAACGTTCCGGGGCAGTCCTACACCTTTCGGACCGCCCCGATTGCGGGGACGGTCCGTCCGACCCGGATCTGGGTCATCGGCGATTCCGGAACGGCCAACACCAACCAGTTCGCCGTCCGCGATTCCTTCTACGGATACGCCGCCGGGCGGCCCCCGGACCTCTGGCTGATGCTGGGGGACAATGCGTACAGCGCGGGCACCGATCGCCAATACCAGGCCGGGGTCTTTGATCCCTACGTGTGGTTGCTTCGACAGTCCCCGCTATGGCCCACGCTGGGGAATCACGACGCCGGCAGCGCGAACTCGCCGACGCAATCCGGGGTGTACTACGACGTCTTCACCCTCCCCACCCAGGCGCAGGCGGGCGGCCTGCCCAGCGGGACCGAGGCCTACTACTCCTTCGATTACGCCAACATCCATTTTATCTGCCTCGACTCCCAGGACACCGACCGCAGTGCCAGGGGCGCCATGGCCCAATGGCTGCGCGCCGACCTGGAGAGCACGGCCCGCGAATGGATCCTCTGCTTCTTCCACCACCCGCCATACACCAAGGGATCCCATGACTCCGATTCCCTGACGGACAGCGGCGGACGCCTCATCGACATGCGGCAGAACATCCTCCCCATCCTGGAGGCGGGCGGTGTGGACCTCGTACTCGCCGGACACAGTCACGACTACGAACGGAGCTACCTGCTCGACGGCTCCTATGGCTTCAGCACGAACATGGGACCCGCGAACTTCATCAATCGCGGCAACGGACGTGCCGATGGCGACGGCGCCTATGAGAAACCGGCGGGGCCGTCCCCCCACCAGGGCGCGGTGTACATTGTGGCCGGATCGTCGGGACAAACCAGCGGCGGCAAACTGAACCACCCGGCAATGTTTCTTTCCCTGAACAAGCTCGGCTCGTTGATCCTCGACATCCACGGACCCGAACTCAACGCGACCTTCATCAACGAGAAGGGACGCGTCCGCGACTACTTCACGATCCGCAAGCACTGAGAACAGGGTTCTCCCTGCAGGCTCTTCTCATCGGGACAACACCTGGATGAGATATCGGATCTCCTCATCCACATCATCCGAAGCCGGGACGGTCTGGGCGACCTCGTGCCGCACCAATTCCCGGAACCGCCGGCGCAAACGGTGGATCGCTACCTTGACTGCTCCCTCGCTCATTTCCAACTGACGGGACGCATCCAAAGTCGTACCGGCCACGCCGTCCCCGGCCAGCCAGGGTTTCAACACCTGAAAGTGGGTCTCACGTCCGGCCGAGGCCTGTTCCCGTTCCAGCGCCGTCAACGCACGATCCATCACGGCGTAAGCCCATTGGCGGTCAAAGCCCACCCCGGGATCCGGATCCGACCGGGACGCCACCTCATGGCCCGGGGACGTGTCGGTCTCGGTCCGGAGGGATTCCGGAATCGCTCCGCCGCCACGCTTGGCCGCGCACTCACGATCCCGCCGATCCGCCAAGTAGTGCTTCAACGCGCCCAGGAGGAAGGAGCGGAACCGGCCGCGCTCGGGAGTGGCCCCGTCAAACCCGCGTCCGGACAGGATCCGCGCGAAAAACTCCTGTGCCCGTTCCCGAGCCGCATCCTCGTCGCACCCTTCCGCCCGCAAAAAGCGGAAGACCGGATTCCAATAGGCCCCGCACAACTCTCCCAAGGCCGCCCGCGCCGGTTCCGAATCCCCGCGCGCCCGCAGCACCAGCGTCCAGCGCGTGGCTGCAAAGGAATCGCCGGAAGCGGCGGACGGGTCCGGCCGGATTTCGTTCATGGCAAGGTCGATTCGCTGCCGGACGCCGCACGTTGAAGCGCCTCCAATTGCTTCCGAGCTTCGAGAACCTGACGGTCCAGGTCCTCGGAAGTTGCCTCCGCGGACCCGGGTTCCCCCGGACCCAGATGCGTCCGATCTTGGGCGCGCATCAATTCATCCAGTCTTTGCGCGGCCATGAGTATCGCATCATCCAGATCCCCGGCGTCCTGCGGCTCAATGTCGACCGAGATCCCGTTGATCGGGCGCTCTTCGCCTCCCCCGAGGGTGCGATAGGACCACTTCTCCCCGGAAACATGAATCTGGGTAAGATCACATTCCACGGGAACAAACAGCCATCGCCTCGTCCGTTCTCCGGCCCGAAGCCGCACCGGTCCCGACACCACCTCGGCAAGGTCGAGATCCTCCGGAATCGCCAATTCAGCAGACGTTCCGACCGGCGTCGAAATGGACCAGGTCCCCGGCAAATCTCCCGCCGTCAGCGCGAAGGAGAGATCCATCGGGCGATCACCCACAATTCCGGGCTTCAGAGTGAACCCTGCCCCTTGAAGAGTCCGAGGAACGCCATTGCGCCACACCTTCACCGCAATCCGGGTCTCCTGCCCGGCCGGCAACGACACGAGAAGGTGGGGTTCGAAATGAAGGGCCGCCGAACCCGGGACGGGCAGTGGATCAGGCATCGGACGCGGCCGGGCCATCATGCGGGGAACCAGCAATCCGATCATCAACAGGAGAAACGGAATCACGACCAGGATCAGAATCCCCATGAAGATCCGCTTCGGCCACGGGTTCCATTCCGATACGGGCGTCGCGCGAGACGACGTGGGCCGGGTCTGGCGGTAGCGAAGGACCACGAATCCACCCACCAGGGCCGGCAGCCACCCCAGCAGGATGGTCATCGGCCTGAACCATCCGGGATGCATCTGTCCCCATTCCACGGCAATCGACCGCATCAGGATCGGCAAGCCCACGCCGGAGATCACTGCCGACCCGACGATCATGAAGGACCCCACGATGAGCCAGTAAAGGCGGTGCGGCCACGGATTCGGTCGAACCTCCGGCGGGCGGCCCGTTTCCCGAAGTTGTCCCTGACGACGCGCCGCCCAAAGGGTCAATGCTATGGACCCCACCATCACCACCAAGGTCACCAGCAACAAGGGAGCCCAAATCCAGGGAAGCCAGTTCAGCACCGTCCGTTCCCAACCGAGCGAGGTCATCGGAACCCCGGAATAGACCAATCCTCCCAGCGCCCGAAATCCCACCGCCAGACCGCCGAAGGCTTCCGAACCCACGGCGAATCCGCCCAGCGCCAGCAGCAGGGCCAGCGCAAAGCCTCCAAAACTGAAAAGACCGACCGCGAACCCGCCGATCGCCACGCCCCCGAAGGCGAATCCTCCGAAGGCAACCACCCCCATCGCCCCGCCCCCGAACGCCACGACTCCACGCGCGGATCCTCCCACCGCGAACACGCCCCGGGCTCGGGGCCCGAGGGCCAGCACCCCGCGCGCCTCGCGGGCGCGACCCGTCTTTGGGTCGATGCCCGAGACGATATGGATCCAGGGAAGACCTCCAATGGTCCGCCGGGACTTGTATTCAAACGCCCCCCTGCCACCGAACGTGGAATGATCCTGGGCCCAGGAAAACGCACCCTGAACGGGACTCCCGCCCTCGAGTCCCTCCACCTGCGTCTTCACCTCGCCCGCACTCTGCTGGCGCAGCTCCCGTTCCTTGGCCAGCGCCCGCATCACGATCTCATCAATGCGCGCGTCGAGGGACGCCTTGGACGACGGCGGACCGAAGCGGCCCAGGGGCAATTCTCCGGTGAGCAGTTCGTAGAAGACCACCCCAAGGGAATAGATGTCCGCCCGATGATCCACCGCCGACGGGGACTCGATCTGCTCCGGCGCCATGTAATGCGGCGTACCCAGGCGCGCACCGCTCGCCGTCAGGGTGATGTCGGTCACCCGGTCGCCGACCATCTTGGCGATGCCGAAGTCCGCGATCTTCACCCGTCCACGGGAGTCGAGCAGGAGATTCTCCGGCTTGATGTCCCGATGCAGGACTCCCTGTTCGTGCGCGTACTGGAGGGCCTCGCAAATCCTGGGGACGATGGCCAGGGCCTCCGCGGGTGAAAATCGTCCCGACTCCATGGCCTGGCGCAGATTCACGCCGTCCACGAATTCCAGGATCAGGTAGCAGAATCCCGGCACCTGTCCGTACTCATACACAGCCACGATGTGGGGATGATTCAGCCGGGCCAGCAGGCGCCCCTCCCTCGCGAAGCGTTCTGCAAAGGCCGGATCGCTGTCGGGAGCCACTGGCAGGAGCTTCAACGCCACCCTCCGGTCCAGATGGGGCTGCCGCGCCGCGTACACGAACCCCATGCCGCCCGAGCCGATGAGCTCCAGGACTTCCAGCGCCGGGAAGGCGGATCGAACGGCGTCCAGCGGGGGAGGCGGTCGGCGGCCGGGCGGCCGGGCGGAATCCGTGGATTCGGCCACTCCCGCCAGCAAACAGCGGGGGCACAGGCCGCGCGGCGCATCCGTGGGAATGGGCGCACCGCACCGGGAACACGGGGAATTCGGGGTCAGAGCATTCATCTCACCCGCTTCCTGAGGAACCCATGCCGCGAAGTTACCGAAAATCCGCCCGAGGCGGCGATTTCAGAGTTGAGGCAGACAGCGGAGGCTGGCTCGTAGTGCAGCCTTTAGGCTGTCCCCCGGCCCCGGTCCCACGCCCGCGACTTCAACACCGCGTTGCCCGCCCGGCCCCCGGACAGGCTGAAGCCTGCACTACAAACAAACGTTCGTTCGTAGTGCAGCCTTTAGGCTGTCCCCCTCCCCAAGAAACATGGAATCCCCCTGACCCGGGCCACCCGCCCACGCCCGCAATTTTCAACACCGCGTTGTCCGCCCGGCCCCGGACAGGCTGAAGCCTGCACTACAAACAAACGTTCGTAGTGCAGCCTTTAGGCTGTCCCCAGTCCGATGTCCGCTTGCCGCTGGGATCACAAATGGCTACTTACACCCGATGCGCAGTTGCCGTTTTCCGGTGCTTTCGTTGGCCGCGATCTGCCTCGTCGCCGGGTGCAAACCCCGCGATGAGATCCAAGTGTACCAGGCTCCCCGCGAGGGCCAGTCGCCCCCGGCGCCGGACACCGCCTCCGAATCGGGCACCCACCGGCCGGATTCCAAGGTGCCCTGGACCGTTCCCGAGGGCTGGACCGAGAAAGCCTCCCCCCCCGGCGGCATGCGCATCGCCTCCTACGCGGTGACGGCACCCGACGGCCGCGCGGTGGACATTTCCGTCGTTCCCCTCGGCGGCACCGCCGGTTCACTGCTCGCCAACGTCAATCGCTGGCGCGACCAGATCGGTCTCGGCCCGATCACAGAGGCGGATCTCGCCGGGCTCCGCCAACCCGTGGCCATTGGTGAACTCTCCGGCGACCTGTACGACATGGCCGGCGACAAGGCGGTGCTCGATGGCAAGTACAAGGCCCGGACCCTGGCCGCATTCTTCGTCGCCGGCGACACCACGGTGTTCTTCAAGGCCACGGGAGAGGACGCCCTCGTCGCGGAAAACCGTCCCAAGTTTCTCGCCTGGCTGAAGTCGGTTCAAACAGGCCCCGCCCCCCAGGCCACCGCAGCCTCGCCCGCATCCGCACCCGCGCCCGCCGCAGCCCCGGGGGCACCCGCCATGAAGGGACCCGTCGCGGCCCCGCCGTCCACCGGACTCCCGAATTGGACCGTGCCCGCTGGATGGAAGTCCGTGCCCGCCTCGACCATGCGACTCGCCAGCTTCGCCATCGACGGTGCCAACGGCCAAACCGGGGACCTCTCGGTCGTCGCACTGGGCCCCAGCGCCGGTGGACTCCTGGCCAACGTCAATCGCTGGCGCGGCCAGATGGCCCTGTCCCCGCTGGATGATGCAGGCCTCGCCCGGGAATCCACCCAGCTCACCACGCCCGCCGGCGACGAGGCGGTGATCGTGGACCTGGCCGGCGAAGGGGCGTCCGCGGGCAAACGCATGCTCGCCGCCGTGGTGTCGCGCCCCGACCGCACCTGGTTCTACAAGCTCACCGGTGATGGAGCGCTGGTCGCCGCCCAAAAGGACGCCTTCCTGGGCTTCGTGAAGTCGGTGAAATACCCGTGAAGCCGCACGCCCCGATTCCGTCTGAGAGTCCGTTCTCATCATGAGCGCCCCGGCCACCACTCCTCCCCGCGCCCCCGAAAGGGACGCCCAGCGGCCCCCGCCGTCCCACCCGGCGCCCCCGGGAACCCGGTCCTCCTGGGTTCGCTGGCTCGCCCCGCTGAGCTCCCTGCGCCTCACCGTCGTCCTGCTCGGACTCGGCATCCTGGTGACCTTCTTCGGCACCCTCGCGCAAACCGAGGACGGCCTCTACATCGCCCAGCAGAAGTATTTCCGTTCGTGGGCCTCGGTCTGGTCCCCGCACGACCCGGCTTGGAAATGGCTCCGGATCCCCCTGCCTGGCGGCTACCTGCTCGGCACGCTGCTGGTGCTCAATCTCCTCGCCGCGCACACCACGCGGTTCAAGCCGACGTGGCGGAAGTCCGGCATTTTCCTGACGCACCTCGGCGTGATGATGCTCCTGCTCGGCCAATTGGCGACCGACCTGTTTTCTCGCGAAAGCCGGATGAGCTTCCCGGAGGGCGAGTGGCGCAATTACTCCGAGGATTTTCAGAAGACCGAACTGGTCTTCCTCGGGGACACGCAGGATCCCTCCATGGATCTCGTGATTTCGATCCCGGACTCCGTGCTCGCCCGCGGGGGAGAAATCCGTCATCCGCAACTTCCCTTCACGGTTCGCGTCCGGGAATTCGCGGAGAATGCGTCCATCCGCAGCCGGGCTCCGATGGTGGACACCAATCGTCCGCCCGCCGCCACCCAGGGCGTCGGCACCAAGGCGGTTTTCTCGCCGGCCCCGCCGGTGCGCACGATGAACGACCGAAATCTTCCGGGCACCGTCGTGGAACTTGCGGACGCCAATGGGGCCTCCCTCGGAACCTGGCTCTTCGGGCTGGTCCTCAACGAACAACCGGTGGAATCCGGTGGCAGGACCTGGCGGGTGGCCCTGCGTCCCACGCGCTACTACCAGCCCTTCTCGGTCAAACTGCTCAAGACCACCCATGAGGTGTACACCGGCACACGCACCGCCTCCGATCCGAGGGGAATTCCCCGGAACTTCGCCAGTCGGGTGCAACTGGAACGCCCGGCCACCGGTGAAAAACGCGAGGTGGACATCTCCATGAACGAACCCCTGCGCTACGGCGGACTCACCTTCTACCAGCACCAGATGGACCGCGAAGAAATGACGCGGGGTGGACGCGGCATCAGCGTGCTCCAGGTGGTTCGGAACCCGTCCTGGATCGCCCCCTATTTCGGCACTGTCTTCGTGCTGGCGGGGCTCATCATCCAGTTCCTCATCCACCTCGTCGGATTCCTCCGCAAGCGGACCGCCTGATCCCCCATTCCTCCACGTCCATGAAGCGCTTCCTGCCCTGGATCATCACCGGCGTCTTTGCCCTCTGGTTCCTGTCCACACTCCGCGCGCCGAAACCCGGCGAATTCCGCGTGGAGGAATTCGCCGAGCTGCCCGTGGTGTTCAACGGACGCCACCAGCCGCTGGATTCCGTGGCGCGCAATTCCCTGGTCCAGATCCGGGACCGCTACACGGTGCGCACCCCGATGTCGGCGTCGGAACTGGCCGCCCGTTCGCCCATTGCCGCCTCCCTCGGCGTCACCAACCGAACCCTCTCCGCCGCCGAATGGCTGGCCGAGGTGATGATGCGGCCCTCCGCCGCCGATGACCGGAAGGCATTTCGCATCGACCATCCGGGTGTGATCTCCCTGCTCAAGCTGCCGGGGAAAAACGACGCCACCGGCTCGGACGGCAAGCACTACTCCTGGAACCAGCTCTCCCCGGGCTTCAAGGAGATCGAGGACCAGTCGAAACAGATCCTCACCACCAAAAGGGAGGAATCCCAGCGCGACGCCTTTGATCGCGCCATCCTCAAGCTCCGGAACGCGCTCACGCTCTACATGCGCCTCAAGAACACGGTGCGTCCCCAGGACACCGTGAACTTCACCTCCGAACTGGCCGCCTTCGAGTCCGCAATTCCCGGGGGCGTCGCGGCCGTCCGCGCCCAGCAAAACGGGCAGCCCTACGACACCAACGCCTTCAACAATCTTCTGGGCCTGGTCACCCGCTACAACGTCACGGTCGAAATGGAGCCCCCGCTGGTCATCCCGCCGCACCATCCCGAACGGGACCGGGACGGGTGGTCGCGCATGGGCGAGGTGCTGATGGCCCACGTCCGCGGGGAACCCCTGCCCCCCACCGTGGCCGCGTGGGCCAGGATGTCCGACGCCTTCCAATCCGGGACCGGACCGGCCTTCGTCCAGGCCGTGGAGGACTACCGCCGATCGCTCCCTGCCGGACTTCAGGCTGAAGTCACCAAGGGACACCGCGAATCCTTCTTCAATCACATGGCCCCGTTCTACGACGCGCTGGTCATCTACGTCGCCGCGTTTCTCTTTGCGATTTACTACTGGTTCCACTTCGCGGAATGGTCCCGCAGGACCGCCTTCGCCCTCGTCGGACTCGCCTTCGTCATCCACTCCACCGGATTGATCTTCCGCATGGTGCTTGAGGGCCGCCCGCCGGTCACCAACCTCTACTCCTCGGCCATCTTCATCGGCTGGGGCTCCGTGGTGCTGGGCATGGTGCTCGAAAAATTCTGGCGCAATGCCATCGGCCTCGTGGTCGCGTCCTCCCTCGGCTTCGTGACGCTCATCATCGCCCACAACCTCGCGCTCGGCGGCGACACCATGGTGATGCTCCAGGCGGTGCTCGACACCAACTTCTGGCTCGCCACCCACGTGGTCATCGTGACGCTCGGATACGCCAGCACCTACGTCGCCGGCTTCCTCGCGGTGGTGTACATCCTGCGCGGGGTGCTCACGCGCGGACTCGACGAGGCCACCGGACGCGCCCTCGCCCGCATGGTCTATGGCATCATCTGCTTCGCGACCCTCTTCAGCTTCATCGGCACCATCCTCGGCGGCATCTGGGCCGACCAAAGCTGGGGACGCTTCTGGGGTTGGGATCCCAAGGAGAACGGCGCCCTCATCATCGTTCTGTGGAACGCCCTCCTGCTGCACGCGCGCTGGGGCGGCATCGTTCGCGAGCGCGGTCTGATGAACCTCACCGTGGTCGGCAACATCGTCACGAGCTGGTCCTGGTTCGGCACCAACATGCTGAACATCGGACTCCACTCCTACGGCTTCATGAGCGGCGCCTTCCTGTGGCTCGGCGCCTTCATCCTCAGCCAACTGGCCATCATCGGACTCGGCCTCCTTCCGGACCGCTATTGGCGCAGCCGCAATGGGTCGCCCAAATCGGCTCAGGCCTCCCCCTCCGGGTCCCGCCCGGTTCCCGCCGCCGCCGGAGCGCGGTGAGGGTTTCCCGCGCGACCCGATGTCGCGACTCGCAAATTCCTCTTGTGAATTCGGCGGCGTGACCCCGTATAGCGCTCGTGCCGAGCGCTTCCGCCTCCAGGCCCTTCCGCAGTTCCATCGCGACGTGGTCGCGGGGGTTGCTGGTGGCCGGATGCCTCGTGTTCCTGGCCGCCCACGGGGACACCTGGGGGGAGATCCAACGGCGCGGCATCCTGCGCTGGGGCAATGACGCGGAAGGCGGCATCCCCTACATCTACCATCCTCCGGACCGGCCCACGGAACTCGTGGGATTCGAGGTGGAGTTCGCCAACGCACTCGCTGAACGCCTCGGGGTCCGCTCGGAGTTCGTGCAGAACAACTGGGACATGCTCGTTCCCGCCCTGCAGGACGGAAGCCATTTCGACGTCATCATCGCGGGACTCGAACGCAGCCCGGAGAACCTCGCGAAGATCGACATGAGCCGGCCCTACTTCATTTACGGGCAGCAGCTCGTGGTTCCCGCCGCGGATACCCACACCGCGCGACTCGAGGATCTCCGGGGAAAACGCGTCGGCGTCTTATCCGCGTCCGGGTCCCACCACCTCGCCGACCGCACGGACGGCATCGACGTGCGGGTGTATCAGGACAACGTCAATTACTTCAGCGATCTGGAACTCGGACGGCTCGACGCCGTGCTCACCGACACTCCGATCGCACAGGCAAACCTCGCCGGCCGCCCCGCCCTGCATCCCGCCGGCACCCCGTTCGCCCTCGGTGCCTACGCCGTCGGTGTCCGCACCGGGGACACCAATCTACTCCTCCGGATCAACGATGCGATCGGTACCCTCGCAGTGGACGGCTCCTTGGAACGCATCTATCGCAGGTACTCGCTTTGGAACTCCGACCAGCAGGCACTGCGGGACTGGCACGAGGAAACCCGGTCCGCGTCACCCCAACGTCACTCCGTCCTCCGGGAGTGGCGCACCTACCTGCCGTTCCTGCTGGAAGCCTCGGTCACCACGATCTGGGTCACCTGTGGCGGCATGGTCCTCGCCGTGACCTGGGGACTCGTCCTCGCCCTCCTCCGACTCTACGGCCCCGCCCCCGTGCGATGGTTGTCCGTGGCCTACATCGAAGTCTTCCGCGGCACGCCTCTCCTGTTGCAGATCTACTTTATCTACTTCGGGCTCGCACAACAGCTCGGGCTCCGCCTCTCGGCCGGGGCTGCGGCGGTGCTGTCCCTCGGATTGAACTACGCCGCGTCCGAAGCCGAGAACTACCGGGCAGGGATCCAGGCTGTGCCCCGCGGACAAACCGAGGCGGCGCTGGCGCTCGGGATGTCCCGAAGCCTGATGCTCCGACGGGTGATCCTGCCCCAGTCGCTGCGCATCAGCCTGCCCAGCGTCACCAACGACTTCATCGCCATGTTCAAGGACTCCTCCATCGTCTCCGTGATCGCCCTGGTGGAGCTGACGAAGGCGTATCAGATCCGGGCCATCGACACCGGGGACTACATCGGACTCGGCATCCTGACCGCCGCGATTTACTTCACCCTCAGCTACGCCGCCTCCCAGGGCGCCCGCTGGCTGGAACGGAGGATGCACCGTGATACGCGTTGAAGGACTGACGAAAAGCTACGCCGGGACCCCCGTGCTTCGGGGGGTGAACCACGGACAGCAGCGGGGCGAAACCGTCGTCTTCATCGGTCCAAGCGGCTGTGGCAAAAGCACCTTCCTGCGTTGTCTCAATCGGCTCGAAACCCCGGATGCCGGATGCGTGACGCTGGGCGACCTGGTGCTCGACGACACCCGGACGCCCTCCCATCGCGAGACCCAACAACTCCGTCGCCGCGCCGGCATGGTGTTCCAGCAGTTCCATCTCTTTCCGCACCGAACCGCCCTCGAAAACATCCTGGAAGGACCGCGCCACGTGCTCGGTCTTCCTCCCGCGGAGTGTGAATCCCGGGCGCGAAGTCTGCTGGCGCGGGTCGGGCTTTCAGACCGTGCGGGACACTATCCCTCGCAACTGTCCGGCGGACAGCAGCAACGCGTCGCCATCGCCCGCGCCCTGGCGATGAATCCGGACGTCCTCCTCTTGGACGAACCCACCAGCGCCCTCGATCCGGAACTGCGCGACGAGGTCCGGACCGT
>JAEUHD010000123.1 GCA_016793645.1 Verrucomicrobiales bacterium
TCGGGGGTGGACCAGTCGCCATCCTGATAGGCCTCGCCAAATCCAATGTCACCATGAAGGGCGCACCGCCGGAAGAAGCGGCTGCGATGGACCTGGATCTCGGCCTGGGGACCGGGACCGCCGCCGCGGCTGTGGAATGCGGAACCGTCCGGGAGACGAAGGGAGAGACTTCCGCGGGTCATTCCTTCGAAGGCCCGGAGCACGAGCTGCTGGCTGACCCGGTCGGGCCAGGGAATCCGGTCCTGGGGAGCGTGGTCCTCGTCCACCGCGGTCGAGCCGGCGAAGGCGAGGGGATTGGAGTCGAGCGGGTTCACGAAAAGGGAAGGGTTGGGGTCAGCGTCCGGGGGACCCGGCGGGGTTGAGGTCGAGGCAGGCGAGATCACCTCGGGCGTTCCGGACGTAGAGGCGGCCGTCGGAGAGCGCCGGCGTGGTCCAGCATTTGCCGCCGATCGGCTGGCACCGGGCGAGGAGTTCGAAGCGTTCCGGGGAGGCGCGGACCACGCTGATCTCACCCTTGTCCCCCTGCACGATCAGGCGGTCGCCGGCGGCGATCAGGCTGCCCTGGCCAAATCCCTTCTCCCCCCATTTCACCGTTCCGGTCGCCAGATCCACACAGCGCAGTTCCTGCTCGGGTCCCTTGTATCCGGCGGTGTCGAGTCCGTAGAGGTATTGGCCCACCAACACGGCAGTACCGGTGAAGGTGGACAGGTTCGCGTTCTTCCACACGCGTTTCGCGCCGCTCTGACGGATCTCCAGCAGTTCGCCCCCGTCGTCCCCGGAACTGATGAAGACACGGTCTCCCGCGACGAGGGGATCCGAGCAGTGGGTCCGAAATCCCTTCCCGAAGGACGAGCGCCACAATTCGGTCCCGGTGGCGGGATCCACGGCGACCAGGGCTTCGGACATGAAGAAGAGCGCGGCCGGCTTTCCTCCCAGAGCGGTGACCACGGGCGCGGCGAAGCTCATGTCCTTTTTGCGTCCGGAATTCCACCGGACGGCGCCCGTTTCGGGGTCGAGCGCGACGCCATGGGGCCCGTAGTTGACGAGAAGCGTCCGGGCATCCGCCAGCACCGGTGCGCCCGAAACTCCCCAGTCCGACAGGGGGGCGCCCACCGCATCCTTCAGGGAGGTTTTCCAGACGACGTTCCCCGAGGCGGTGTCGAAGGCATGGACGAGGCCTGTCTTGCTGGCGGTGTACACGCGGCTCCCGACGACCAGTGGCGTCGAGTTGGGGCCGCCCTCGTACATCTTGTTCCCCAGCGGCTGGGCATATCGCGCGATCCAGTTGGTCGCCCCCGTCACTGCATTCAGGCAGAAGACGAGGTCCTCATCGTTCTGCCAGCCCATCGTGTACAGGCGTCCGTCCGCAATGACCATGGAGGAGAATCCGGTTCCGACACCGTCCTTCCAAAGGATCCGCGGTCCCTCGGAGGGCCAGTCGTGGGACCAGCCCGTCTCCGGGGATTGGCCGTCGCGGGCAGGTCCCCTCCACGACGACCAGTCGGAGGCGCGGCCGGAGGACAGTGCGGCGGGCAGGCCCAGGGCGAGGACCAGGGCGAGGGGGAGGATCGGGGTTCGAAGCATCACGGGGGCGTGGGGGAGTGGGAGGGAATGGGGAGGGTCGCCGAGGCGGACCGAAGGGAAGCGTGGGGACGATGGACCCCGGTCTGGAGCGCCGGATTTTCCGCCTTGCGGTGCCAGGGGAGTCGTTTGGCCCAGAGCCGGAAGGCCTCCCAATGGATCAGGCTGATCACCCGCAGCGTGACGAGCGGGTACTTTGCGGTGAGTCGAAGCAGTTGAAGATCCGTCAGCGGATGTTGCCGCCCCGTCAGCACGCTGACGAGGAGCACCGTGCCGTCCGCGGTGACATCATTGATCACGATCTCCAGACGGTCTCCCGGTGCCTTCAGGTTGAAATCGAACCGGACGTCCAGATCGGAGAATGGGGACACGTAGAATTCCTTGGGCACGACCCGGTGGTAGCGGGCGGACGTGGATTCGCGGTGGGGCGCGCCGTCCGGAGGCACGACATAGGCCTTCAGTTCGCCAAAGGTGTTCCCCACCTCAACCACGGCACAGACCGGAACGCCCTCCGGTGTCGTCACAAAATAGAAGCTGACCGGATTGAACACGTATCCCGCCACCCGGGGCAGGGTGACCAACTGGATGCGCACATCGGATTCCGTCGCGATTCCCTGGGTGGCCAGCCAGGACCGGATGGAGGACTTCAGGTCGGGTTCACCCCCCGTGGCGGGGTGCTCCAGATGGTCCCGGTCGCGGAACTCGTAAAGGTTCCTCCGGTTCCGGCCCAGCAGTCGCAGTCGGCGGCCGAGCGTCGGCAGTTCGTCGAGATCGAGGGAAAGCAGGAAAAGGCCGTAGGAGAATCGATGGTCCCGGGGCCTCCGGCGGTGGTGGAGCACCCGGCACTCGTAAAGAAACGACCGTCCGGGGACGGGATCGTTTCGGTTCGGAGTCGTGCTCATGGAGATTCTCGGGAACTGCAGACCGGGGATCGTGCCACACCTTTGGGATTTCGCCACCGGTGAGCCTGTCCGGCGTGGGAGGATCCCCTGGGAAACGACGGAATCGGACCCTTGGATTCCGTCGGCAGAAAATATTCTGCCAGGAAATCGTGGGTTTGAACGTTTCCCTATCCCGTGAGATTGCGTCCGCACCCCGGTCCAAGGAAAGTTGTCGCCTTCGCGACCCGTTCCCGCATCCTTGCCAGCGTTCTTCGTTGTAAATCCAAAAACCCATGAGTTCCCAGACCATCCAGTTTCTCCAGTCCTGCCGGTCGGACGAAGACATCGACATCATGAAGCTCGTGGATCATGTGATCGTGGACGCCGTGCGGTCCGGGGCGTCCGACATCCATATCGAGCCCTGGGAAAGCTCGGTGGCGGTCCGCATCCGCCTCAGCGGCGTGCTCAATGAGCTCGTGCACCTGCCGAGCGACCTGCTTCCGAAGATCGTGGGCCGCCTCAAGATCATGTCCAACCTCATTGGCCATGAGACCACCCTGCCCCAGGAGGGCCGGGCCAACACCTTCGAGGAGGCGGGTAATGTCGTCCTGCGCGTTTCGACCTTTCCCACCATCCGCGGTGAGAAGGTGGTCATCCGCATTTTCGATCCCCGGGGCCGGAGCTTCGACCTCGACGGCCTGGGTATCGAGGAGGACACGCTGGCCACGCTCAAGGGGCTGCTGTCCCGCCCGACCGGGTTGATCCTTCTGACGGGGCCGACCGGATCGGGAAAGACGACCGCGCTGTATGCCGCGCTGCATCACCTGATTGATCGTTCGGGGCCCAGCATCAGCATCGCCACGGTCGAGGATCCGGTGGAATTCAACCTCCCCCTGATCGCGCAGTCGCAGTGCAATCCGGCGCGCGAGTACACCTATCCCACCGCCCTGCGGTCGCTCATGCGGCAGGATCCCCAGGTGATCATGATCGGCGAGATCCGCGATGCCGAGACGGCGAATATTGCGGTCCAGGCCGGCCTGACCGGGCACCTGGTGCTCAGCACCATTCACGCGGCGAGCACCCCGGGTATTTTCGCGCGCATGATCAACATGGGCATCGAGCCCTTCCTGTTGTCGTCGTCCATTGTCGGGGTCATGGGCGTCCGGCTCGTCCGCCGCAACTGCCCGGTCTGCACCGAGTCCTACCGGCCTGAGGAGGCCCTCCTTCGGCGTCTCCCGCCGGAACAGGTGGAGATGTGCCAATTCCAGAAGGGGGCCGGATGCGCCGCCTGCGCCCACACCGGATTCAGTGGACGCGTTTCCGTGACGGAAATGCTCACGGTGGGGGAGAATCTCCGGGACGCGATCCTGGAGAAGCGTCCGACGCGCCAGTTGGAGCAGATTGCGGTGGCGGACGGCCTGCAGACGCTCTGGGTGAAGGGCATGCGGCGCGTCATGAACGGGGAGACCACGCTGGAGGAACTGATGCGCGTGATCGGAATGGAAGGGTTCTGAGCCGGGCCGACGGCAGCGTTCCGGCCAAGGGCGCGCGGACCGTTCCCGCGCGCCGCAGCGGAAGGAGTGTGAAATCCCCGGGCCAGCCCGGATCGTTCACAAGCTTTCATCACGAGGCGCAGCGAATGCCCGTCTGGCAAGGCGGCCGAAGCGATTCCGAACCGGGCTGTATGGGGACATACTGTCCGGTGAGGAACGCGAGGCAAACACCGCCAGGCGGGCTTGCAGCCAGCCGCAGCGGAAGGAGTGTGAACGATCCGGGCTAGAACTGGGACTCGAACCGGGCCTCGAAGATCAGCAGATTCCCCGGGGTGGGCCCCCCGCTGACGACGGCATAACCCGCGTTCAACTGCCATCGGATGTACTGGTTCCAATACCAGTTCAGCCCGCCCATCACGATGCGCATGCGCCCGCCCGAAATGTCCCCGTCGGTCAGATCGATGAGGGAAAGCCGTCCCGCCGCCTCCCAGGCGCCCCAGCCGGAGTTGGGGCCCCACAGGGGGTGTTCGGGGCGGAGGCGGGTGGGGATGCCGATGAAGCGATTGTAGGGGCGCGATTCGCCGGTGAGCATCCAGCCCCCGGCAAAGTAGCCGCCCTGAAACCGCAGATTCCCGGCATCGCGGAACACGGCGGTGCTGACGTACTCCGACTGCAGCAGGACGGGACCCAGGGCCTGGATCCATTCAAGGCCTCCGATGGCCGCGGTCCGCGCCTCGATGGTGCTGGTGTTCACCAGAAACGGCGCCAGGCGGCTTTCCGGTCGCGCCTGATACTGGATGTCGGAGTTGCCCGAGAACACGAGGGCGGCACTGGCTCCGATGTGCATCCAGCGGTCCCGGTCCGCCCAGGGAAGCCCGGTGATCCGCACGATCGGCTGCGCCAGGGCGTCCGAGGCGTTTCCGAAGTTGATGTTGGGGTCCTGTCCCAACGAGAAAATACCTGCGGCGGCCGTCATGCGCTCGTCCAGATAGGCGGTGTTCCACTCGATTCCCGAGCGGTTGCCCGGACTGAAGGCCGCGGTTCCGGCGGAGGGTTCCATGAAGGTCAGGCTGCCGAAGGACATGATGTTCTCCAGCGTCTGGGGCGCCGAAAAATACCCGACGGTGAGATCGCCGACGTGCGGAAGATCCACGATCCGGTAGTAGGCCTTGGTCAAATAGAACGAGCCGTCGACGAGACCCAGTTCGATGCTGAACTGGTTGGTCAGCCACACGCCGAATTCCCCGTCCGTCAGCACGCTGAACTTGCGGATCTGGACGCCGCCCGGCACGTCCAACTGGCCGTCGGTGACCGCAAACGCGGCTCCGTCCACCGCCAGCTTGGACCCGATGTGGCCCCGGAGCCGGAGCCGGTTGTCGACCCACGTGGAGTCCGTCCGCAGGGGATCCTTCAGGACGAGCCGCGTCGTCAATTGGTATCGGAGATTCCCGTCCCAGTAGGCCCGGGCCACGAAATTGGTCCCCTCGGGGAGCGTGGGTCGGGGTGCAAACGGGATCGGATTGCCTCCGGGATGCGGTTCCTGAACGGGAACCGGAATGCTCGTCTGCAGGAGGGAATCCAGCGCCTCCGGGTTCGCCGGAACGGGCACCGCCAGTGGGCCCGGGGCATCGGCACGATCCACACGGGTCACCGAGGACGCCGGAAGGGTGAGTCGTCCCTGGTCCGGGGTGTCGATGACGAGTTCGAGGTCACCCTGGTCCAGGACGGTTCCCTGAAGGGTTTCGCCCGTCTTGAGCACCACCGTGTCGGCGAGCGCCAGGAGTCCGGCCAGCAGGCCGGCGGCACCGGCGATCCGCCAGAACCGCGCTCGAATGGTGCTGAATTTGGATCGCCGCATTCCGGAACCCGGCGGAGCCTGAGGCAGTCCCGGCCGCGGTACAATCCGGCAGCGGGCGAACTACTCCCTCGCCTTCAATTCAAACTCCAGCTTGGTCTCCGTACCGCGAACCTCGTCGATCATTTCCATGTCCCGGAGCTGCCAGACGCCGTCCACCTTCTTCAGGGAGCCGATGCTGAACCGTTTCACAATCCTCCCCGAGGCGTCATAGGCATCCGCCAGCATCAGCCCGTT
This sequence comes from Verrucomicrobiales bacterium, assembly GCA_016793645.1. GTDB lineage: Bacteria > Verrucomicrobiota > Verrucomicrobiia > Limisphaerales > UBA9464 > UBA9464. The sequence continues at coordinate 6,048 of JAEUHD010000123.1, forward strand.
GTGCTCGATGCTGATCCAGGACACCACCCGGGTGTAGTTCGTCGCTCCGGGATTGGTGCTCTCCAGAATCTTGCACGGCTGTCCCTTCTTCATCGGCGGGGGCGTCCGCGGCAACACGCGCTGACCGGGCCAGTGGAGAAACTCCAGTCCGAGCTCCCGCAGGGAAAAATCGGACCCCGCAAACGATCGCGCGGAATCGGGCGTCGCAACCCCGTCCTGGGCGCCCTGGGTGATCCGGTACTGGGGCGGATGATCGGGAGTCCGCACCATGGACAGCATCTCCGGCGCGGTTCCGCCGGCGGCGTAGATCACCTCCCACGACGGCCCGTCCCCGACCCGGTTGATGATCGTCAGGGGAAGCCGGCGGGTGTTGCCATCGGCGTCCCGCAGGCGCAGGGAGGCCTGGTTGGTGAAGCTCTCCGTCGGACGCATCGCCCGCAGATCCTCGGCCAGCGACTTCCCTGCCGCGACCTCCCGCGAAGGGTCCTCCGCGGCGACGGTGACCCGGGCCGTCGACCACGTCAGCCATCCGGCAAGCAGGAGGATTTTTTTCGAGGTCATGGAGGCGGATGAAGAACTCAGCGGGGGGTGACGGTGACCCGGGGACGTTCCCCACGACGCCCCGAGACGCAGACCGTCGGGGGCCGGGCTCCCGCCACGGAACCGCAGCCGCAACCGGTCTCGCGATGGAAATCAACCCGGCGCGGACGCAGCCGCCGCCAGGCCATCCAGCCGGCGGTGGCGATCACGACGGCCAGCGCCGCGGGTTGCTGCCAATCCATGGACCAACGTTAGCGAGCCGCGGGGCACTGGCAACGTCCGCGGAGTGTTCATAGCGCAGGTTCGTAGTCCAGGTTCGTAGTGCAGGCTTCAGCCTGTCGGGTTCGTAGTGCAGGCTTTAGCCTGTCCGTTCGTAGTGCAGGCTTCAGCCTGTCCTTCCGGTGTCACACCCACCTCGATGCGGACGGCGGAGGGAACAGCCTAAAGGCTGGACTACGAACGAGCGCTCGTCGTGCAGGCTTTAGCCTGTCGGGTTCGTAGTGCAGGCTTTAGCCTGTCGGTTCGGGGCCACCCTCGCACCCGTGGTTCAGGGAGCAGCCTGAACTCCGGACGACCCGGAGCCCCCATGTCGGGATGCTGCCCGTGCCGCGGCGCATCCCCGGAATTGACGTTCGTGAACCCAGGGGCGTTGATTGGCCGATGCGACTTGCGGGACCCCGGAACCTCGGAACGGCCGTGCTGGCGACCGTTCTGATGGCCGGCTGCCAGAATCTTTCCGAGATTCCCGTGCCTCCCCCGGCACCGCCCGCGCCCGTCCTTCGGAAATACCAGCCCCTCGGGGACGGACTGGGGCGGGTCCAGTC
>JAEUHD010000134.1 GCA_016793645.1 Verrucomicrobiales bacterium
GCCGTCGGAGGGGACTGTGGCCTACCTACAGATCGTGAACAACGCGGTGATCACCGTGGTGGATCCCACCGGAGCAACTCCAACCAAAACCCAACACGCTGGAGGCTTCTACGGCGCCGGGGTCCCCTCCTCGATTTTCGCCTGGGGCGTCGATGGCCTGGGTCTGCGGACGACTTCCGAAGTCGTGTTGTTCCGGTTGAACGAGGTGAGTGCGCGCGAGGATCGGGACTTCGACGGCGACGGACTGAGCGACGCGTGGGAGCGCTCGCACAAGTTCAATCCGAACCTTGCCGTCGACGGGTTGGCGGATCCGGATCGCGACGGCGTGATCACCCGCGACGAAGTGGCCGCGGGCACCGATTACCTGAACCCGTCCAGTGTGCTGAAACTCCGGACTCCGACGTTCCGCCCCGGGGAGATCGCTCTCCAGTTCGAAGGGGTGTCTGGGTTTCGCTATCAGACCGAGACGGCCGCGGAGTTAACGGGAGACTGGCAATCGATCGGAGAATCGGTGGTGGGAACCGGTGCGATTCAGGAAATCGTGGTGCCCCTTCCGGTTTCCCCCGAGGCCTATTGGTTCCGTCTCCGAGTCACCGGGCCCTGAACCGAAATCACCGCCGGAATGGCGGGACCAAGGAATCAAGGGAGGCACTGGGTTCAAATCCGATCCATCGCCAATGGCTTCTGCAGCGCGTTCCAACCGGGATCCCCATTGATCGCCGTCATATCCTTCCAGCGCCTGCCGGTGTCATCCCTATAGATCCGATCGCCGCCATTTCCGCGACGGACGACCTGGTGCCCACCTCCCGCAGCATTGACCCTTCCCTCTTTGTGTTCTCTGCGTTCCTTGCGGTTCAATCCGAAGACGGCAAACGCGGGGGACTGAACGACAGAGAACGCAAAGAGCGCAGAGAAACGGAAGATCAGGAACACCCGCGCAGCACTTCTGGAATACGGACCTCCGGAGATCCCTTCCTCCTCCCTCTTTGTGTTCCCTGTGTTCTTTGCGGTTCATTCCCACGCCCCCAGCGTGCGAACGAACGTTACGTCTGAGCCGGACCGCGGGGTGCGGGCGGAAACAGGAGCCGGAGACTGTTGAGGACGACCACCACCGTGCTGCCCTCATGCGCGGCGACGCCCAGGGAGAGAGGAATGGTGGCCGAGACCAGGCTCAACACGGCCATTCCCGCCATCGTGCCGAGGGATATCACCAGGTTCTGACGGATGATGCGCCGCGCCCGGAGACTCAGATCCCGCGCAAACAGGACATTCTCCAGCCGGTCGTTCATCAGCACCACGTCCGCAACCTCGAGCGCGGCATCCGATCCCCGCGCTCCCATCGCGAGACCGACATCCGCCACCGCCAGCACCGGGGAATCATTGACCCCATCCCCGATCATGGCGACCCGGGCCCCGGCCTCCCGCAATTCACGCACGGCGGCCACCTTCCCCTCCGGCTTGAGTCCGGACTTCACCTCGTCCACACCCGCCGCCGTCGCCATCACCCGCGCGGCCGCCTCGCGGTCCCCGGTCAGCATGATCGTCCGTAATCCCCCGGCCCGGAGCCGTTCCACCAAACCGCGGGCCGCCGGACGCAGCTGATCCCGCAAGCGCAGGCGCGCCAGGACTCCCGGGGCGCACACCCAGCTCACCGAGCCGCCACCCTCCAAGGCCGGCAGCGAGTCCAGCGTCGCCGCAGGAATCCCGTTCTGTTCCATCCAGGCCGCACTGCCCAGCGCGGCGGTTCCGCCCTCCCAGGCGCCGCGGATTCCCAGCGCCGGAACCGTCTCCGTGCCGTTCACCGCCACCGGTTCCACCCCGTCGCGGCGCAACTCGCGCGCCACAGCCCGGGAGACCGGGTGATTGGACAGTCGGGCCAGACTCGCCGCCACCAGCCGTGCCGCCTCGGCGGAACCCTGAACGACGTCCACGCCGTCCAGATGCAACACGCCCTCGGTCAGCGTCCCGGTCTTGTCCATCGCCACCACCGAAATCTCGGACAACGTCTCCACAGCCGCCCCACCCCGAAACAACACGCCGTGTCGGGCGCCGCAGGCAATGGCGGACAGGATGGCGGAGGGCACGGACAGGACGAGGGCGCAGGGGGACAGGACCACGAGGAGCGTCATCGCCCGGTAAAACGCGCTACGAGTCTCCCCCGAAGGGACAAACGGCGGATGATCCAGCACGCGCCAACTGATGAAGAACCAGGCGATGCAGGCTCCCACCACCAGGGCGGTGTACTGCGTGCCGAAGCGGTCGGTGAACCGCTGGATCGGCGCGCGCTGGTTCTGGGCGTCGTGAATGAGACGGATGATCCGCTGCAACGCACTATCGCCAGCCGCCCGCAGCACCCGGCCTTCCACCACGCCCCAGAGGTTCAGCGTCCCCGCCAGCGCCGTGTCCCCGGGGCGCTTCGCCACGGCATCCGCCTCGCCGGTCAGCGTGGACTCATCGCAAGCGCTCTCGCCGCGCACGAGTTCCAGGTCCACCGGGATCTGTTCATTGGCGGTGACCCGGACCATCTCGCCCGGCACGAGGGATTCCACCGTGACCTCCTGCTCCACGCCGTCCTGAATCCGTCGCGCGACCTTGGGCGCCCCTTTGAGCAACGCGCTGATCTCGCGCTGGGTGCGGCCCGAAGCGAACTCCTCCATCGCGGCCGAGGATGAGAACAGCACCAGCAGCAAAGCGCCCTCGGCCCAGGCGCCAATCACCGACGCGCCCACCGCCACGAGAAGCATGAGGAACTCGGTGTCGAAGCGGAACTCGCGCAAGTCCCCCGCCACGGACCGCGCCAGATCCCACGCACCCGAGATGTAGGCCACCGCAAAGCAGACAACCGACGCTTCGGGTGAACCGGACCGGAGCGCCCATCCCGCCACTCCGGCCACCAGGCACAGCGCCGCCCGGAGTGCCATGGGACGCCACGCCTCGACCGAGTGGTTTCCGATGCCGGAACTCACGGGACCTTGGCGGCTGGAAGCCGGCTCCGGTAGGAGGACGGCGATTCCCCGGTCACCTTGCGGAAGACGCGGTTGAAGTGGGTGAGGGTTTGGAATCCGACCTCATAGGCCACCTCGGTGATGCGAACATTCGGATTCAGCAGCAGGTTCTTCGCGCGCTCGATGCGCACCCGCGACACGTAGTCGGTGAAGTTCAGTCCGGTCGCCTTCTTGAACACCTTGCAGAAGTAAAACGAACTCATGTTCACCGCCTGTGCGACCTGTCCGAGCGAGAGCGTCTCAGCCTGGTGCTCGTCGATGAACTTCCGCGCACGGGTGATCGCCGGGGGTTCGGCGGTCCGCTCCTGCACCAGCAACTGGTTACCCACGATGGACAGATGCTGCGCGAAGATGGAGAGCAGCCGGACCATCGCCTGGTATTGGGAATTGGTGAGAACCCGGGAGTGGAACCAGGCCTCCTCGACCTTGGCCAGGTCGGTCTTCATGCCCCACTGAATCAACTGCTGCGCCACCTTGTTGAAGCGCGTCTTGTCGCCCGCCACGCCGACGAACGCCTGCCCGGTCTGCAGGAATCCAACCAGCTCGTGCCCGAACCGCAGGGGAATCGCCGTATCGGTGAGGCCCGCAAAACAGGTCACCGTGCGCGGACCCGGGCCGGGATTCTCCGCGATCCGCTCCTGGACCTCCAGACAGGCCGCGCAGGTGCGGCTCGTCTTGGCCATGAGCGTGCAGAACGGATTCTCATGCGGATTGCCCTGATGCACCGGCTGCCAGGCCTCCACAGGCCGCAACGCCAGGGGAAGACCGGTCGCTTCCCCGAATGCCTTCTGGTAGTCGGCAAAAATCCGGGATCGGGACAGTTCGTCGAGCAGTTGACGGCTTTCCGGCTCGTTCATAGCCATGGGGTTTATGCGCTTTCCTGCGCGCCAGCAAGCGGAGCCCTCGGGGATTTCATCGCCGGCCCGGTCCTCTTGAACTCCCGCCTAAGGATGTGCGTCGGCAAATGGACGCAACGTCCGGCCCCAGCCATGGCTACCCGTCCGGGGACACCGCGGATGCCGGCGCCGCGGAAACAGTGAGGTGGATGGGAACGCCCGCGGCCGCCTTCTCCAACGTGGCCAGCCGCCGGCGCGTGGCCTGAAGCCGGTCCAGCATCACGCCGGCCACCCGCCGCATCATCGCCGCGGCCATGATCGGATCCTCCTCGCAACGCGTTCGAAGGATCCCTCCGGGCAGAACGAGGGCGTCCACGGACACGAGCGCACGCGCGGAGAAACTCCAGCGATAGGGCGGGAACAACCAGGACCACCCCAGCGTCTCCCCCGCCTCCAGCGACTGCACCACGGAAACGTCCCCGGTCCCGGAGGGAGCCTCGAGGGCCACCGATCCGCGCAGCAACACGTAGAACTGCTCCGCGTGCCCGCCCGACTCAAAGATCAACTGCTGCTCCGGAAAGTGCGCATACGACGCCAGCGCTGCGAGACGCTCCAGGGAGGTCCAGGCGATGCCATGAAAAAACGGCTGCTGGTTCAGCAGTGCAGCCGTCGGCTTCGGGGGAAGATGCACTGCGAAAAGATTAGTCAGACGGCGTTCCCGAGGCAATCGTCGGACAACTCCAACACCGCGGGCAAATCGCGGGTGCCTTTGGACAAATCCTGCGAAGCGGCTGCCGGCCGGAACCGGCAGCCTGCCGCGGTCCAAGGGACGCGTCTGAACATTTCCTCTCCATGAAATCCACAAACAAACCCGGGCGGAAGGGAACCCCCGCCGCCCCGTCCAAGGCCCGCGTCGTGATCACCGACCGTTCGGGACATCGCGTCGCCAGCGCCCCGGTCACGGAACTGGCACCCGTCCGCTTCCACATCCGGCAGATTCTCGTGCCGGTGGACTTCTCGGAACACTCCCGCAAATCCCTGCGCTACGCGCGCCCCTTCGCCGAGCAGTTCGGTGCCAGCCTTTCACTCCTCCACGTCATCGAGCCGATGGTCTTCCCCGGCGAGTTCGCCTACGCCCCGGTGGAACCCGAGGACATGGATGAGCAGCGCATGACCAAGGCGCGGCAGCAGCTCAAGAAGATCGCCGAGGAACTGGCCGCCACCGTCCCCGTGGAATCTTCCGTGCGCCTCGGCCGCGCCTGGAAGGAGATCGTGGACACCGCCCGCGCCAAGGAGGTGGACCTGCTCATCATCTCCACCCACGGCTACACCGGACTCAAATACGCCCTCCTCGGCAGCGTCGCGGAAAAGATCGTGCGCCATTCGCCGTGTCCCGTCCTCGTGGTCCGGACGGATGAGCATGATTTTGTCTGAGGTCATTGGTCATTGGTCATTGGTCACTGGTTCGTGGTCCGTTCCCTCTGAAAACTGAAAACTGAACACTGAAAACTTCCCTACTGGTATTTTCCCCTTGGCCAATCGTCCTCCCGGCGTGTAGTGCCGCAGCCGGGTGACGACGGAACTGGCGATCAAAATTCTCTCAGGGGCGGCCCTGTTCACGCTGCTCTTCGCGGCCGGACTCCGCCTCACTCCGTCGGAGGTCTGGGCGGCGCTGCGGGATTGGCGCCGGCTGGTGGCGCTGGTGATCGCCAACTTCGTGGTGGTGCCGGGCCTGACCGTCGGTGCCGCGCTGCTCTTCCAGGTGTCCGCACCGACCGCCATGGCCATGGTGCTGCTCGGGGCCGCGCCGTTCGCGCCCGTGGTGCCCGTGTTCACCCGACTCGCCCGCGCCGACCTGGCGCTGGCCGCCGGACTCACCGCCGTGTTCCCGGTCTTCTGCACCTTCTTCACGCCCCTCGCCTGCCGCGCCGGACTCGCCCTGCTGCCGCCGTCCGGGGAACTCAAGTTCCAGACGCTTTCCATCCTCGCCACCCTGCTCGCCACCGCAAGCGCACCCCTTGCCCTGGGGATCGCCACCCGCAGCCTGTTTCCGGAAACGTCCACCCGGATGATCCGCCCCACGGAGATCACGTCCGAGGCCGTCGGCGCCGCCTCGCTGATCTTCGTCGTCTCCTCCCAGTTCCGATCCATGCTCGCCACCGGATGGATGCCCATCCTCGCCATGGTGCTGGTGAGTGAGGCGGCCCTGGTGCTCGGATACGCCTGCGGCGGACGCGACCCCGCCGCGCGCAAGGTCACCGGACTCGGTACCGCGAACCGCAACATCGCCCTCGCCATCCTGGTCGCCGCGGACAGCTTCCCTGGCTCACCGGTCCTCGGCGGCGTCGTGGCCAACGGACTCCTCCTCCTCCTGCTCGGCCTCCTCCACGTGGGCCTCTGGCGCCTGCTGGATCTCCGAAACGCACCCCGGGCCCGCCGTTGATGTTCGGAGACCTTCCCCACAGGGGAATACTCCCCGCGCCGGCCCATCGCATCACGCCCCGGTCGCGGCCGGCGGCGCCACCGGCAGGGTCACCGTAAAAATCGACCCCCGCCCAGCCTCGCTGGTCACCGTCAGATCGCCTCCCATCAACCGGCACAGTTTCCGGGACAGCGCGAGTCCGAGTCCGGTCCCACCGTACTTCTTTGAGATGGAGGCATCGGCCTGGCTGAAGGCCTGGAAGAGTCGCCCCACCTGCTCGGGAGTCATGCCGATGCCGGTATCCGCGACGTCAATCCTCAGCATCGGAGCAGCATTGCCGGAGTCCGAACCCACCCGCGCAACGACGAGGCGGATCTCGCCGTTCTCCGTGAACTTGGCCGAATTGCTGACGAGATTGTAAAGCACCTGCGTCATCCGCGTGGCGTCCGCGACGATGGTTCCGATCGCGGGATCGCACTCCACGGCGAGACGGTTGCCCTTGCGGGCGACCAGGGGTTGCACCATGTCGCCCAGTTCCCGGATCCACCGGGCCACGTCGACCGGTGCCGGAACCAGATCCATGCGCCCAGCCTCGACTTTGGAGAAGTCGAGCAGGTCGTTGATCAAGCCCAGCTGGTGCTTCGCAGCGGAGCGGATGCGGTCCAGGTCGGGCACGAGGCTCTCCGCCCCCATCTCCGGAGCCTCCTCCCGAATCATCTCCGAATACCCGATGATGGCGTTGAGCGGCGTCCGGAGTTCATGGGACACGTTGGCGAGGAACTGCGATTTGGCGGCGTTGGCGGATTGAGCCGCCTCCTGGGCCGCCTCGGCGGAACGCCGGGCACTGCGTTCCTCCTCGAACAAACGCTCCCGGAGCCGGTCGGCTTCCCGCTTCCGACGCCGCGAACGGACCGTGGATCCCACCGCGGCGACCACGAGTCCCAGATTCGCCACAATCAACGGACCGCCAATCCATGGATCCCGATACCACGGGGGCGCCACGTCCACGAGGACGGTTGCCGGACTCGACAGATTGGCGTCCCGGTCCACATAGCGCACCGTGAGTTGATACCGGCCCCGCCGCTCCGGAATCCATGCCTGTTGCGGACCTTCCCCCGGCTCGAGGAAACCCGTCCCGGGTCGCGGTGCCGCGCCACCCGAAGCCTCTCCATCCCCGGACCGCCGAATGCTCCACAAAAACCGCTGTCGCTCCGTCGCCGTCCTCGGATCCACCGCCGTCGCCTGAAACACCACGCGACGTCCGGAGACCAAACGGGGCAGGTCGTTGAGATCCGAATACAACCGGTCCGCCTGGAGCGTCAGGGTGGGTGCGCCGATCTTTCGAACCCGGCTTCGATATCGCACCAATCCCTGGTCCGTTCCAAACCAGAGATCGCCGTTGGTCGTCTGCCGAACGGACCGTACGGGGGTCTCGGGAAGCCCTTCGTGTGGACCCACCAGGGTCCACGAAACCCCGTCGTGAACCGCGGCCCCCGCATGGGTACCAAACCAGACCCGGCCCTGGGCGTCCGGGGTGATGGCCTCCGACGACACCTTGCCGAAGCCCCCGACATTGACGGAGCTCACTCCCAGGGTCGCCGGGGATGCCACCGCCTCCGAGCGCTGAGCCACCGGATCATACCGGAAGGCTCCCCGGTCGGTGGCCAGCCAGACCTGATTCGTCGCCACCCAGCGCAGGGCGAGAACGTGGGCTTCGGGAACCCCTTGTTCCGGACCCAGGGGTTGGAACCGGTCCCCGTTCCACCCGACCAGGCGGCCCGCGGAAATGCACCACACCGATCCGTCGGCGGCGCACTCCACCTGATGCACGTAGTGGTTGGGCAGTCCCTCGGCTTCGGTGAATTGCTGAAAGACGCCGTTTTGAAGGCGGACCAGCGCGTTATCCCCCAACCCATCGACTCCGCAGGCAAACCACACCGCACCCTCCGGCGTCACGGAAATACTCCGGACACGATCGCTCGGATAGGTATCCTTCCCCTGCGGAACCTGGGAGAACTGGACTCCATTGAAAAGCTGAAGCCCCGAATCACCCCCGACCCAGACCTGGTCGGGCCGGACCCACTTCACCGCCAAAAACCGCTGCCCTTCCAGCCCGTCCTCCGGACCGAATCGCTCGAACTTCCGACCGTCCCACCGCGCCAACCCCTGATCCATCGCCACCCACAGGGTCCCGTCCGTTCCGGCGTCCAGGGCTCGAATCTGATGGTCGGGCAGGCCGTCCTCGCGCCCAAAGACCGCCACACCTTCGGGATCGTAGCGCCAAAGGCCAAACGTTGTCCCGGCCCACAACGCCTCATCCGCGCCCCAGGCGAGGCCGTGAGTCTTGACTCCCGCGTCCTCCGCCTGCTGGCCCAGGGGCACCTTGACAATGGAACGCCCGTCATCCCGAAACACAGGCCCCGTCCGAGTTCCCATCCATCGAACGCCCTCCGTGGAACGCGCAAACGAAAAGAAGTCGAAAACCGTGTCATGCCGATTCGTGGCCGAGATGGTTTGCTCCAATTGCCCCTCCCGATACCGCCATAGTCCCCCGTTGCCCCCGAACCAGAGGGTTCCACGGTCATCCTCGTCCAGGACCTGCAAATGGCTCCTTCGAATCGCGCCCGGCGGAGCCACATCCATGAATTGCCCCGCATTCCATCGGTAGATTCCCGAGCCCCAGGTCACGAGCCAGAACTCACCCGACGTCGAACGGATCATCCGGATGGGTTCAAACTCCGGGAGCGTCCAGGACGTTGCCCCAGTCAATCCATCCATGGAACCGCGGGCCGCTCCGTTGGTCCCCATCACCCACAGTTCTCCATCAGCCCCGACATGGACACCCAGAATGGGACCTGAAGGCACCCCCTCGTTGGTCGTCAGAACCCGAAACTTCCGCGCCCAGGGGTCCCACCGTCCCAGCATGCCTTCGGCTCCCAACCACAGCGCTCCGCTGCGATCCCGCTGCATCCGGCAGTCCACCGGGAATCCCTCGGACACCGGAGCGGGACGGAATTCGTTCCCGTCATAAACGGTGAGCTGATTCCCGGCCTGGATCCAGACGAGACCCGAACCATCCACCGCCACCTGGTTCACATCGTCATTCGGCAAACCATCCCGATGGGCATATTGCCGCCATTGGCCGTGAATGAACGGCGCCGTCCGAAACTCCAGCGCCCCCAGGGCGCGGCGCGCCTCCCTCGACGCATCGCCGCGGACGTGGAGCGGACGTCCCTCCTGCAACCAGCGGCGGCCTCCAGGAACATGAATGCGGAGCTGGTAGGAACCCGGATCCAGATCCCGGAATTGAAACTCGCCGCCAGGACCGGTCATCGTCCAGCCCACCAGGTCGCCGGCAGGGAAGTCCGGAGACTCCTGCCCTGCGGAGGATTCGGTATCGCCGAGCACCCAGTCCCTCTGCTGAAACCGGTCCGAAGACGGCACAAACCCCAGAGCGTAGGCCACCCGGTCGCCGGACTGCACAAACCAATCCACCGGCTCTCCCGGGTCCAGGGTGATCGCATAGTCTCCCTCCGCATTGGCGTAGGTCTGACGACTCCCTCCCCGACGGTCGGTGACCGTGACCGTGGGGCGAACACGAGCCTTGGGATCCCGGTTGGAGATGCGCCCGGACACCACGACCGGCAGCCGGGTCGTGGTCAATTGCGCCTCCCCCACCAGTTGGGCAATGCGCCCCGCGGATGAACGATCCGAGATCCGGCCTTCCTGCTGCGCCTCGAAATCCCAGTGTGCCCAGATTCCGGACTCGGTGCCCTTCACTCCCTGGGCAATCTCCCGGCGGATCTCCTCCTGGGTCCGCTCGGATTCCCAAACGGACACCGAGGCGATGTCCCCGTCGAGGTCCGGATCCTGAAGCACTCCCCGCCAATTGGATCGGCCGAGGAAAAACCGGCGCGGTCCCTCCAGAACGTCCAGAGCCCCGGGCCTGCGATCCTCCCACATCATCACCCCGTTGACATACAGTTGGATCCTTTCGGGCCCCGCAACGCCCGCCAAGTGGATCCAACGATTGGTCTCCAGAACGCCGTCCGCCCCAGAACTGATGGCCCCGTTGCGAGACTCACTGTTGAAGATCACCGTGTTGGTTTCCGCCGCGTTCACCAGGTACAGGGCGGAATAGCTTCGGCCGAGGTCGAAGAATCGGGAGAAGAACTGAAACCGGTGCCATCGGACCCACCCCGAAATGGTCAGGGCCTTCGGAACGGCGGAGAACGGGGACAGGATCTCCACGCAGGCATTGGTGCCGGAGAGGGAAACGCAGGGAACGTCCATTACGGACCGCCCGGAGGGGATCGGGGCCGGGGCGAGGCCCGCCCCCGCGGAAACACTGGAACCCTTCGCCCGCACCAGTTCGACCCGGACCCCGGGCAGCGGTGTCCGGCCGTCCAGCGCCACAAGTCGACCCCCCACCGCTTGGGGCCAGTCCAGCGTCGCCGTGATGTTGGTCAATGTTCCCGGGCGCAGTGCCAGGATGGGAATTCGCGCCGTTAGGCCGGCGGCGGTCCAGGCCCGGAGTTGGATCTCCGATGGCGGATCGGAGACGACCAGCCACGGAGCCTTGGCGGACGGAAATCGGTCCTCAGTGGACTCGGCAGACAAGAATACCGCTTCGGTCTCCTGCGGATCGACAAACGACGGTTGAAAATGAATCCGCGCGGGACCCGGAGGCTTTGCGACACCGGGAAGCGTTTCGGGAAGGATGGTCGCCCCGGACATCGTGCCGCGAGCCGCGGATCGTGCGGAGTCCCGCGCATCGCCCTCCTCAAAATTCCACAGCCCCACCAACCCCTCCTCGGAACCCTTCAGACGTCGAATCAAATCCCGCCGAATCTCCGCATCAGACCGGACCCGGTTCCAAACCCGGATTTCATCCAATCGGCCATCAAAGGACTTCGAAGCCTCCAGTCCGAAGGCCGTCCAGTACCGCCCCATTCCAATAAAATTCTCCGGGGGAAAACGCCGGAGCAACCCCCCGGTTGAGTCGACCCCCTCCGCCATCGGAAATCCGTCCCGAAGGATTCGGAACGAGTTCGATCCCATCACGAACGCGAGATGGGTCCAATCCTTCACCGGGAGCGCCAAGGGCACGTCGAGGCGGCGGTGAATGGTGTTGCTCGAGGCGTTGTAGTTCACCCGCACGTGATCCGGTTCAAGGTCGACCGAGAAACGTTCGCCGCGAATGACGAAATCCACGGGACAACTCCCCTGGACCTCAAGACGAGACTTGGGGACGGACTCCAGATAGATCCAAAACTCGACCGTGAACTCACCCAGGGAGTCGAAAATCCCCGCAGGGAGGGTCACATGGGCGCCCGCCCCATTCAGGATCAGAGCCCGGTTCTCCAACTCGTCTGGACCCGCAGCTCCCAACCGGAGTCCGCCCAGCATCCCCGCCAGGCAAAGGATCTGGATCCACAACAGCGAACCAGCAGAGGTTTTCCAGAATCGGGGAGCCATGAGTGGGATGGGAAACTCGGGGGATGGGGTGTCCCGAAAAATCCCGACAACCCCCGCACAGGTCAACGGGGAACTCGGGAGCTACCCGCACACCGGGGGACCAGGTCCCGGAGAGCCACATGGACCATGGGACGTCGCCATTGAACCTCACTCCTGCCTCGTTCATCGTCCCATCACCCGCCACGGTTCCCATGCGCCTCCCATTCCTCCTCGTCCTGAGCCTCCTCGCCGCGATCAATGCGCCCGCGGCGGAGATTGAACTTACCCTGCAGACGCGCGACCCGGCCACCGGACGCATGATCCTGACCCCGGAACGGGTGGATTCCCGACACGTCGGTGTGATCGCGGTGGACGTGTGGAACTTCCACTGGTGCAAGACGGCGACGATGCGCGTGGACGCCATCGTGCCCCGGATGAACGAAGCCCTCGACGCGGCCCGGGCGTTGGGGATGACCGTGATGCTGTGTCCCAGCGATGTCGTGGACAACTACGTCGGCTACCCGCAGCGCGAAGCCGTGTTCGCCCTGCCCCAGGTTCCCGTTCCCAAGGTGATGGAGGTGACGTGTCCTCCGGTGCCGGATGCCGGCGGATGCGCCTGCGGACACGAACGCTGCGGGGTGAACTACGGCTGGGACGGCATGCACCCTGCCTTGCGCATCGGGGAGGCGGATCTCATGCCCGACACCCAGGCGGAGGTTTATGCCGTCTGCCAGAAGTACGGACTGACCCATCTCATCTACGTCGGGTTCCATACCCAGGTCTGTCTGCTCGGGAAATCCATGGGACTGCGCGCCATGAAGGCCGCCGGACTCCGCTGCGTGCTGGCGCGGGACATGACCGATGCGCATCCGGGATATGATCCCACCCGGAATTTCACCCCCGACCTCAACACGGAACAGGTGGTGGAACATTTCGAACGACACCTCGCCCCCACGATTCAGTTCCAGCAGGAATTGACCAAACTCGGACGCTGGGATGCCCAAAAGCTGGTGGATCCGGTCCGCATCACGCCCTGGGGAACACCGATGCGCCCGCACCTGTTCGAATCGGACGTCGTCGTGACCCTGACCGCTCCGCTGGAACCCGGCGCGGAGATCCGATACACGCTGGATGGATCCGCCCCCACCGCGTCGTCACCCCTCTACACCCGGCCGCTGACCTTCACGAACACCACGGCGCTTCGCGCGGGCGCGTTCCGCGATGGAAAGCCGGTGTGCCTGGTTTCGGAGGGATCCTTCGCGCGACTCGGTCCGATGCCGCCGGTCCCCGACGTGTTCATCGGGGACCTGAAGCCGGTGCGCAACGTGGGATTCGGACACACCTACGGCGGCAACGTCCGGTACTCCGGCAACACCCAGGCGCCGCAGAAGGATCGCTCCAACCTGGGTCAACCGCTCCGCATCAACCGCGCCGTCCAGGAACGCGGCCTGGGCGTCCACGCCCCCAGCGAACAGGTGTACGCGCTCGAACCGGGCTACCGGCGCTTTGTCGCCCTGGCCGGTGTGGATGAAAATCTCGTCGGGGTGAACAACGGATCCAACCTCGCGAAGTATCCGACCGTGGTCTTCAAGGTATTCATCGACGGACGCGAGATGGCCGCGAGCCCGGTGATGCGCGTGCTCTGCCTCGCGTGGCGTTTCGACGTCCCGATTCCCGAGGGATCCAAGACCCTGAGCCTGGTGGCCATGGATGCCGGCGACGGTTCCCGCGAGGATTTTGCGGACTGGGCCAACGCCGGCTTCCTCACGCGGCGCTGACGGTCCCCGCAGCGCGCCTCAGTTCACGTACACAAACTCGTTGGAGCACAGGAGGGCCTGGACGTAGCTCTCCCACGGATTGAGCGCGCCCCGCTGGACCGTGACACCGGCATTCTGCACCGCTGCATACTTGTCCTTCACAAGCTTGTTGGGCTTGTACACCGACTTGGTCGCGCGGGGGCCTTTGGCGTGCTGGCTGCCGTACAGGAGCGTGTGGGTGCGCTCCAGATAGTCGCGGGCCCACTGGAGTTCGCGCGGTTCCGGGGCGCGCTGGAACAGGATGCGATAGATGGCGGTCACCTTCGCATCGTCATCCGTGGCGTCACCGACCTCCGACCGACTCATCAGGTGCCGCGCGACATCCACCGTCATCGGGCTGTTCAGGAAAAACAACGCCTGCTGCGGGACGATGGTGCTGATGCGCCGCGTGTTGACCATTTCCGGATCGCTGAAGTCGAACTGCGAGAGGAGATCCGACAGGCGCAACCGGTCCACGTATCCGTACACACTGCGCCGGTAGCTGTACGGCTCATCGGTGAGGTTCACCGGCTTGCCACCCAGCGTGGGATCCATCTTTCCGGTGAGGAGAACCAGCGAATCGCGAATGGCCTCGAAGTCGAGACGGCGCAGGTTGGCGCGCCAGACGAGCCGGTTCTCCGGATCGCGCGCCTGGTAGTCGGGACGCGTCTCGCTGCCCTGCTGGTAGGCCGCGGACATCAGGATGCGCTTGTGCAGCGGCTTCAGAGCCCAACCCTGTTCCACAAACTCGGACGCCAGGTAGTCGAGCAGCTCCGGGTGGCTCGGCGGCTCGGACATGGTTCCGAGGTCATCCGGCGTCGGCACCAGGCCGCGTCCGAAGTGGTACATCCAGACCCGGTTCACCAGGACGCGCGCCGTCAGCGGATTTCGGGGATCCGTGATGGAGCGCGCCAACTCGAGGCGCCCGCTGCCCTGCTTGAACGGTTTGCGGTCGGCGCCCCCGAGGATTTCGAGGGTGCGCCGCGGCACCACCGGACCCCGCTTCGCCCGGTCGCCACGGATGTGGATATAGCTGTCCACGGGCTTCGGTTTGTCCTCCACCACCATGGCGCGCCCGGGGGCCCCGGGATGCGTCAGGCGCAACTGGTTGATCGCGGGAAACTGGAATGTGTTCTGCGTCCGGCCCTCAAACGGCGGCGGGCCCTGCCAGGAACGACGCCCGGGCTTGGGCGCAAGATAGGCTTCCTGCGCTTCGCTGGTCGCGATCTCGGCATAGGTCGGAACCTGATACGGCGTCTGCACCAGTTCCGTCATCGCCGGATCGTCGAGATCCTGGGGACCGTCGGCCTTGGATCGACGCTGCAGCAGGAGCGTGGTGTTGGTGCCCACCTGCGCGAAGAGACGTCCATAGGCCTGCGCCACATCCTCCAGTCGCGAGGGCTTGAGTCCCAGCAGGGCCTCCGCAACCAGCCGGTTGACCGGGGTCTTCCGGTCCGCAAGCGCCTTGAGCAGCACATCGGGAGCCCGGGCGGCGAACTCGTTGGTCGGAATCCGGCTCAGCTTCGCAAAGGGTCCGAGGACGGGATGTTCCGGCACCAACCGCAGGGCGCGCACGATCTCCGGATCCTCGGGATACAACTGATAACTCTTGGCCATGGCCTGGCGTTCCGGCGAACGCGACTTCTGGGCCACCACCATCAGGTACCCCTCGGCATGGCGCTGGAACTCCGGGATCTTCCGTTTGAAGAATTCCTCGAAGAGCGTTCGGTTCTTCGCCTCCAACGCCGCCAGGCGCCGCTGAAAGTTTTCGCGCAACTCCGGATCGGCGGTGCCGGCCAGTTCGGGCGGATCGTAGGGTTCCGTGATGTTGGCGAAGACGCCGTGCCACGAGTAGTAGTCGGCGGTCGGGATGGGATCGAACTTGTGATCGTGGCAGCGGGCACAGGCCACCGTGATCCCGAGCATGGCCTTGCTGGTGGCATCGATGCGTTCGTCGATCAGGTCATCGCCACTCTCAAACCGCTTGCCGACGGTGAGAAACCCCAGCGCCGCCAGTCGCGGATCGCCCGCCGCCACCCCGGGCAGGAGATCGGCGGCGAGCTGCTCGGTGAGAAATTCGTTCCATGGCTTGTCGGCGTTGAAGGACTGGATGACGTAGTCGCGGTAGGTCCAGGCGTATTCGTACCGATAATCCTGATAGCGGCGCCCGCCTCCATCCCCGGTCATTCCCGTCGTGTCGCTATACCGGGCGGTGTCCAGCCAGTGGCGGCCCCAGCGTTCCCCGTATTGGGGCGAGGCCAGCAGGCGATCGACCACCTTCTCGTAGGCCCCCGGGGATTTGTCGGCCACGAACTCGTTCACCTCCTCCAGGGTCGGAGGCAGCCCGGTCAGGTCGTAGGTGACCCGGCGCAACAACGCCTCCCGGGTCGCGGGCGGATTCGGCGTCATCCCGGCGGTCTCCAGCTTGGCGAGGATGAACCGGTCCACTTCGTTCCGTCCCCAGGTCGCGTCCCGCACCTCCGGCAGCGCGGGCTTCCGCACCGGCTGAAACGCCCAGTGCGCCCTCGCCTCGGGAGACATCCCGGTGAGGCCCCGCTTCGTTCCGGTCCGTGGATCGACCGCGCCCTCGGAAATCCAGCGGCGCACCGCCGCCACGTCGTCTTCCTTCAGCGGGCCGCCCTCCTTCTTCGGCGGCATGCGCAGGTCGGGGTCGGAGTAGGCAATCGCCTTGAGCAACAGGCTCTCGTCCGGCTTGCCCGGGACAATGGCCGGCCCGTTCTGTCCGCCCTTCTCCCAACCGGCCCGGGTATCGAGCGTGAGGTCGCCCTTCGACTTCCCTCCGGCGGCGCTGTGGCATTTCTCACAGCGGTCGGCGAGGAGCGGACGGATCCGCGTCTCAAAAAACTCCACCTTGGCCGGATCCAACGCCGTTGCCGGTGCTGCAGCGCCCCAGGCCGCCAACATCCCGGACAACGCCGCGGCCACGAACCCCAGCCGTCCTGCAAAAGGGCCGTTCATACCGGGGAAGCGATCACGGGGGTGATCACATGGCCGAAGTTGTCGGTCAGCCGGAAATCGCGCCCGTTGTACCGGAAGGTCAGTTGCGTGTGGTCGAATCCGAGCAGGCGCAGAACCGTGGCATGGAGGTCGTGGACATGAACCCCGTCCTGCGCCACCTCCTGACCCAGTTCATCGGTGGCGCCGTAGGCGAAGCCGCCCTTCACCCCGCCGCCCGCCATCCAGATCGAGAAACATTTTGCGTGATGATCGCGTCCGGAATCCGCCCCGACCTTGCCCGCGGTCGTGGCCGTGCGTCCAAACTCCCCGCCCCAGATCACCAACGTGGAGTTCAGCAGGCCCCGTGACTTCAGGTCGGAGATCAGCGCCGCCGCCGCCTGGTCCACGGACTTTGCGGAAGTCGCAATCGACCCCGCCAGATTGGTATGGTGGTCCCACCCGCCGGCATCCACCTGCACGAAGCGGACGCCCCGTTCCACGAGCCGCCGGGCGCAGAGGAGCTTCGCCGCAAGGTCACCCTTGCCGTAAAGATCCCGGACCTCCTGGGATTCCCGCGAAATATCAAAGGCCTCCGGCGCCTCGACCTGCATGCGGAAGGCCAGCTCAAAGGACTCGATGCGCGCCTCCAACTGTTCGTCCTGGGGGGACCGCTCACGATGGGCGTCGTCCAACTGCCGGACCAAGTCCAGTTGCGACCGCTGCTGCTCCCGCGAGGTGAATTCGTTGCGAAGGTTGAGCAGCACCTTGTCCGGCGCACGCCCCGCCGCGAAATCCGCCTTCGCCCCCTGGTAGAGACTCGGCAGAAACGCCGCCTGACGCCATTCCGCACTGCCGCCGAGGGTGATGAATCCCGGCAGATTGGCGTTGTCGGTCCCCAACCCATACAGGGTCCAGGATCCGAGACTCGGCCGGGTCAACGTGAGGGAGCCGGTGTGGATGAACTTGGCGGCGGCCCCGTGGGCGGGCACGTCGGTGTACAAAGACCGCACCACGCAGAGTTCGTCCGCCACGGCGCCCAGCCGCGGGAAAATCTCGCTGATCTCGAGTCCGCTCCGGCCACACTTGGGAAACTTGAACGGCGAGGGAAATCCCACCCCCGATTGCCCGGGCAGCGACTGGTCCCGGTACTTCTCCAGGGCCGGCTTGGGATCGAAGGTGTCCAGATGGCTGGGCGCCCCCCCGGCAAAGATGTGGATTACATGGCGCGCCTTCGCCGGCAGCGGCGCCTTGCGCGGGGTCAGGGACACCGGACCCGTCTCCGCAGCCGCCGCCGCATCCTGCAGCAAACAGGACAACGCCACGGATCCCAGCCCCAGGCCGGACTGCTGAAGGAACCGACGGCGACTTCGCATCCCGGAGAGCGAGAGGGCAGCCGAAGCGTGCTGGGTAAATCGGGTATTCATGGTTCCCGTGGAGAAGACGTTCGATCGCGAGTTTTGGTTACCGCCCCGCTCGTAGTGCAGCCTTTAGGCTGTTCCCCCCCCGACCGCAAGCCGGCAACAGAGTCACCTCACTCCAGTTACAAGAATGAGCAGTGTCCAAAAGCACTCTCAGAAAAGGCTAGCAGCTTCCATTCCCGCTACAATTTGCGAATGCGCCTACCGACCCGTTCAGCGTCGTCGCGCCAGGGCCGCGGATTCCGGAACCTCGACCCGGAACCCGGCGGTCCGAATCTTCCCGTCCACCCGGACCTGCACCCAGACCCAGTAGGTGCCGGACTGCGGGAACACATACGGGAACTGAACCTCCCCCGTCCGCCCCAACGCCGCCGCCACCTCCGGGGGGACGGCTTCAAGATCGCCGCAGTTCGCGTCAGTCTCGCGCCCGAGCCCTTCGCCGCCCGAGCGGACCGCAAAGCGCCGGGCCGCCGACATCGAGAGCGTCCCGGCCGGATGCACATGCGCAAACACACTGCCATCCGAACGCATCACCACCGCATGCCCGAGCATCCGGAGATACGGCTCCAGGATCGCCGGCGATCCATCGGACTTGCGGACGCGAAGCCGCAGCACCGACACGTCGCCCGGGCGAACCACCCCCGGCGAAAACTCCATCGTCAGCCCGTCCCCAATCGGCGTCGGATTCCCCGGGGTGGCGACGGCGGGCGCCACCGAGTCGTCCGGATCGCTCGGCCGCCCCACCGCCACCCCCGCCGGGATCACGACCGAATTGGTCAGGGTCTGCGTGCCGCCGGATTCATGGGTGAGATCGGTGAAAACTCGATAGGTTCCGGCCGGCAACGACGGCAGCGTCGCGACATAGACCTGCGATTTCTGCGGGACCGGATGCAAGTGCACCAGCGTCGGAACACCCGTCCCTGCCGGAGCGTCCTCTGCAACGAGGAACTGATGCACCAGTTTCCCGTGGTCCGGCACCAACCGGTACTGCGATTCCCGGCGACGCGGATCGGTGATCGTCATCTGCAATTGGGCCCCCTGGGGATCCGGCCGGACCTCCAGGTCATGGGTAAACTGGCGAAAGAGGTTCCTCCGGACGTGCTGGGCGTCCTCTGAATCCCACCACCGGCGTCCGCCCGCCAGGGCAAGTCCCACCAGGCCCAACGCCAGAATCCCCGCCGCGAGCGAAGCCAGGGTGCGACCGCGTCCGGGGACCCTCCCACCCGGAAGCGTCGCCTCCCGTGCGGCGGCCGCGACAATGCCAATCACCCCGGCCACCAGCAGAAGTCCCAGTCCGGCGAGCAGCACTCCCAACCCGGGCGGCATCGGACGGCGTTCGTAGGCGACGGAATTCACCGGCACGAACACGGAACCTCCGCCCGGACCGTCCACCCGGACTTCAACCCCATAGGCACCGCGGGCCATGAACCACAGCGCCGCCGAAAACAGGTTGGTCTCCCCCGGCACCGGCTCTGCCACGTCCGGACGCGGCGCGCCGGCCCGATCGGTGGTCCAGTGCAGGGGCAGCACCAGCACGCGCCTGGCATCCCCTTCCAGCACCCGGACTGAAATGGCAGCCAGTCCCGGCACGACGTCCGGCTGCCGGACCACCACCCGGACGGGGACCGTCCCCGCGCGCCCCTCAAAGACGACGTGCGGACTGCCGACATGCGCGTGGGCCAACGGGCCCAGCAGCGCCAGCGCCAGCCAGAGGAACGCGGGAAGAAGCGGTCGTTTCATCGACGAATCCGCGACAGGAACACCCCGGCCCCGGTCCCCAACAGGGACGCCCCCAGGGCGATCAGCCACATCCACGCCACACTGGCCGCCCCGGCGAAGGCACGGTCCTGATGCCAGAACACCCCGCGCCAATCGTCACGACGGGACATGTACCCGAAGAAGCGTCCGTGTCCGGCGAAGAAGGCATTGTCGGCCGCCGGACTGATCAGGAACGCCGAGAACCGCCACTGAACGAACAGGAACACCGCGCAAAACAGCGTCGTCGCTCCGAGCAGGCGCACCGCGGACCAACCCCAGCCCCGCCGGTTCCGGAGGGTCAGGAACAGGAGGTCGATGGCCAGCGCCGGCGCCACCAGCAGGAGCGGAAACGGTGGCGGCACCAGGTGGGTCACCGGATTGTAGATCGGCGCCAGCTTGGGCTCGGCCGGAAACAGCGGCAGCAGCCACACCATCATCCCCGTCACCAACAGGTACACCAGGGCCACCCGGGTGGCCGCCCAGCGGATGGGTGAATACTGCGCCGCAGCCAGCAGGAAGGTGGGATACATCGCCGCCGAGGCGAGGTAGAACAGCCGCGTGTGCTGGTCATTGGGATAGCTGACCTCCGTGATCAGGATCGAGGCCAAGGCGAGCTGGATGCCCAGCGCCGTCACCACCAGCCACGACGGCACACCCCGCGTTCCGGACGCCGCCGCGCGGTTCCGATCCGCCGCCGCGAGCAGCACCGCCCCCACCACCACGCCGTACATGCCCGCAGCCAGCAGCGAGTGCGGCGGGGACAGGATCTTCACGTCCAGTCCGTACGCATTGTGCCACCAATCATCGAACGGCGCCGACGTCAGCATCGCGACCGCGCCCCAGATCGCGACCATGGCCCCAAGCGGTGCCCGTCCTCCCAGGATCCCCACGCTGCGATCCCGCCACGCCTCGCGCCGCAGAAAGGTGGCGTCGAACGCCAGCCATCCTCCGAGGCACCCGCCGAGGGTTCCCCCGAGGTAGATCACCATGTGGGCGGGCGTCCAAAAGGTGTCCCGCCCAATGGTCGCATGCCACGAGATGTCCCACAGGATGCCCGCCGTAATGCAGGCCCCCGCAAACACAATGGCCGCCACCGCCCACCGGACGGACGGGACCGCCGACGCCGCGACGGCCGAGCCCGCCCGTTCCGCCGGAGCCGGCTGCGACTCCGTCGCGGAGTGAAGGACGCCTTCCATGCGCTCCAACCTACCCGGACCCCGCCCGCCCGCGAGCGGATTCCGGGGATTCGCCCGCTCGTAGTGCAGGCTTTAGCCTGTCCCCCTCCCCACAACGCGCCCGCGTGTCCCCCCCGACAGCCTAAAGGCTGCACTACAAACGATGAGTAACTCACCGCGCGTCTCGCCGGGGCGAAAAGCGGTAGAGGACTACCGCACTCCCAAACGCTTCGCGACAGCCTGAAGGCTGCACTACCAACAACACCCCCAAAAACCCCGTTTCCCCCTCGACGCCCGGGTAACCCGGGACCACGTTTCATCATGGCCAAGGCCAAGGTCGTTTCCCTCCTCAACATGAAGGGCGGCGTCGGCAAGACGACGTGCGCCGTCAACCTCGCCACCTACCTCGCCCGCGACCATGGCAAGCGGGTCCTGTTGGTGGACTTCGACTCCCAAACCAATGCCTCCCTCTCCCTGATGCCCGAAACGGCCTGGGAGAAATGGGCCGACAAGCACGGCACCATGGCCGACGTGCTCGAAGCCCGCGGCAAGAAGAGGCAGGGCGAGCCCGCGGCGCTGGCCGACTGCATCATCCACAACGTCCTGCCCGAGGTCCCCGGACTCGACCTCATCCCGTCCCACCTCGCCCTGACCTTCATTGACCTGGACCTCGCGGCGCGCCCGGGACGCGAGCGGATCGTCTCCCGCAAGCTCGCCAAGGTCATCGGCAACTACGACGTCATCCTGTGCGACTGTCCGCCCAACCTGATGACCGCCACTCAGAACGCGCTCTACGCCAGTGACGCGTACCTGATCCCGATGCAGCCGGACTACCTGTCCACCCTCGGACTGAACCTGCTTCAGGACCGCCTCACCTACCTGAAGCGCGAGCTGGAGTTCAAAATCACCTGCCTCGGCGTGGTCTTTACCCGGGTCCGCGGCTGGCTGCGCTACCATGCGGAAACCATGGAGCGCCTCCGTACCGCCAAGGATTTCAAGCGGATCCACTTCTTCGAGACCGTCATCCCCGAGAACATCAAACTCGCGGAGGCCCCCATGGAGGCCAAGCCCATCGAACTCCACGACAGCACCGCCTCCGGTGCGGAGGCGTACCGCGCCCTGACGAAGGAATTCGTCGCGCGCCTCGGATAAGTTCGTAGTCCGGGATTCATCCCGCCCGTTCGTAGTGCAGGCTTTAGCCTGTCCCCCTCCCGCAACGCGCGCCCCCCCGACAGCCTGAAGGCTGCACTACAAACGATGAGTAACTCACCGCGCGTCCCGCCGAGACGAAAAGCGGTAGAGGACTACCGCACTCCACGACGCTTCGCGAGTCACGGAACGCCGGGAGACCGCCAGGGTTTGGAGTGCGGCCGCGCAGCTGCCGCTTTGGAACGACGCGGAATACGCCGCCAAAGCGCGGTATTCGCCAACACGCGTCTCGCCGGGGCGAAAAGCGGTAGAGGACTACCGCACTCCCAAACGCTTCGCGACAGCCTAAAGGCTGCACTACAAACCCGCCCCGTTCGTAGTGCAGGCTTTAGCCTGTCCCCCTCCCCACAACGCGCCCCCGCCTGTCCCCATCCCCGACAGCCTGAAGGCTGCACTACAAGCTCCCCCCAACTGGCAGTTGCACCGCGCCATTCCAGGCGGACACTACATCCATGAATCGAATGCTCATGATCACGGGTCCCGAGACCTGGAAATGGAGTCTCTACACCGGGACTCCCCTACACGCGGGCGAGGTCAGCTTCCGTTCGATCTTCGCCCCGTCCGGTCCCCGGGCTCATGCCAAGTCCCTGCACAACGAGGTCACCTGGCTTGAGGACGCCGGTCCGACGACGCCGTTCTACGTCACCGTCAACCTGCCCTGCCAGAGCCCCGACCTGACGTTTGGCACCGTCCTCGGACGCATCCGGGAAGCCTGTCCAAACTTCCACCACTCCACGCTGTCCGGATTCGTGACGCCCAACGAACCCGTGCGCGCCCGGTTCTGGCGTCCGTGCGGCAGCGGGGTCTTCCACCTGCTCCAAAAGCGCGCCACCCCCGGCACCGCCCCGGACCCCGAACACCGGTTCGAACCCGCCGCCTGACCGTCCAATGCCCGGCACCGCGCCTCGAATCGTTTCGGGATCCCGCCCGGACGCGCTTTTGCTTCTTCGGGCGCGGGACTTGCGGTTGACTCCCGGCTGTGTCGCGTGAGTACGAGCTTCGGACCTTCGAGGCGCCGGCCAACCTGCGGATCGACTACGCCCGGGAGCTGAATGAACAGCAGCTGGCGGCGGTGTCCGCACGCCCCGGTCCCTGCCTCGTGCTGGCCGGTGCCGGCGCGGGCAAGACGCGCACCCTGACCTACCGCGTCGCCTGGCTGCTCGAACACGGCGTCGCCCCGGAACGCATCCTCCTCCTCACCTTCACCAACAAGTCGGCGCGCGAAATGATGCAGCGCGTCAACGACCTGATCGGAGGCGACCTCTCCCGGCTCTGGGGCGGCACCTTCCACTCGGTCGGATTGCGCATCCTCCGCCGGCATGCGGACCGGCTCGGGTACCGCCCGGACTTCACCGTCGCCGACCGCGAAGACACCAAGGACCTGCTGGCCGCCTGCATCGCCGACGCCGGCGTCGATGTGAAGGCGCGCCGGTTCCCCAAGCCGGAGGTGCTCGGCGAACTGTTCTCCCTCGCCATGAACACCGCGCGTCCGTTGAACGACCTGGTCGCCGAGGAATACCCCGACTTTGTCGAGCTTACGGAAACCTTCGCCGACATCGGCCGCCGCTACGCCGAGCGCAAGCGGGTCGCGGGCCTCATGGATTTCGACGACCTCCTCACGCTGTGGCTCCGGCTGCTGCGCGATCACGAGGAGATCCGCGACGTGTACGGACGCCGGTTCCAGTACGTGCTGGTGGACGAATACCAGGACACCAATCGCCTGCAGGCCGAGCTGCTGGACCTGTTGACCGCGCGGCACGGCAACCTCATGGCGGTGGGCGACGACGCCCAGAGCATCTACTCGTGGCGCGGCGCCAACTTCGCCAACATCCTCGGCTTCCCCGACCGCCGCGCCGGCACGCAGGTATTCCGGATCGAGACCAACTACCGCAGCACGCCCGAGATCCTCGCGCTCGCCAACGCCGCCCTCGCGGCCAACACGCGCCAGTTCCCAAAACGCCTTCAACCGGTGCGGGACTCCGGTCCGAAACCCGCCCTCGTGGTCTGCAACGACGCCGGGGAACAGGCCGCCTTCATCGCCCAGCGGGTGCTCGAACTGCGCGACCAGGGACGCCGGCTCGACCAGCTCTGCGTGCTGTACCGCTCGCACTTCCACGCGATGGAACTCCAGATGGAACTTACGCGGCGCAACATCCCGTTCTTCATCACCAGCGGCATCCGCTTCTTCGAACAGGCGCACGTCAAGGACGTCGCGGCCTACCTGAAGCTCGTCACCAATCCCCGGGACGAACTCGCCTTCAAGCGCCTCGTCCGCATGCTGCCCGGCATCGGAGGCAAGGGAGCCGACAAGCTCTGGACGCGGTTCCACGAGGCGCTCGAACCGGCCCCGGAAGCCCCGCCCCCGCCCGCCCCCGCACCGGTGGCGGTTTCGGACAATGACGGCAGCGACCTCGCGGACGCACCGATCGCCGATCCCCCGCCCATCCCCGTCGCCCCCGCGCTCAGCGCCGTCGCCAGCGCGGTGCCCAAAAAAACCGCCACGGCCTGGGCCCAGTTCACCGCCACCATTTCCCAATGCGAGGCGGAATCCATCCGTCACTCGCCGTCCGCGCTGATCCGCCTGGTGGTCGAGGCCGACTACGCCGACTACCTCAAGGCCACCTACGAAAACGCCCGCAGCCGGCTGGAGGACCTGGAGCAGCTCGCCAATTACGCCGCGCAATTCCGAAGCTGTGCGGACTTCCTGTCGCAGCTCGCCCTGCAGACCAACCTTGAGGCGGAGGACGGCGCGAACCGGTCGCGTCGGGACGACGAGGAACGGCTCCGGCTCTCCACCGTGCACCAGGCCAAGGGACTCGAGTTCGAGGCGGTGTTCGTGATCATGCTCTGCGACGGGTTGTTTCCCGGATCCCGATCCCTGGATGCCCCGGACGCCCTGGAGGAGGAGCGTCGCCTCTTCTACGTCGCCACCACCCGGGCGCGCGACGAACTCTACCTCACGTATCCGCTGATCCGGACCCTGCAGGGAGGCACCACGATCCAACAACGGTCGCGGTTCCTCGGCGAGATCCCCAAGGACCTCGTCGATGAATGGAACCTGCGTCCGACGCATTCCTGGCATTCCGCGCCGTTCGACGACATGGACCCGGATCCGGATCCCGGGCCTTCCGTGGACGCCGACCCCGACGACGCCCCGTTCTAAGGACGGCGGATCCCCGTCCGCCCCGCACCGACCCGTGACTCTCCCGACCGCGAACACCGGACCCCGGCAACTGGACGCCCTCCTGGCGCGTCCGGAACCGCTGCTCGCCCTCGCGCCGATGCAGGACGTCACCGACCTGCCCTTCTGGCGGCTGCTCTCCCGTTATGGAGGTCCGGATGTCTATTGGACGGAATACTTCCGGGTCACCGCGACGTGGCGTCCGGAGAAATGGATCCTCCGCAGCATCACCGAGAATCCCACCGGGCGCCCCTGCATCGCGCAGTTGATCGGCAATGACATTCCGGCCCTGGTCCGCGCCGCCCGCGAACTCCAGCACCATCCGGTTGCAGCCATCGACCTGAACCTCGGCTGTCCCGCGCCCGTCGTGTACCGGAAGTGCGCCGGCGGCGGTCTCCTGCGCGAACCCGCGCGTGTGGACGCCATCCTGGGCGCACTGCGGGACGCCATTGGCGATCACGGCGTGAAGTTCACGGTGAAGACCCGCCTCGGCTTCGACAGTCCGCGCGTCTTCGACGAACTGCTGCCCATCTTTGCCCGGCATTCCCTCGACCTCCTGACCGTTCACGGACGCACGGTCGCCGAGATGTACCGGAGCGAGGTCCACTACGACTTCATCCGGAACGCCGCGCGCGCGCTCCCCTTCCCGGTGCTGGCCAATGGCAATGTGGACTCCGCGGCCCGCGCCGCCGCCGTCCTCGAATCCACCGGGGCACGGGGCGTAATGATCGGACGCGGCTGCATCCGCAACCCGTGGCTCTTCGAACAGATCCGCGCCCACGGCCGCGGCCACGGCGACCGCGGCCCCGTGCCGACCGGACGCGACGTGCTCGACTACATCCGGTCCCTCTGGGAAGCCACCGAACCACCCGAATCCCGCGAACGCCTCCAGGTCGAACAGATGAAGCGCTACCTCAACTTCATCGGCCAGGGCATCGGCTCCGACGCCGCCACCGCCACCGCATTCCTCCACCGCATCCGCCGCGCCACCACCCGCGCCGAGTTTTTCGGGATCTGTTCCGAACACCTCGACCACTCCGATCCCGTCCCCCTCCTCCCCCACCCCGAAGTCCACGCCGCCCGCAACGAAGCCCCTCCCGCCCCGTAGCAGACGAGCTCACGAGACTCCATTCCCTCCCCTCCTCTCCCCAGCCCCATGAACAAAATCCTCATCCTCTTCGATTCAAAATCCGGCAACGTCGCCCGCATGGCCGAACTCGTCGCCGAGGGCGCGCGATCCATTTCTGACACCGAAGTCCGCATCCGCTCCGTCACGGACGCCACGGCGGAAGACGTCCTCTGGTGCGACGGCCTCGCCGTGGGCAGTCCGACCAACATGGGGATCCTCTCCTGGCGCATGAAGCGATTCTGGGACGAAACCATGCGGGAGCACTGGATGGCGGTGGACGGCAAGATTGCCTGTGCCTTCAGCAGCGCGGGCGGGTGGGGCGGGGGCATGGAGCTCGCGTGTCAATCCATCCTCACCGTCCTGATGAACTTTGGCTTCCTCGTCTTCGGCGTCACCGACTACTCCGGCAAGAAGATGACCCTCCACTACGGCGCCGTCGCCGCGAAGGAACCCCGCGAAGAGGAAACCCAGGAAGCCTGCCGCATCCTCGGCCGCCGCCTCGCCGAATGGACCGCCGTCCTCCTCCACGGCCGCCCCAACGAACACCCCCTCAAGAAACCCACCCCCAGAATGCCTCCGGGCTGAAGCCACGCCCGTTGAGGTGTTTATGCCCAATTTGCAATGTTATAAGCGCCGGCATCCATGATCTTGATATAGCTATCAAGAACCGACCCACCCGCCCCCGCGGTAGGGTCACGCGAAAGGATGAAGTCACTGACCGAAATATTTGTGCAGACACGGCCAAGCCTTCGGCTTGCCAAACTATCGAGTAGCTTTCCTGTTGTCGAAGTTAGATGCGCCGCCGCATTTCTCACAGTCTTAAGATCGAAGAGGTCTGCTTGCAACGAGCTAATCACCGGCTCGATTGGCTCGCCATTTGCGAGATATAGTCTAGCCAGTTTGCGAACGATTTCGGGATTCGCCCCATCAACATACTTTTGAGCACCAATTAGAATATCGCGCGCATGCTGAACCGAAGTCGGCGCAACATACCGTACTGCCCCCTTTCCTGAGGAACTGGGATTCCCAAGCAAATACGAGATAAACGCCTTCTCAAGAAAACCCTCCCACGCGATAAAAATTCTCAAGAATGCAGAATCCACCACGAACGAACGCTCCTGGGAACTTAGCAGATACGCACCCCCAGAATCCTGCGTGAACGCTCTCGCGACAAACCCCTGAAGAATCGCCACTTCAGCCCGGAACTCCGTGAATGCTGCAACAACGGACATTCAGCTCCTTTCGGATCACGAGATCAAAGAAAGAACGAATTCTGTGCGGCGCACACGAACTGCGCTGTCGGTGGTTGCTCGCCTGCTATCTTGAAGGAACTCAATCTCCTTTTCGGAAAGATTCTTGATGTCTCCCGTGGCGTACACGTCGTCCACTTTCTCCAACGCAATTGCGACCTTCGCGAAATTCTCCGGGACGATTCTAGAGTTAGTTGGGGGCAAATTGGGTATACCAAACGTAGCATGGTAGACGGCAGTAAACAGCGTATAGAACAAGTGGATGCGATGAAACTCTGAATTGCGCAATCTATCACCAAAAATCTCCCGAATCGTCTCAATCGTCTGACGAAAACTCAACTCAAGCTGCTCCGAATTGTGCGGAAACTCCTTCTCAAATGTGGAATAGAAACTAGCGATTTGTTTCTTGCTCCTAATTCCTGCGGTCATGGCTATCAACAAATCCGCTACCAACGTCACATCACCCATTCTCAAGATTTGCTGTTCTGTCAGGATGCCATTTCCAAGCCAGAAATCATTAAGTGAATGCGCAATAGAGTCGGCCAGCGTCTTGAACGGGCCAAAGTGCTGAGCGTTTATCTTCTCTTGCTCGTTAAGAACAACTGCATACGAGTTAAGACGCCCGAACACATCCAATACTTCTGGGTCTGGCATGTTAACCAAGAGATCCACAGATAATTCGTAGTTAAGTATGTTTGTCTGAATCTCGGCGTCCACCTGGTTAAGCTGGCTGAAAAACAACCCACCGTACTGAGCGTTGTGTCGTCTGCTGATTTGAAAACCGTCGTGCAGATAGGACAAAATTGTTCGCAATCGTTGTTGTCCATCCACTACCTCTCGAATCGAAACTCTGGTTTGGGGGTTGATTTTTTGCCGGATAAAGATTTTTGGGATAGGCTTCCCTCTAACAATGGTATCCATCAAGTAGGAGCGAGCAGTGTCTGTCCAAACAGAACGCCGCTGGAACTTTGGGGACAATTCCAACTGCTTCTTGTCCTCCCACTCAAGAAAGTCGTTGATGCTGTAGGTGCGGCTATCGAAGTTTTTCATGGATTTTTGCCTTGGCAGCCCTTTGAAAGCCTTGGAGTTCAGGCTGAGCAGGAAGCGCGTGTAATCGTCAGGAATATTCGGCCTTTTGCAAGGGCACGGTTCGGCTCCAAGGAATGTTCATTTCTATGGCCGCCCTCCCCGCAAAAGCTCCTATCCATCCGTTCTACAGCCGGGCCGCGGCCTTTACCTAGCAGCCCGTTCAAAAACTCGGAAGTGCGGTTGAACAGATTGTAGTGAGCCAATGGGGTCAGATCTATATCTTTGACAATCTTTTCAGGAGCGCTGAAATCGTTCCCATCGTCTCCTTTTCCCTGGCAGCGCGCGCCCAGAACCTTCGAACGCCCTGCGCCGCGGCGTTGTAGGACAACCCGGGAACCTCCCGCACCACTTCCGAGAGGCGCCATCCCAGATGCCGCGTGGCCACCGCCAGCAGCGCGTCCCGTCCGGGATCCCCGTAGTTCGCCGTCATGTCCTTCCAGCGTCTCCCCGTGACTTCCTCAAGGGCTTGAGTCATCGCCTTCCATTCCGGACGCGCGGTGCGGACCACCCGGCGCGCCGGTGTCTGCTCCCGCAGATTGCTTCGCACCTGTTTCAACACACGCTGGGCCTCCACGACCTCACCAAGGATCAACCCGCCCACCAACCGTTCCCACGGGCTCTCCAGATGTCCCTGCCGGATTGGCGCCTCGGTATACTCCCGGAGCGCTCTTCGTTGTTCCCGGATCGACCTTCCGCCGCATCCCCCCTGCAATCGTTCACGGCACAGCCACGCCGATGAAGGCTCCAATCCGACGTACATCCGCCACGAACTCCACGGGTATTCCCGCAACAACGACACACGCCGCGTCACCAGTTCCTCACCGGGATCCTCGCATCCCAAAACCCGGGACCGCCGTTGATCCTGCTTGGAAAGTCCGAGCCCTCCCACACGCACGGGATTCAGGTGAATGTATCGCCCGACCTCGTCCAAGGCCGGCTCCTCCAGCAGCAATACCGACTTGAACCGTCCCTGAAACAGGTGCCCCCGACGCCGGTGCGCCCAATTGAACCGGCCGGCGTAACTCACCTGCAGCCACCGGATCGCATCGCTCAGGTTGGCTTCCCGGCACCGAAGCAACAGGTGGTAGTGGTTGTCCATCAGGACAAAGGCGTGAATCTCGACCGAGAACCGCCCCGGAAGCTCCGAGACCAACCCCAGAAACCGCCTCCGGTCGGTGTCGTTCCCGTAGATTCTCTCCCCGCCGTTTCCGCGGCTCACCACATGGTACCAACCTCCCGCAACGTTCACCCTCAGCGGCCTCGCCATGCCAACAACTGCGCAATCGCAGCAGGATTGTCAATAATATAGATCTGACCCCGTTGGCCCCGTTTACCTGGCGGCAGACCGCGCTGGCCGCCGTGACCGCTGACCCGGCCAGCGGGACGTTCCTTCAGTTATCCTGGGCCTTGCGCAAGGCCGAGGCGGCTACTTCGGCAAGGGTGCCATAGACGTCCGCCACCTTGTCGAAGTTGTTTCGCCCGTAGTTGAGGGTGCCACCGTCTTCGTACAGGGGTGTCAACCCGCGCATGAATTTGAATTCAGCGAGCGGAGTTTTGTCCCAACTGGAGAAGAACACCATAGGCTGTAAAATCTTGATATAGTATGACCCCGATATGGAGATCACCTCCTGCGAGTTGTAATTGCGCGATTCGAGGAAGACGCCGCCGATGGAGACAATCGAATAAGGGTATTCGGTCGAAGTGCTCTCGACCACCTTGAAGCCGGCGGTTCGGAACATACGTTCGACTCGGGCCTGGAGAAGCTCTGGGGAGACGTGGCGCGAACCCTCGCCCGAGATTTCGCTGATGACGGCGACGCGCTCGGAAAGCTTCTGCAGGCCCAGCTTGCGGGTGAATTCCGGCTTCGAGTCCAGGGCGCGCTCTGCAAATGCGATCGCCATCATCTGGTATTCGGTCAGTTTCGCAGGGACTTCGACCTTACGGTCGACGACCTTCTCCATCACGCGGTCGACGGGCTTCTCCACGACCTTTTCAACGACGACCTCCACGGGTTTCTCCACCAATTTCTCCCGCGGGAAGGCCACGGAGCCAAGGACTATCCCAGCAAAACCCATGAGGACCATGCCGCCGGGGAGCAGCCAAATGAGCCAAGCGGGCGCACCCACCTTATTACCGTCCAGATTTTCGCTTTCACGCATACCCGAGTCTTATAACCATGGTCCCAGGCGTTCAAGCCTAGGTTAGCTATTGAACCAATGGGGTCAGATCTATATTTTTGACAATCTCTTCAGGAGCGCTGAAATCGTTCCCATCGTCTCCTTTTCCCTGGCGGCTCGCGCCCAGAACCTTCGAACGCCCTGCGCCGCGGCGTTGTAGGACAACCCGGGAACCTCCCGCACCACTTCCGATAGGCGCCATCCCAAATGCCGCGTGGCCACCGCCAGGGAAGCCAGTGGGGTCAGATCTATATCTTTGACAATCTTTTCTGGAGCGCCGAGATCATGGCCGTCGTCTCCTTCTCCCTCGCGGCGCGCGCCCAGAGTCTTCGAACGCCCTGGGCCGCGGCGTTGTAGGACAGCCCGGGAATCTCCCGCACCACTTCCGAGAGGCGCCATCCCAGATGCCGGGTGGCCACCGCCAGCAGCGCGTCCCGTCCGGGATCCCCGTAATTCGCCGCCATCTCCTTCCAGCGTCTCCCCGTGACCTCCTCAAGGGCTTGAATCATCGTCTTCCATTCCGGACGCGCACTGCGGACCACCCGGCGTGCCGGTGTCTGCTCCCGCAGATTGCTTCGCACCTGTTTCAACACACGCTGGGCCTCCACCACCTCACCCAGGATCAACCCGCCCACCAACCGTTCCCACGGGCTCTCCAGATGACCCTGCCGGATCGGTGCCTCGGTATACTCCCGGAGCGCTCTTCGTTGCTCCCGCAACGACCTTCCGCCGCAGCCCCCCTGCAATCGTTCCCGGCAGAGCCACGCCGACGAAGGCTCCGATCCGACGTACATCCGCCACGAACTCCACGGGTACTCCCGCAACAACGACACACGCCGCGTCACCAATTCCTCACCGGGATCCTCGCATCCCAAAACCCGGGACCGCCGTTGATCCTGCTTCGAAAGTCCGAGCCCTCCCACACGCACGGGATTCAGGTGAATGTATCGCCCGACCTCGCCCAAGGCCCGCTCCTCCAGCAGCAATACCGACTTGAACCGTCCCTGAAACAGGTGCCCCCGACGCCGGTGCGCCCAATTGAACCGGCCGGCGTAGCTCACCTGCAGCCACCGGATCGCATCACTCAGGTTGGCCTCCCGGCACCGAAGCAACAGGTGGTAGTGGTTGTCCATCAGGACAAAGGCGTGAATCTCGACCGAGAACCGCCCCGGAAGCTCCGAAACCAACCCCAGAAATCGCCTCCGGTCGGTGTCGTTCCCGTAGATTCTCTCCCCGCCGTTTCCGCGGCTCACCACATGGTACCATCCTCCCGCAACGTTCACCCTCAGCGATCTCGCCATGCCGACAACTGCGCAACCGCGGCAGGATTGTCAATAATATAGATCTGACCCCATCGGCCCCTTTCCCAATGTCACCGCTGGGGCCACATGTCACCGGAAACGGAGTGACCGGTTCAGCTTCCTGAAACGAACCAAGTTTTGGGATCAGGGCTTGATGTTTTCCCGTAAGTATAGCGACGGGAAGGAAAGCGGTAGGGGACTACCGCAGACATCCAGAAACACGTTGATGTCCAACGTGACCTTCACGCGTGTTTCTGCCCGAGAGGACCGCGATGTGCTTCCTCACCGGAAACCTCCGGCGAGAGGATGCCGGTGGCCCGAATCACCTCGGGGTGCAACAGCCGCTGCAGGTGTTGGCGCACGTTGCGCGCCTGCCGTCCGAGGAGGGCCTCCGCCGAAATCCCCCGTCTCTTTGAGTAGGCGCGAAGGAAATCGAAATCCTCCCCGGTCAATGGAACCGTCATCGTGCCCATGGTCGGACGGCGCCATGCCGCAGAATGGCTGCCAGGGCCACGCTGGTCGCCCAATCCGCGTTGGCGGATCCAGAAGACTATTTGTGCCGGGTCGTTCGGAGCAATGGATGAAGCCTTCGGGGGCGAGGTCTGGGGGAATTTTGGGGAACAGCCTGAAGGCTGGACTACGAGCGACGGCGGACGCCCCACGCCTGGATCCGGTGGATCGGGGTTCCGTTGTTCCGGGGGTGACCCGCTGTTGTTGGCCAGAGCAGCCTGAAGGCTGGACTACGAACGGGGCGGTTCGCCGAAATCTTTTGCCCGGTGTCCTTTTTCGGGTTTCCCGTTCGTCTTGTCCCTGATTGCGTTCACCGGAACTCCGACCTCATGCCCATCGCCACCGCTACCGCCACGGCCATTCGCCCTTTCATCAATTCCTGACCTCACGCCCCGCATGAATTCCGTCATAGCCCCGTTCACCGTCCAGCGGACCTTCAACGCCCCGCTGGCCCGCGTCTGGCGCGCCTGGACCGACCTCAGCCAGTTCGAGCATTGGTTCGGACCGAAGGGCGTC
>JAEUHD010000138.1 GCA_016793645.1 Verrucomicrobiales bacterium
CAGAAGCCTCACCGTCCAGGGAGCGCCGGTTTCCCTGCCACCCGACGCCGGGATCACGCTCCGGTTCACCGGCGCCGGCAAGGTCGCCGGGCGTTCGGCCGTCAATCGGTACTTTGGCGGGTACACCCTCGGACCGGCCGGAGCCATCCACTGGACCCCGTTTGGTTCGACCCGCATGGCCGGCCCTCCGGAGCGCATGAAGCTGGAGGACCAGTTCCTCAAGGCACTGGAATCCACCACACGGGCCGAGGTCACCGCGAACGGACTTGTCCTCCAATCCCCGGATGCCTCCACCCGCGTGGAGTTCTCCCGCTAGCCCGCCGCCTCACCGGATCCCTGCGAAGAGGAAACCCCGGAACACCCCCGGATGTCCGATCTCTGGAACCAACTCCTGCACTGGGCGGAGGACGAGGTTCGACAGACCCGGGAGGCGCTGCCCGCGGATCTGCGGGAGCACGCGGAGGCGCTGCCGGTGTCGTACGAGTCCTCCCCCGGGGAGGCCCTGATCGAGGACGGCTGGGATCCGGATCTTCTGGGGATGTTCATGGGCGACCCCGTGGGGGTCGCGGCGTCCGAAGCCAGCCCCATTCCGCGCCAGATCCTGCTCTTTCTGGAGAACCTTTGGGACTTCGCCGAGGAGGACGAGGACGTATTCCGGGAGGAGGTCCACATCACCTACATCCACGAGTTCGGGCACTATCTCGGCCTGGACGAATCCGACCTCGAAGAACGCGGATTGCTCTGAGGGCTTCAGGGTGTCCAGCGGAGGCGATACAAGCCCGGGGTCACCACCGCAATGAACTCCTCGTCATTGCGCCGACCATCGGTCTTCAAGAGCACCCACGGCGAATCCGGATCGCTCGATCGATCCAACAAGGCCTGGGGATAGGCGAGAGGCCAGCGTGCCTCAACCCGGTCCGGAAACACTTCGAGGCGGACACGCGGCGCCGGAGCGGTGGTCCGTTGATACACCCGGACGTAGTCCACCAGCATGCGCTGCGGAAACTTGGTCGAGGTGTTGGGAGCACCGGGCCAGCGACCACCCACGGCCACATTCAGTATCACGAAGAACGCCTTGTTGAACACCCACTGCTTCCCGGCCGGGAGCGTGCTGGGGGTGACGGTGGAGAACCGGATGCCGTCCACGAACCACTGGATGCGATCCTGCTCCCACTCGATGATGAAGACGTGGAAATCGTCCCCAAAGGATTTGCCACCGGACAGCGTATAGGTCCGGTCAATCTGCTTCCCAATATCCCCGGAATACCCGGGACCGTGCATCACGCCGTGGACGATGGAGGGCTCCCGGCCGATGTTCTCCATGATGTCCAACTCGCCGCAGGTCGGCCAGCCGACCGAATTGAAGTTGGACCCCAACGCCCAGAACGCGGGCCAAAGCCCCTGCCCCTTCGGAACCTTGATCCGCGCCTCAATCCGGCCGTAGGTCCACGAGGCCTTGCCGGCCGTCTTCAGACGGGCCGACGTATAGTCGCGCTGGATTCCATCGGCCCCGGTCCAGGGCTCATTCCGGGCCTCGATCACCAGATGGCCATCCTCGATGCGGGCGTTCTCGGAACGGGTGGTGTAGGTCTGGAGCTCCACGTTGCCCCAGCCGTTTCCGCCCACATCGTAGACCCATTTCTTGGTGTCCGGACGCGTCCCCGTCGAGAACTCGTCCGACCAAACCAGCTTCCACGCCGGCTCGTCCGCCTTTGCAAATCCCCCCAATAGCAACAAGACCATGGCGGTCATGTAACGATTCACGGGGTGCACGCCGGGATACTGAGCTCAAAATCCTCCGAGGCGCAAGAATTCGTGCGCCCTCGACAAGGTCCCCTCAGGACCGCGGAAGGGTGTCGGCCCCCTCCCGCCCCACGACCGGGTCGTAAAATGGCCAAGTGGGCATCCGGGGGCGTCCCAAGGCCTCCTGCTCCGCCGGAATTCGCCCCCGGACCATGTGTAGGGGACGAAAATCCCGACCCGACCGACCTCGGAGATCCTCCAGAATCTGAAACCCCGCCTCATCACTGTCCCCAAAGTGATGAAACTCCAGGGTCTCGGGCAGTTTTCGCAGGAGTGCCAGGGTTCCGGACCCCGGAAAACTGGTCTGAATCAGCAGTTCCCCCGACCGGAGTTGGGCGAGTTCCTGGAAGCTGGTTTCGTTCTCCACCGTCAGACACCGGCGGGCGGAGGTTTCCACAGCCGTCGCCCGGATGATATCCGCCTCGGATACCCGAACTGCCCCCTGCAGAAAACCCAGGTCCAGCCAGGCCTCGTCCAACCGGAGCCGCAACGGGCCATGCACCAGGACGGACCGTGGATTCCGGACGATCCCCACGTCCTCCAGGGACGTGACCGCGCCCCCGGTAATGGACCCCAGCGCCCGTCCCAGCCGGCCCGACAAGACTTCCAGACGCTTGGAGTCCCCACACAGCACACAACTGACAAACCGGATCAACGATTCCCCGCGCCACGCCAGCACCCGCGGCAGGAGCGCCAACAGTTCCGCGTTCCCCGGTCCCGCCTCGCGCTCGAGGGGTTCCACCGACCCGCCTTCCAAGGCTGCATGGCGCAAGGCATCCAGCCACGACCGCCATCCGGACCGCCACGGCTCCGGAACCGGGATCTCCATGGCTTCGGCGAACTGGGTCGCCAATGCCGTCCGGGTTTCCGATGGGGCGGCCTCCCCGATGTGTCGAAAGAACGCCTCCTCGTCTTCCGGGCGCACCCGGATGCCTGCAATGTGCTCCGGATCCCGCGGATGATGGGGAACGCGCTCCAGAACCCCCGCCCTTTCCGCCTCGCACAGCGCCCCCTCCGCCGCCGCCCGGGCATCGCCCTCCGAACACCCGGCCGCCCGCAGCAACCCCTCCAAATCCTCGATTACCGCCCGACGGCCGCGTCCGGTCCGCCCCGCATGCCGCGCACGATAGCGGCGGGCCAATTCGGACAGGACCGGCGACACGGGTTTCATGCGTCACTCCCCCATCATGCGACGCGCGTCCTCGGACTCCCGGGCCAGACTGACGGCGACATTCCGGGTGATCGTCCGCCGTCCCTGCGGACGCTCCTCCTTGGATACCACGATGAGCCAGTCACAGTGCTCGAAGGCATAGGGAATGTTGCCCGTGCTCATCGAGAATACGCCCTGGAGATCGAAGGCCTTAAGGGCGGTGATGCAGTCCTTGATGCGTTCCCCGCTGAGCTTCGAAAACGCCTCGTCGATGGGCACGAGTCCCAGCGACGGCTCCGCGGATCGCGACCGGTAGCGCCGGTAGGCCCGGAGGTAACTGGCCAGGATCGCGATGAAGTACGGGGACTGGTTCTCGCCGCCGCTGAACTTGCCCGAGTGCCGGTCCACACTGGTCTTGCGGCCGTCCGGCTCCAGCACCTCCATGTCATACTCGAAATAGTGCCGGTAATCGAGCAGCCGCGCCGACTCGACGCTGTCAGGCTGTTCCGTGAGCACGCGCAGGAAATGCGCAATGGCATCCCGAAACCGCGGCTCCGCCGAGGCGAAGAACAATTCGTCGGTCCGGGCGAGCGCCCCGGCCTCGAGGAGTTCGTGGTAGAGCTGGTAGTCCGGATTCTGCCAGTGCCGGATCTGGTAGGTGTTCTGTCCGATCGGACGCTTCCGCAGCTCCTGGTTGAGGATCAGCAGCAGATCCTTCACCGCCTGCAACGCGCCATGGAGCTTGTCGAGCACCTGGGAGCGGAACAGTCCCTCCCAGTGCTTTCGCTCGCGCGCCGCCTTCGTCTGGTATTCGGGAATGTCGCTTTCCCGAAGCTTCGCCCACTGCCGGTCGTGTCCCTCATTGGACTCGGCATCCACCGGCAGGTCCTCGAACTTCGGATGCGCGACGGCCAGTTCGCGACGCAGGGCCTTCAACGCCTCCCACGCGGCGGCGGCATCCCGGTCGCAGGTGTGGAAGCGGTCCCGGAAGCGATCCGCAGCCACCTCACGCGACGGGAACTCGGCCAGCATCCCGGACTTCAATTCCTCCAACCGCTTCACATGCGGCGAGACGTCGGCCTCGTTGCGCACCGCCTCGAATCGCGCCCGCGCCGACTCCTCACGCCCTTTCAACTGCTGGAGCGCGTCCTCCAGGTTCCGCAGCGCCACCCGCTTCTCGCTCCGAAGCAGCGCATCCCGCTCCTCCTGAAGGCGACGCCCGGACTCCTCCAGCGCGGAGAGGTCCCGGGCCGCCTCGGCGAACCGGGAATCGTCGATGGTTCGCAACCGGGCCAGATTGGAGTCCAGATCCGCCTGCAATCCTGGCAACGCCCGGGCGCGGGCGAGATCCTGGTAGAGGCTCGACGGCACCTCAAACTGCGCACGCCAGTCGTCGTTGAGGGACTGGACGGCGTCCGACACCGGACGCAGCCGCCGCTCCTCCGCCTCCAGTTCCCCCAGTCGCTTCTCCTTCCAGGCGAGCTGCTGGCGGAGGCCGTCCTCACCGACAAAGGGATTGCCATCGTAGAAGCGCGACCGCTCCACGAAGGCACCGCGGGACCGAAAGCCGTCGGGCAGAATGGCGTCGTCATGTTCACGAAGTTGTTCCCGCGACTCGACGCAGCGGACGTCGCCAAACATCCGCGAGACCAGGGCCTCGGCCACCGGATGCCGGCACCGGATTTTCGCCGCCAGCGACTCGGGATGAACCTCGCGACGAAGCTTCAACGCCCGGCCGGGATGGATCAGCGACTCGCGCCCCGCCTCCGCTCCGAGGTCGGAGGGCTTCATCTCGTGGTAGATCCGCTCCGCCAGGTCGTAGAGGGATTCGGGAACCACGACGGCAAACTTCCGGGTGAAGGCAATCTCCACCGCCGGACGCCACCGCTCGTCCGTCACCTCGCACAGTTTGCACAACGGCTGGGCGGGAACTCCCGCTCCCACCTCGGGCAGGCGCGCGTTGAGAGTGTCCAGTAGCCGTGTCGGGAACGGCAGCTTCCCGAGGCGCAGCGCCGCAATCTGGTCCCGGAGCTGTCCCAGCTCATTTCGGATCTGCGCCAAGCGTTCCAGCGTCGGTCGCGCGGCGCGACTGGCTTCCGTCGCGGCGGCTTGCGCGGCCGCCGCGAGCGCCGCCAGTGACGTGTCGGCGCCGGCGACTCCTGCGGACTCAACCCCGGACACCGCGCGTTCGAGCGCCGCCGCCGGCGCGGAATCCAGATCGAGGGGCAGTGCCCGCAATGCCGACAACCACCGGCGCGCCGTGCGCACGCGCAGCGCCAGGGCTTCGTTCAGGGACGAGCCGATACCCTTCAGATCCGCGATCTGTCGCGACAGCCGGGTGTTCTGCGACCGCAGTTCCGCATAGAGGCGTCCTTCGGGACTTTCATGAAGCACGGATCGGAGCCCCTCCATTCGGGACTGCAACGCCGGCAGTTCCTCCCCCAACTCCCGAAGACGCCGCTCCTCGGCGGCATACGCCTCGCGCAGGACCGCCAGGCGGCGTTCCTCCGTCGCCACGACCTCCACCGCGTGCTCGTGGCGCAGGGATGCCTCCAGGAAATTCGCCAGCAGGGCATCGCGTCGCTGTTCCGTCAGACGCAACGCCACGGTCCGGATGGCTTCCAGTCGCGTGAACTGGTCGTTGAGATCCGTCAGATCCCGCTCATACGCCAGGAACGAACGGTAGCTGGCCGTGACGTCGCGGACGTCCAGACGGTCCGACGGCAGGATGAACTGGCGCGCAAACTCGTTGAAGCTCCGGAGAAACGTGAAGGACATCGCCGACGGCAACAACGCCCGCAGGATGCCCCGGTCGAAGTTGAGGTGTGTCGGCTGCGCCATGTCGCGCAGATACGCATCGAGTCCCTCGGTGTAGAGACGCCCACCGCGCGCCTCCGCGAGCGACTTGAACGCGGGATAGTCGAGCGGCACGCGGGTCAGATCCACGAAGTCGGCCCGCTCAAGCCGGCACGGGATGAGAAACGGCGTGACCCGGCCCTGCGTCTCCGCGGCGCTGGCGAACTCCACGCGAATGCCCCACGTCTCCACGCGCGGCTTGCGCCCGCCCGGCCACGTGAACTCCAGCGCCACGTAGGTCACCGCACTCTGCCGCATGTACTGGGTGACTCCGCCCTCCTCCTGCTTGGTGTCCCCCAGGCAGTAGCCTTTCAGGGTGCGGTCGGATCGATCGCCGGTGGCGGATTGGTTGAAGCGCACCGCGCGCTGGTCACCGACGAGGACGAACTGGATCAGGTCCATCAGGATGGACTTGCCCGATCCCGTGACGCCGGCCAGCAGCAGGTTGCCCTCCACGGACAGGGAATCCTGGTATCCGTACCAGTTCAGCGCGTGGATGCGGGAGAGTCGAATGGTGCGGGTCATGGCGTCAGCGGATTCGCTCCTCGGGTTGGGCGGACTCCGCCGCAGCCTCTTCGCCATCGGCCGCCTCCCCGGTCTCAACACCCGCCAGGTAGCGGTCCGCGTGGCGGTTCCATTCCGCGATGTCCTGGAAGGGAATGATGCGCTTGAGGGTCGGCAGGATCTCGATCCGCGTCTGCTCAAACGCGGACTCCGGCGCGTACCGCAGTAGATTCTTGCGCTGGGCGAGCGCCAGGATCTCCCGCAACTGGGCGGGACCGGGCAGATGCCGGCGCAGGGGTTCAAACTTCGCCGTCAACGCATCGTTCAACTGCTGGACGGTCAGGCGCACCGGGGGCGTCTCGCCGCGGTCACGCACCGCCGTGTCGAACTCATACCAAAGGGTCAGCAGCACGAGCGTCGTGCGCAGGTTCACCCGCAGCAGGAAGGACGGCGACTGCGGGATGGCCTGCACCACGCGGTCCTGAGGATCCCAATGCAGCTTGAGGTCGAGCAGCCCGCACAGATCCTCCAGCCATTCGCGGTTCTGGTGACTCCAGTGGTACAGGTCGGCCTGGGCCGGCTCGAGTCCCAGCAGGGACCCCTGCGACAGCAGGCGCCGCATCGCCTCGCCCAGGCGTTGGCGATCATTTTCAGAAAGTCGGGACAGCAGTCCCACCGCCGGAGTCGGGGAGTCGGTCATGAAGGTTTCACCAGGGAAAAGCGCTCGACGCGGTAGCCAAGCTTGGAGTCAAAAACGGGGGCCTCGGAATCCGAGTCCGCCCGGGGCACCACCACCCGGAACCGGGCGTCCGCGGATCGCGCATGCAACAGGCAGGCAATGAGGCTGGCCATGTCCTCGTCATTGTGGATGTGGTCCCGGAGAACCTCCTCGGAACTCACGCCTTCGCCCGGTCCGGCGGGCAGGCGGGCCACAAACTGGTTTGCCCGGCCCACCGTGAGGGAATCCCGCATGGTCCCCTCGAGCTGCGCCAGGGCACGGTCCTGACGGGTGGCATCGGGATCATCCAACGCCTCCAACTCTCCGGCGGACCGTCGCAGCCGCGGGGTGAACAGGGATTCCAGTCCACCGGCGAGCCGGATGTCCACGAGGCGCAGCGACGGAATCACCGCCGCCAGGTCCTCCAGTTCCGCCAGGCGCCGCCCGGCGAAGTGCCGGTTGAGCGCCTCAAAGAATCCCTGGACCGTCCCGCGATTCTCACTGGTGGTCTCCTGAAGATACCGCGACCGGGCATGGGACCGCCGGGTGAACTCCGCCGTCCGCCGGTCGATGGCATCGGCCAGGGGCTCGACCTGCTCCAGCAGTTGCGACAGGTCGTCGAGACGCAACCGCACCCGAGCCATGGCCGCCTCCGGGGACAGGGTCGTCTCCCGGCGCATGACCTCGGTCTGCATGGCGGTGAGCGGACCCGCCTGCCCCAGTTCCTCCAGCGCCCGCCGCGCCTCCGCGAGTCGCGCCGGCAACCGCGCGTGCACCAGTTGGGCGTAGCAATTGCGGCCGATCCGTTCCGCAAACTGGTCGAACAACACCGAGAAATTCTCCTTCAGTGTGGTCGCCGCGAGCTGGCGTCGCGTGTGGCGCTCAATGGATTTCTGCATGCCGCGCAGTTCGCCCAACCCGGCTTCCAAGGCCGCCAGGCAGCTCTCGATCTGCGCCCACGGCTGCTCCGCCATCGCCTCGCGATTGGACAGGGTCGTGCAGACGTGGAGCAGTTTGTCCGAGAACACGGCGCCGTCCGGACGTGCAATCTTCCGCAACGCCTGCAACAGCACCGCCCCGCTGGCATCGAAGAAGACGATCTGCCGGTAGTCCGACCGGTTCTCCTCCTCGGTCAACCATCCGGCGCGCTTCAAGGTATCCAGAACGGCCAGTGCCTTGTCCCTTACCGTGCGCGCCTGTGCGAGCGCGGCGTCCTCCTCTCCGCCGGCCGCGGCGGCAAGATCCGCGTGCGCCTCCAGCACCTGTTCAACCAGCCCCAGTGCTTCCTCACGGTCGAACCCCTGACTGCGTCGTGCGGACTCCCCTTCGAGCGCGTCGAGGGTGTCCACGTATAGCCGCGCCAATCCGCCCGAGAGCACCCGGAAAAACTCCGGACGCACTTCGCGAAAGAGATGGAGGGCCAAGTCGGACATGCCGCAAGTCAACGGGCGAAACCCTTCCCAATCACCCGACGGGTGAGTCCGATGGTTGTGCTCCGTTGCAAGGCGCCGAAGCTATCCCCGCCCCAGAGACGAAGGAAGCCTCCGC
The DNA here is from genome assembly GCA_016793645.1 of Verrucomicrobiales bacterium. Classification (GTDB taxonomy): domain Bacteria; phylum Verrucomicrobiota; class Verrucomicrobiia; order Limisphaerales; family UBA9464; genus UBA9464. Next base: position 8,580 of record JAEUHD010000138.1, read on the forward strand.
TCGTAGTGCAGGCTTTAGCCTGTCCCCCTTCTCCATCCATGGAGACCCAAACTGCGGGCGTGGGCCGATCAGCCTGAAGGCTGGACTACGAACGCACCGCTCGTAGTGCAGGCTTTAGCCTGTCCCCCCTTCTCCATCCACGGGACCCACCCCGTGGACCAGCGCCGAACAGCCTGAAGGCTGGACTACGAACTCACCGCTCGTAGTGCAGGCTTTAGCCTGTCCCCCTTCTCCATCCACGGGACCCCACCCCGTGGGCCCGGGCCGATCAGCCTGAAGGCTGGACTACGAACTCACCGCCGGATGAACCCTCGTGTCTGCCCGAACCCCATCAAAGCCCCGGCATTCTCCATTGGCCGTTCACCGGACGGAATTCCAACGTCTCCTCCAACCCACCGGGCCGCGGGTCAAAGGACACGATCACGTCCACAGTCCCTCCAGGTTTCTCCACCTGACTCCGAATCTGAAATCCTGGAATCGTCCCCAATTCGCGGAGCATCGCCTCGACTCCCTGGACCTCAATCCCCTGGCGCAATCCCGTGGCGAATTGCGGCTCAAGGAGCTGGAAGAGGGCATTGGTGTCCCTGGATCGCACCGCCGCCAGGAAGGACTCCAGGGTTTCCGCAGGCGAACCCATCCCGACGAACCGTGCACGACCTGCCCCGATGTATGCGCGATACTCCGCCCCACCCGGCGATGCGTTGGTTCCGGCATTCACGGCCGCAAGCCATCGCAAATGCTCCCGCTCCACCCGCTCCCAATCCGCCTTCTGCCGCCGCAGGAGTCCCACATCGCGTCGGAGGCTGAGCAGTTCCCGATTCTCCTCCTCGGTCCAGGCAACACCCGGCGATGGCCCCTTCCCGGGAGAGCTCGAGCCCGCACCGGATTCCGAAGTCTCACCCGTGCGCCGCGACTCCCATTCCGCGCGCAATGCCGTGAGTTGGGACCGCTGCCGGCCCAACATCACTGCGGCGGCGATCAGCACCAGCCCACCCAGCAGCGAAAACCATCGAAAACGATTCATGGAGTTCAGGCCCTTGGGGGAGAATGAAGTCAGGGAACAAAGTAGAGCTTCCCGTTCCGGGAGACGAGATGGCCGGTGGGATTCGCACCCGTGCCGTCCATCATTTGGACACTGCCATCAGAGAGGAGCACGTGTTGATGGATCCGGCAGCGCGCCGCGACCCGGTTCCGCTCCTCGTCGCTGCCGTTCGGAACCGACATCCCTGGAGCCAAATACTCATAGGAACTCTGGGACTCCCGGAACAGGGCCCAAGCCGAATTGGTCGTCCCGCCCGGATCGGAGGGACACACGAGAACGATTGGCGTCGTCAGCTCGTTCGTCATGCTCAGGAAGTCGCCGGGGAACCGATCCGCGTAATCCGTGGCCCAAACCCGGAGCGCGAGTCCGATCTGCTTCAGATTATTGACGCATCGGATGGAGGCCGCACGCTCCCGGGCCGCGTCCATGGCCGCCAGATCTTCCGGAGCCACTCCCGACCGCTCCAGCAGTCGCGCCTCCAGGCCCCGATTCTCGGCGGCAAGGCTTCGGATTCGAACCTCGTCCGCCCGCAGGCGGGCGAGTTCGGTCCGCAACTGCACGACCTCCTCCCGGCGGCCCTGAAAGCCCTCGGATGCCGCTTCCGGAGCTCCCGCGGCGGAATCCTTCGCAGCGGGACCTGAAACCTCAGAGGATCCCGTCCCCGCCGCGAACCGGGAGCGAAGGTCCTCAATGGCTCCCTGTTGCACGACCCAGGTCGCCGCCGCGGCAAGCAATCCGCCGCCGATCCATAGCAGGGGCCAGGCCCGCTTCAGGAAGGTCTCCTTCTCCGGTGCGGCGTTCTCCCAGGAGGAACTCATCGCGGCACGGGCCTCACGACCGAGGCGTTCCCGCAATCCCGCGGGAACCGGTGGGACCGGAGCGGAACGAAGCACGGATTCCAATTCAGCAGCATTCATGAGCGACGGGGATGGGATTGAGACAGCGGCGGAACCACGGACTCGCGGCCCAGCCGGGATTGAAGTTCCTCCAGTGCGGAGCGAAGTCGGTTTTTCACCGTACCCACGGAGACATCCAACGCCTCCGCGGTCTCCTGCAGGGTGAGTCCCTGGTAATAGTGCAGGTGGACGGCACTTCGGGACTCGGAGTCCAACCGATCCACGGCTGCATAGGCTACGGACGCCAAATCCGTCGAACTGGCGATCTCCGCGGGCCCGGGTCCGGACGCCGGACAGGAAGCCCACCAGTCGTCAGTCTGTGGCTCCGGACGGCGATCCGAGCGCCGCCAATCGAGGTACACGTGGTGGGCGATCCCATGGATCCACGACGACACCGAGGACCTTCCGGCGAAGCTTCCCAGCGACGTCCAAACGCGGGCGAACGTCCGCTGCGTCAGGTCTTCGGCATCCGATTCATTCCCGCAGAGCCGGCGCAGAAATGCGAACACCCGGGCGTGATAGACGGTGATCAGTCGTTCCGCGGCGTCGGCATCTCCCGCCCGCGCCGCGGCCAACCAATCCTGGGGCATCGCTTCCATGTCTCACCCCCTGAGTCGAGG
>JAEUHD010000172.1 GCA_016793645.1 Verrucomicrobiales bacterium
GGATGACGACCGGCACGTCCCCGGTGGCCCCCACGTCCTGCACGAGGACCGTCCTGAAGGGGATATAAGTGGTGCCATCCACCGTGTAGGACACCTGCTGGATTCCCGCTCCCTGTGTGGAGCGCCGGGTCTCGTACTTCACCACAATGTGGCGGAATCCGGACGTGGGAACCCCGGCCTGAACGACGTACGGCACCGGTGCCGTGGGGTTGTTCACCCGAAGATGTGCGCCCACGGGGTCCCCCGCCACGGCGTTGCCGCCGAAGACGCCCTGATCCGTGGCCGTTGAGAACGTGATATCGGACGCAAAGTCGGGGGCCAGTTCCGGAGACGACGGAGTCACGGACATCACCGCAGGCGCGGCGGAGACGGTCACCGAGGGAGTCAGGAGGGTCGTGACGCTGGTGGTGTCGGTGAAATTCCACGCGTGCAGCAGCGGCAGCAACTCCGCGACATGGACTGTGAAGCTGGTCTCCGCGCTTTTCGGCGGTGTTCCGCTGTCCGTCACCCTCACCGTCACCGGATACGATCCCGGTCCGTCATCCAGACCGGGCGTCCACTCCACCAACCCCGCGCCGCTGACCGTCAACCCCGCGGGCCCCGCCACCTTCGAGAAGGTCAGCGATTGCGCCGGGATGTCCGTGTCGACCGCCGAGAGGTTCACCTTCAGCATGGCCAGTTCATCCACCGTACGATCCGCCACCCCGCTGATCGCCGGGTCGGTGTTCGGCGGGGGCGGCAACGCGATGCCCCGGACGGTCAGGTTGTCGAAGCGGTTGTTGCCACCCGTTCCGCCGGATCCCTGGGCAAAGGCGATCCGGATGCCGAAGTTGGGATTGTTCTCCGCGGCGGAAACGCCCGAGAAATCAAGGACGACGACCGGCACGTCCCCGGTGGCCCCCACGTCCTGCACGAGGACCGTCCTGAAGGGGATATAAGTGGTGCCATCCACCGTGTATTCCACCTGCTGGGTTCCCGCACCGGAACTCGACCGGCGGGTCTCATACTTGACGATGATGTTTCGATATCCGGAGGTCGGAATTCCCAGCCCGAGGGTGTACGGGGTCAGGGGATTATTGATCCTCAGATGTGCTCCCACCGGATCGCCCCACACCCGATTCCATCCAAAGACCCCCTGGTCCGTGACGGAGGAGGAGAGAATATCCGCTGAATAGTTGGGCGCGGACGCCGGGGACACGGACATCGTCGCCGGAGCGCCCGCGAGGGTCGCCGACGGCGTCAACAGGGTCGTCACACTGGTCGTGTCGTTGAAGTTCCACGCGTGGACCAGGGGCAGCAGTTCCGCAACCGTCACGGTAAAGGTGGTCTCCGAACTTTTGGCCGGGGACCCATTGTCAGTCACCCGGACCGTTACGGGATAGGAACCCGGACCGTCGTCCAGCGTCGGGGTCCACAGCAGAAGTCCCGCACCGCTCACGCTCAGATCCGCGGGGCCGCTGACCTTGGAGAAGGTCAGCACCTGTGCCGGAATGTCGGTGTCCAGAGCCGAAAGTCCCACCTTGAGGGTCGAGAGCTCATCCACGGTCTGATCCGCAACCGCGGAGAAGGTCGGCGCGGTGTTCTCCGCCACCACGGGAATCAGGGTCCCGGTGACGGTCACGTTGTCGAAGCGGTCGTTGCCGCCCAGTCCCCCCTGGGGAGAGGATGAGGCCTGCGCCGCACTTTGGGAGAACTTGATCCGGATCCCGAAGTTGGCGTTGTTCTCAACGCCGGACACCGCCGAGAAGTCCAGGGTCACCACGACGGGATTGGCATCCGCCACGGTGAGGGTCTGAAACGGAACGTAGGTCGTCCCATCCGTGGTGTAGTCAATCTGCTGGATCGCGGCGCCCTGTGTGGATCGCCGCGTTTCGAACTTGATGACCGCGTTCCGGTATCCGGTCATCGGTGCCTTCAACAGCACCGTGGCACTCCCCGTCGCGTTGAACGGATTGTTGAGTCTCAGGTGGGTTCCGGCCGTGTCCCCGTTCTGGGCATTCGCCCCGCTGAACCCGGTGGATCCCACCGAGTCCGAGGCCGTGGCCGCCGTTCCCGACACCTGGACCGTCAGGGTCGCCGGCGCACCCGACGGCGTCGCCGTCGGCGTCAGCAGGCTCGCGGTATTGTTGAAGTTCCAGTAGTGAAGGAGTGTCTGCGCCGAGGCCGCCGCGCCGCTGCTCATCCAGGCAACAACGAGGATCCCCCCAACGAACCGGGTCCATTTCCGAAGCACCGGGGACCACCCACCTGGACGCTTCGCCAACAATACTCGCGGATCATTCATATACATGCCTGGGTCTCTGGAAGAGGAGCAATGAGCCCGTCTACGACAAACCGGTATTCTATACCGGTCTGATCGATTCCATTCAATAGCAGCGATGGGGCCGCTGTATTAATGAATTACAAGATTCACCCGATTTGCCCGTAAATCGGATGAAAGAAAACGAGGCGTCGGAAATCACGGAACCTTCCTCCTCCTGCATTTCTCCGTTGAGCAATGAATGCGAATTGCAAATGCATGGCTGCACTGCAGGGGAGGAGGGGACGCCGCGGTTCCGGATGCGGACGGAGGTCCGGAGTTCAATTCCGTTCCGGAACCGTTCCTGCGAAACTGCGGGGACCGTCAGAGCCGGCGGAGGCGCGAGAAGATTTCCTCCAGTCGCTTTGCGGAAACCGGGACGGAGGTGCCGAGTTCCTGGGCGAAGAGCGACACCTTGAACTCCTCCACCATCCACCGGAATTCCTCCCGCAACCGGAGTTCCTCGTCCGACTCCGGCGCCGTCGAATCAAAACCCCGGACCGCCTCGACGAAGGGCGCCACCTGACGCATCCGCTCCGTGTCCCGGGCCGCATTTCCCGCGGCGCGCTCCAACCGGAGCAACATCGCCTTCAGGTAGCGCGGGACGTGTTCCAGCCGGCCGAACGGAATCCGCCGTAGAAACTGCGGCGGGATCAGGGCCTGCAGGTCCGCCGCCACCGAGGCCGCCCCCGGGCGCGAGGCGTGATCCCGGGGGGTTGAGGAAGCCCGGGGCAGGGTCAACTGGCTGAGATCGGTGAGGGATCGCGGCCGGGACGCGGCCGCCGGGGTCTCCCCGGACACCGCCGCGGGGCCGAGGCGCTTCAGAACCTGGGCTCGAAGCTCGAGGATGGGGCCCACGCGCTGAATCAGGACCGACGCCAGGCCGCGCGTGCGCTGGCGGGCCGCCTCAACCCCTGCATCGAACGCTTCCCGGGTCAGCGGCATCGGCGCCTCCCTCGGCAGGATCACCCGGCGGAGATGGTCCAGCGCCGTGTTCCTCAGGTCATCGGCTCCCGCAGGCGAACCGTGCAATTGATGAAGTTTCTCAAGCGGACGCAGGTCCTTCTCCAGCCAGGCGAAATCCTTTTGGAGCGCCAGTTCCACCAACCGGGCGAACCCCGGACCGCTGTCCCGTCGCGCCGCCATCTCCGTGCGGTACAGTCGAACGCTCACCGTCCCATCCTCGAGGTGCAATCCGGGCCATCCCTCGAGGTTCCCCTCCCCTGCTGCCCCACCCGAGACGCTTCGGGGCAGATCCCCGAAGTTCCATTGGGTCACCCCGACACGCTCCCATTGTTGCGCCAGGCGATGCCAGCCGGGGGATTCGCGCCGCGGCGTGACGGGAACGGATCCCAGGGTTCCCCGGACCCCGGAAAGGTCCCGACCTGCGGCCAGCACCCGGCCATCGGAGGTGACCACCTCGAAGCGGGGACGCAGGTGCGCTGGAACCGCAGCCACTTTCCAGGCATCGGGGGGAATCTCGATCCCGTGACGCCGCCGAATCCACCGGCCGATTTCCTCCGCGAGGCTTCCGATGGCCGGATTCAATCCCTGGACCAGTTCCGCAACCTTGGGTGGAAATGGCTGCAGCTCCCGCCGCAGGGACTTGGGCAGGGACGCCAACAATTCGCCCGCCAACTCGGAGCGCAGTCCGGGCACCGACCACTCCAGCACGGCGGGGGGCGTCTGGGAAACGAGCTCCGGGGGCAACCTCAGAGTGACCCCGTCCCATTCCTCGCCCGGGGCATAGGCGTAGCGAACCTCCACTTCATACCCGGAAATCGTCACCGTGCCGGGGAACGCCCCCGCATCGTATCCCAGGTCCCGTCCTCCCGTCAGGTCCGCCTCGGTGACCCTGAGGAACTCCGGCTCCTTCGAATCCCTCAGGACCCGGTTCAACTCCGCGACCGAGGAGACCCCGGGGAGGCGGGCGAGATAGAAGCGGAACAGCGCCTCGTCCGGATCCCCGAGATCCGGCCGCCGCACGCGGGTCTGCCAGCTTTCCACCGTCTCCCGCACCCGACGATTGTGCTCGAGGAACCGGTACTGCGGGGGCAGTTCCCCCGCCGGCCGCCGGGACGGCTCCGGTTCCCCGCCCTCATCGTCGTCGCCGGAACGCAGCGGGCGAACCGGCGGAAGCAGATCCTCCTCCACCAGGGCGGACCGGACAAAGATCGCCGCGGCGTCCGCGGGATTGAGATTCCCGTACGCCACGGTGCGGCGATGCACCTCCAATCCGTACAACGTGGCCACCTCCTCCACGAGCACGCGGCCGGCGGACGCGCTCCAATGCGGATTGCGATGAGTAACCCGGCACAGGTGTGGAGCCAGCTCCACGATCCAGGCCGGATCGATTCCGGCCACGGTGCGGGCAAAGCGCTGGGAGGTCTCCACAATCTCCCCGGCCATCAGCCACTCCGGCTGGCGGGTTTTCTCCCGGGGCGCGGGCGACTCCGGGGACTTCCCGCGTCCCTTGCCGGCCTTGTCCCGCCCCCCCGTCTCGCCGCGTTCGAACAACACGGAGCCGGGGAACACCTGCAACTCCCGGTTGCCCGCCCCCTGGTAGCCATTGCGCTCCACCCGCAGGGCGACGTGTCCCAGCAGTCCCGCCAGGATGGACCGGTGAACCGCAGCGTAGTCCGCACTGCTCTCGTTGAGGTTGACCGTGCCCAGGTCCTCAAGGGCGCCATGCAGTTGTGTGTGCAGGTCCTGCCACTCCCGCATGCGCAGATAGGACAGGAAATTGGACTGACAAAACCGCCGGCGATGTCCCTGGGTCCTCAGCGACTCCCATTGGTCGTGGACCCCGTTCCAGACGTTCAGGAGCGTGAGGAAATCCGATCGGGGATCCGTGAACTTGCGGTGGGCGGCGTCCGCTTCGGCCCGCCGCTCCAGCGGACGTTCGCGCGGATCCTGGATGCTGAGTCCCGAGGCGATGATCAGCAGTTCCCGCGTGGCATGTTCCCGCTGGGACTGGAGCAGCATGCGGCCCAGCGTCGGATCAATGGGCAGGCGCGCGAGGTCCCGCCCGAGGGCCGTCAGCTCCCTCGCCTCATCGAGCGCGCCCAGTTCATGCAGCAACTGGTATCCGCCCTCGATCGCGGCCGGTGCGGGCGGGTTGACGAAGGGGAACCCCTCCATCTCCCCCAGCCGGAACGCCTTCATCCGGAGAATGACCTCGGCGAGATTCGCCCGCTGAATTTCAGGCTGGGTGAAGGGCGGGCGTGACTGGAAATCCTCCTCCGAATACAGGCGGATGCAGGTGCCGTCCTGGACGCGACCCGCACGACCGCGCCGCTGGTTGGCGCTGCTCTGGGAGATCGGCTCAACGGGAAGGCGCCGGGTGCGGGTCCTCGGATTGTAGCGGCTGATGCGGGCGAGTCCCGTGTCCACCACAAACCGGATTCCCGGCAGCGTGAGCGAGGTTTCCGCAATGTTGGTGGCGATGATGATCCGCCGTCCCTGTGAGGGCGCGAACACCCGCTGCTGGTCGCCGGCACTCAGGCGCCCAAAGAGCGGGATGACCTCCGCCTCCCCCGAACACCGGCCCTCCAGCACATCGCCGGTCTCACGGATGTCCCGCTCCCCCGGCATGAACACGAGAATGTCGCCTCCCGAGGAATCCCGAAGGATCTGCTGGACCGCCTGCACCGCGGCCTCGACGTAGGTCAGCTCCCCGCGCTCCTCCGACGCGGAATCCAGCGGGGCATACACCACGTCCACCGGATACATCCGGCCCGAGACCTCGATGATCGGAGCGTTGTCGAAGTGGCGGGAGAAGGAACCCGTGTCGATTGTCGCCGAGGTGATGATCAGCTTGAGGTCCGGACGTTTCGCCAGCAGCCCCTTCAGGTGACCCAGCAGGAAATCGATGTTGAGACTGCGCTCGTGCGCCTCGTCGAGGATCAGCGCGTTGTATCCGGTGAGCAGCGGATCCCCCTGCGTTTCGGCCAGCAGGATGCCGTCCGTCATCAGCTTGATATAGGTCTCGGGCCCGGTGCGGTCGTCGAAGCGGATCTGACAGCCCACCTCCCGGCCCCAGGTCACGTTCAATTCCTCCGCCAACCGCCGGGAAATCGACAGGGCGGCCACCCGCCGCGGCTGGGTGCAGCCGATCTTGGCCTCGATTCCGAGGCCGGCCTCGAGGCACATCTTCGGGAGCTGGGTGGTCTTGCCCGAGCCCGTCTCCCCGGCCACCACCACGACCGGATGCCTCCGGATCGCGTCCACGATCTCCTCCCGGCGCGCCGAGATCGGCAGATCGGCCGGATAGGTCACGGACGGAACACCCAGACGTCGGCGCTCCCGACAGGCGGCGGATTCCCGCGCCTGCTCCAGCAACCGGGCGAGCACCGCCTGATGACGCTCCGGATGCAGCCGGTCGCGAAACAACCGGGCCGCGCGCGCGCCGATGCGGACCCAGTCCGGAAGCAGACAGCGCGGCAGGAGCCGCTGAAGTTCCTCAATCCCCGGATCGGTCACATGGCCCCCGTGCAGTACCCGTCGCCCCGGCTATTGCCCCACCGTGCGATCCACCAGGACGTCCAGGTCGAGGAAAACCTTCTGACCCAGCCGCGATTCCAACTCCTGGCGCGCCGCGGTGCCGATGTCGCGGATCTTCCGGGCGCCCACGCCGATCAGCATCCGTTGATACCGGTCATGGGGCGTCAGGATGGACGCCTTGATGTGGAGGAAGGGTTGTCCCTCCCGCGTGACCGCGGGCTCCACGGAGTCCAGCTCGATCACCGTCCGGTACGGGACCTCCTCGCCGGTCTGGAGATAAACCTGTTCGCGAATGAGTTCGGCGATCTCGAAATCCCGGTGCGCATTGGTCACCTGGTCCTCCGGATACAGGGGCGGGTGTTCCGGCAGCCGGGAGAGAAGTTCGCCCACCAGGGTGTCCAGCCCCAGTCCGGTCCGTCCCGAGGTCTCAACCACCGCGGCATATTCGCCGGCGCGGGCCTTCCACGATTCCAGGGCCGGGCGTCGGCGCAGGTCCGCCTTGTTGAGGCAGAGGAGCCGCGGCACGGCAACTCCCTGGAGCACGTCGCACACCTGCTGGTCCTCCGCACCGGGCTCGCGGGAGGGATCGACGACATGCACCACCGCGTCGATCCCCTCGAGGGCGTCGCGCGCCCGGCCGTGGAGCTCGTCCACCAGTCGACTCGCCCGCGTCTTGAAAAACCCCGGAGTATCCACGAACACCACCTGCCCGCCGGGGCGATGGACGATTCCCTGGACGGGATGCCGCGTGGTCTGCGGTTTCGGGGTCACGATGGACACCTTCCGACCGACCAGGGCGTTCAGCAGGGTCGATTTGCCAACATTGGTGCGTCCGATCAGGGCAACCAAGCCGGCGTGAAAGGGGGAGGACATGCGGGAGGTTCGTTCCGTGGGGAAAGGGCGTCCTGCGGTCACAGCGCCTTCTTCAACAGTTGGCGCAGTTCCGCCCGAGGATCGTCCACCATCCGGGCGGTGACGCTGAACTTGCGAATGCGACTCGACGGAAGGCGGAACTTGAAGTCCCGGAAGACCCGCTCGCAGACCGTCATCAAGCCCCGGGCTCCGGTATTCTCCGAGGACGCCCGTTGCGCCAGGCGTCGCAATCCGTCATCCCGGAACCGGCACTCGATCCCATAGGCCGCGAAGGCGCGCTCGTACTGGTGGATCAGACTGCTTTCGCTCTTCCGCAGCACGTTGAAGAGGTCATCCGTGTTCAGCCCGTGACACGCGACGCGAACGGGAAGGCGTCCGATGAACTCCGGCTCCAGCCCGTAGGCGATCAGGTCGGAGGTCGTGGCCCGTGCCAGCATCCAGTCCGTGCCCGCGGCACGGGGGACCCGTTCCGCGGACGCGCCCGCGGTCGCCGCGGCCACCTCCAGGCGATGACGGATGATCCGGTCCATTCCGGAGAATGCGCCGCTGGCGATGAAGAGAATGTGGCGGGTGTTGAGGGTGTCGGACTGCGCCGGGCCGCCCCCGCGCATGGCGGTCATGGCCGCCTGGAGCTGCCCCGTCACGTCGTTGGGGGACACCAGCGGCACGTCGCCGTCCTCCATCAGCTTGAGAAGATTGGTCTGCACACCCCGTCCGGAAACATCCCGGGCGCCGGTGTCCCCACGCGTCGCCAGCTTGTCCACCTCGTCGAGGTAGATGATCCCGTGCGACGCCTTGCGGGCATTTCCGCCCGCCTTGCGGACCAGATCGCGCACCAGATCGTCCACGTCCCCGCCGACATAACCGGTCTCGCTGAACTTGGTGGCATCCCCCTTGACGAAGGGCACGCCGATCAGTTCCGCGGCGGATCGGATCAGGTGGGTCTTGCCCACGCCCGTCGGCCCGAGCAGCAGCACGTTCTGCTTCTGGTAGTACGGGGCCTCCGAACCGGCGAGCGACAGCCGGACGTGCTGGAAATGATCGCACAGCGCGACGCTCAGCACCTTCTTGGCCTCCGACTGCCCGATGACGAAGCGGTCCAGATGACGCGCGATGTCCGCGGGCTTGAGATCGAAGCTGAACTGTTCGGACGGCGACGCCGTCGCGGCGACCCCGGGTTTCGGGGCGCCATCGGCGACGCGTGTGCGCCGGCGCGGCAGCCGCGCAGGAATGCCTTCGGTCACGGGGCCGAGCGAACCCGGGCCTCCGCTGTCGGGAGAGGAACTTGCCACAGGCGAACCCTGCACCCGTTCCCCCGGTTTGTCGGGCGGAAAGAACATGAATTGTCGCCGGGGAGAATCGGATTGCCTCACGACGGACATTCAAGAGACTCCCGCCCCGGTTTCGCGGCCCCGGGGTCAACCCCATGGGCACCGAGGCGGATCCCGTTCCCGAAAATCCCGGACTCCCGCGCCGGGAGACTTGTCGACATGGCCCCTTCAGAAATCCTCCCCAGGACACGACGCGAACCGCAGCGCGTGGTGGTCACGGGGATCGGACTGGTCACACCCCTGGGTCACGACCACCAGGTGGTCTTCGAACGGCTCTGCCAGGGGGAATCCGCGATCGCACCGATCCGGAGTTTTGACGTCTCGACCCTGCCGCTGAAGCACGCCGCCGTACTCCCCGCCCTCGATGCCGCGGCCTTCGGCATCTCGGAGCGCGAGCGTCATATCCTGGATTCCGTCCAGGAGTCGGCCCTGATCGCCGCCGAGATCGCCGTCCGGGATTCCGGACTCGACCTTCCCCGCCAGGCGATCCGCGGGAACCACCAGCCATCCCCCGGAAAACCGCGAATGGGCACCGCCATCGGCATGTCCCACGCCGCCTACGAGCCCATCCGAACGGCACTGGAGAAACTGGGAAGCGGCCGCATCCGCCAGGTTTCCCCCCATGCGCTCAACCAGTCCCGCCCCTGCGGATGCGCCGCCCTGGTTTCCATTCGTTACCGCCTCCAGGGACCCATGCTGTCCCAGAACGCCGCATCCGCCACCGGGGCGCTGAACGTGATCAGCGCCTATGAGGCCATCCGGTCCGGACGCGCCGACGTCATGATCGCCGGGGGGGCGGATTCCGGGGTGAACCCCCTCTGTCTCGCGATCTTTTCGCAGAACCTCACCGGGTCCCGGGTGGGAAGGTGCCGGCCGTTTGATGGGGAGCGGGACGGGGTCGTGCTCGGGGAGGGCGCCGCGCTGGTGGTGATGGAATCCCGGGAGCATGCGCTGGCCCGGGGCGCACGGATCCACGGGGAGATGATCGGCTACGGCCAGCGTTCCGACGCCCACGACATGTCGGTGATTCCCGCGGAGGCGACGGGACTAACGCTCTCCATTGAGGAGGCCCTGAGGGATGCCGGGCTGGAGTCCGGGGAGGTCGGGTACATCAACGCCCACGGCACCGCCACGCTGCGCAACGACATCGGGGAGGCGACGGCCATCCGCCGGTTCTTTCCCGACCCCGCCCGGGCGCCCTGGGTCAGCGGCACCAAGGGACAGCTCGGACACATGCTCGCGGCCAGCGGTTCCGCCGAATTCGTGGTGGCCCTCCTGGCCTCGAGAGACGACCGGGTGCCACCCACGGCCGGGCTCGAGAACCCGGATCCGAACTGCGAACTCCGGCACGTGATGGGCAAGGCCATCCGCACCCCGGTTCCCTATGCGCTGTCGCTGAGCATCGGAATGGGGGGCATGAATTCCGCCATCGTGGTCCGCGGGGAGAAGGGACCTGCCGCGCCGAAGGCCGGATAAGAACGCCGGTGGCCGGACGCCGGTGCGGGGGCGTTCAAGCCGTCATTCCGTTCGGACGGGGAGGCGACACCATCCCGGGGGAGGGCGAACCTGGGTCATCGTGGACCCGCCAGATGCGCCAGCACCCAATCCGCCGCCGCCGCCAGATCGTCCACCACGACGGCTTCCGATATTCTCACCGCCTCCTTCCTCTCGGTTTCCGCACCGTATCCCGTCCGCACCAGCAGGCTCGCGGCACACCCCGCCTGCCGTCCCGCCTCCACGTCCACCCACTTGTCCCCGACCATGACGCTGCGACCGAGATCCACCCCGAATTCATCCCGCGCGTCCAGGAGCGCCTGCGGGGACGGCTTTCGATAGCGGCTCGGCTGGTCGGGCGCCTCGGGCGCCACGTAAATCCGCTCGAACACCACGCCGTGCGGATCCAGCAACTCCCGCATCCGGTCGTGGATCTGATCCAGGTCCGCGTGGGTGAAGTAGCCACGTCCGATGCCGGACTGGTTGGTCACGAGGAACAGCCGGAATCCCGCCGCGCGGAGGCGTTGCAGCGCGGGTCCCACCCCGGGCAGGAGCTGAAAGTCCCCGGGCCGGGACAGGTAGTGGCGCTCCACATTCACGGTGCCATCCCGATCCAGAAACACCGCGGCACCCGGCGGCGCGACGGCACTCATGCGTGCTCCTCGAAGCTGGCCAGCAGTTCCTCCGGCGACACGGTGGCGGTACCCACCTTGCCCACGACGACCCCCGCGGCGTGGTTCGAAAAAATCGCCGCCTCCACCGGCGTGGCGCCCGCGGCAATGGCGAGGGTGAAGCTGGCGATCACCGTGTCGCCCGCGCCGGACACATCGAACACCTCCCGCGCGACCGTAGGCACATGGAACGGCTCGGCGCCCGGACGGCAAAGCAGCATGCCCAATTCGCCCAGGGTGATGAGCAACACCTTCGGCGCCAGTTCCTCCAACAACCGGGCCACCACGCGCTGCAACTGCGGATCCCGGCGCGGATCGGGATGGCGCGTGTCGTCCTCCAGTCCCGCCAGTTCGAAGGCCTCCTTCCGGTTGGGAGTGATCAACGACAGGCCGGTCAGCGTGCGTCGGTGAACCGGCTTTGGATCGAGGCTGAGCCAGCGGTTTCGCGCCGCACACCGGCGGGAAAGTCCCTCGAGCAGGGTCTGCGTGACGACGCCCTTGCCGTAGTCGCCGACGCTCACGGCACCCGCCGCGTCCAACCCGGCGTCGATCCGCTCCAACAGTCGGGCCACGGTATCCGCTCCAATGTCCCCGCGCGTCTCGCGGTCCAACCGCGTGACCTGCTGCGTGTGCGCGACAATCCGGGTCTTGGTGGATGTATGGTAGGCGGGTACCCGGACGAGTCCGGAACAATCCACCCGCTGCGCCTGGAGCAGTTCCACGAGCTGGGCGCCCTGGGCATCCTCACCGATGACCCCGAACAGGTCCGCGTGTCCGCCCAGCGCCGTGAGGTTGCGGGCGACATTGGCGGCCCCGCCCGGCATGAAACTCTCCCGTTCGAACTCCACCACCGGCACCGGGGCCTCGGGCGAGATCCGGCTGACGCGTCCCCAGATGAACTGGTCCAGCATCACGTCGCCCACCACGAGGACCCGCACGCGGCGGCAGGCCTCGAGCAGTTCGCGAACGCGGGGAAGCGACAGACCGGACATGGTTTCGAAAGGCTAGGGTCGGCAGCCTGCGTTTCGCAAGCGCCCCGGAGGGTCGGGCCGATCGGCGACGGTCAGTTGAGAAAGGCCGTGAGCGGACTGGTCGGGCTCGCGGTGTCGCGCACCTCGCCGAGCCCCACTTCATACGCCGCACGCCCCGCCTCCACCGCCTGCCGGAAGGCGCCCGCCATCCGGTTGGGATCCGAGGCCACGGCAATCGCGGTGTTCACCAGGACCGCATCGGCCCCCAGTTCCATGGCCTCCGCGGCATGGCTCGGGGCGCCAATGCCGGCGTCGATGACGACGGGAACCGTCGCCTGCTCGATGATGATGCGGAGCTGATCCCGGGTCTGGAGTCCGCGGTGGGATCCGATCGGGGACCCCAGCGGCATCACCGTCGCCGTGCCGACCTCCTCCAATCGCTTCGCCAGCACCGGATCGGCGTTGATGTAGGGCAGCACGACAAAGCCTTCCTTCACCAACTGCTCCGCCGCCGCCAGCGTCTCAATGGGATCGGGCAGCAGGAACCGCGGATCGGGATGGATCTCCAGCTTGACCCACTTGGGGAGCCCGGCCGCCACGGCGAGGCGCGCGAGGCGGACCGCTTCCGCCGCGTTCATCGCCCCACTCGTATTGGGCAACAGCAGGTACTTGGAAGGGTCCACAAACTCCAGGATGTTGGCGTAGGGATCCTTCGAGCCGGTGAGATCGGCCCGGCGCAGGGCGACCGTCACCATCTGGGTGCCGCTGGCGGCGAGGGCGTCCCGCATGGATTCCGGGGACGGAAATTTGCCCGTCCCCAGAAAGAGGCGGGAGGAGAACGAACGGCCGGCAATGGTCAGCGGTCCAGAGGACATCAGGCCGGACAGAGTGGAAGCACTCCGGCGGATTGTCGAGGCGACCGCGGACCGGGCTCAGTAATGCCCCACCGGAGATCTGCCCTTGGGTTCCATATGCAGTACGATCCGGTTGGTGGATCCCGCGACGAGGGAGATCCGGGCCTCCCGCTGCATTCCCGCGGCGGGTGTCCCCGAAGCGGGGAGGACAAACTCCGGATGTTCCACGCCGAGGCGGTCGGTGGTTGCGGGAAGATTCGGTATCACGGCTTCCCCGTGTTCATCGGCAACACCCTCGAAGTCGGGGACCGGAACGATGCGCCATCCACGTCCTCCCGAAGGGTCCATCAGAAACTCCGCGGTGTTGTGCAGGTCGCTCCCGACCACCGTGGCCGACCACTCCCCGTACCTCACGTTGGGCCAGGCCACCACACGGGCGCCGCGAATGGGACTTCCGCCTTCGTCCACCACGCGCACCGAGACCCGCGCCGTGGGTTCCATGCCCACCACGATCGAAAGATCCTCCCGCCCCAGCGCGTGCACCTGCGGATACCGCATGGAAAACCTGCCCGGACCATTGGTGCTGATGAAGCCGTCGCACAGGACGACCACCTCCAGCTTGCCGGCGGGAAGCCCCACCAATTGGAAGGATCCGTCGGCGTCCACCGGCGTCCAGGCGTGCCAGCTCGGAGGCGAATCCTCGGGGCGAAATCCCTCCGGCCAAACCTGTGCCACGACGCGGCCCTGTCGCACGGGACGCGGAACCCCCGCGTCCAGGTTCCCCCGCACCGTGGAACCGCGATACAGGCCCACGGAGACTTCGTTCGTCCGGCCGGCGACCGCATCGACGCGCATCGTCTCGCTGAACCAGGGGACTCCGTTGGAATCCAACTGCACCACCTGGAGCATCGGCTTCCCGGGTGCGAGGCGGCGCGTCCCGATGACCCCCGGGCCGGGACGAATCCAGCTGTTCGAATCCCGGGCATCCAATCCGGACGTCATGACAAACAGGCGCGCCGGATCCGCGACCGGACCCGACGTTGCGTTGAAGAACAGGTTCGCCCCCACCTTCAGCACGACGGGGTCCGGGCGGACGATCACGGAATGGCGCCGGATCCGGTCCCACAAGTCCCCAAGCCGCTGTCGAACCGGGGCGCCGGCGGGCAGCGCCGAGGCCACCACGCGTTCCGGGCGATCCGGGACAAAGTTCGGGTGATCCACGGAGAGGCACAGGGTGCCGGTCTCAATCTTCTCGAAGACATTTCGGGGATAGGGCATGCGCGCGACTCCCGCGCCGTCCGTCGTGACCACGGCGGCGAATGGCTCCGGGCACGCATACCAATTTCCCTGGTACGGTCCCGGTTTGGTACGCAATCCCTCAATGCGAACCGCGGCTCCGGGCACCGGCGTTCCGAGGGGGTCCCGCACCCGGATGAAGGCGGCCGGCGGCGCCGGCGTCTGCAGGAACACCCACAGCGCGACGATCGGGAGCAGGAGGACAATTCCACCCGCCACCAGCCTGCGGAACCCGGATGAATTCACCGGAACCCTTCATGTCCTGATTTTCAGGGGATGCAAGCGGCAAGACGATCGGCCCGTCCCGGGACTCAGCCCCTGCCACTCTCCCGCCGGCCTTCGAACGGCCAGTTCCCGACCAGGCGCGCCCACGCAAAATAGGCACCCACACCGACGCCCAGCGCCGCCATGGAAAACAGGATCACCTTCGGCGGCGTGGTGGCAAAGACCAGCAGCCAGCCCACTCCCGCGGCGATCAAAGGCAGCGGATACAACCACACGCGATACGGCCGGGGCATTGCGGGGGCGTTCCTCCGCAGGAGCCATAGGGCGATCACCTGACCGACAAACTGGATCAGAATCCGCGCCGCGATGAGCGTGTCGATGACGATGGGCAGGGTGATGAAGCTCGCCGCAATGGCGAGCAGTCCGATGGCCACCAGCGACACGTGGGGGAAATGCCCGGTGGGATGGACGCGTCCAAAGACCCGGAAGAACGTCCCGTCCCGGGCTGCCGCATAGGGAATCCGGGAATATCCCAACAGCAGCGCAAACACGGAGCCCAGCGCGGTCCAGACCACCAGCAGCGTGAACACGCCCGCCGCGGTCCTCCCGTACAGCCGTTCCACGAAGATGGATCCGATGAAATTGGCGATCTCCGGATGCTGGTCCGCGGGGACAAATTCCCGCCAGGAGATGACGCCGTTCAGGCTGAGATTGATGCCCACGTACATTGCCGCCACCAGGAGCAGACTGGTGATCACCGCCCTGGGAATGGTGCGTCCCGGGTCCCGCACCTCGTCGCCGAGGTAGCAGACATCGTAGTACCCGAGAAAGTCGTAGATGCCCACGCGCGCGGCGGCGCCGAGTCCGAGCAGGAATCCGGTGGAAAACGCCCAGGGATTGTCCGGGAAATCGAATGCCTTGCGGGCATCGAAGTTCAGCGCACCGCCCAGGAGTACAATGCCCACGGTGAGCATCACGCCGACCCACAGGGTGATGGTGAGTCTGGCGATGCCCGAGATGCGGCGATACAGGAGGGCCACATTCAGCAATCCCAGGACCACCACCACGGCACCTCCCTTCGCCGTCAACGCCCCGGCACGGGTCATTCCGGGCCACAGGTAGTCGAGATAGTTCGCCACGCCGATGTAGCCGGAGGCGATCTCCATCGGACCGCTGACCAGGAACTGCCAGAGAAACAGAAAGGCCATGAGCCGGCCCCACGTCCGGGGACCGAACCCCTCGCGCAACCAGCGATAGGTGCCGCCGGATCCGGACATGGCGGCCCCGAGCTCGCTCCAGATCAGGGCGTCCGGAACGGTGATGACCAGGGCGACGAGCCAGCCGAGCAGGGACTGCGGGCCGCCCAGCGCGGACATCAGCAGGGGGATCGTGATGAACGGCCCCACGCCGATCATGTTGGCCATGTTCAGCGCCGTGGCGGGAAACACCGTCAGGCGCCGTTCCAGGGGCGCGTCCGAGGGCGGAGGATCCGCGATCATGGACGGCACTGTCTCCCGGAACCCGGCCGCGGCGCCAGCCGCGAACACCCGTCCGGATCAAAACCGCATCACCTCGAAGGAGGTGTCGAACCAAAGTCCGTTGAACTCCAACTGGAACTGCGGCGGATCGAAGTCGCCGCGAAACCAGTGGACGGTGTTGCGCTCGCGCAGGAGTCCGATGAGTTCATCCACCATCTCCGGATCAAGGGCGAGAATGCCATACCGGTCCCGACGGAGTTCCTCCCGGGCCATGGTGCGCATCAACTGCTCGGCATCCGCCCGGGAGCGTTTCACGACCCACAGTTCCGCCTCCGGGCACTTCACCGCGAGCTTGTGCAGCTTGCCGACGCTGCAGTCGCCGCACTCGACCCAGAGCGTCGGACGCATGTCGTAGCCGAGCTGGCAGAGGTCGGGAACGAACGGGATGTTGTCATTGCCGACATCCGTTTCAACCATGAGGCGTTCCCGGAAGAACAGCAGCCACGCGATGAACTTGAGCACGACATGATTGGCCGACTCGTTGACCCCGAGTCCGAACAGGATCTTGTGGGGCAGCGGACGGCGGCGGTCATCGCTGGAACACTGAAATGTGAACTTCGCGGCCAAGCCGCGGGACGATGGGGAATCGGGGCGGAAGCCGCCAGCGACGAAATGGAGTGGGGAGGGACAGGCTGAAGCCTGCACTACAAACCCGCAGGGTAGGAAGGTCGAAATGTCTGAAAAAGGGTGCCGTAGGAGGCTCAATAGGGTAGCTGCAGGGGTAGCGCCGCGGCACGGTCGGGTAGCGGCGAAAAGGGTGCAGGCGGGGAGGGATTCTAAACGGGGCCTATCCTTCACCGGGAATTCTCGACGTACACCACCAGTAAATCGCGCCAGTCGGCACAGCCTGCGCGAGCCAGTGGTTGCAACACCGGGAGAGATCTATTCGACTTCCCT
The DNA here is from genome assembly GCA_016793645.1 of Verrucomicrobiales bacterium. Lineage (GTDB taxonomy): Bacteria > Verrucomicrobiota > Verrucomicrobiia > Limisphaerales > UBA9464 > UBA9464. The sequence goes on from JAEUHD010000172.1 coordinate 16,953, forward strand.
CATTACCCATTACTATGCAAAGGAAGCTCCGCTTTAGGACTCATGCAGCGGGAGTTGGGCGGGTTGAGCCGGCTCTTCCGGAGGCCTCGTCGAGATGCTATTCTGCGCGATTCGAGTCGCGATTCCCAAATAATTCGCGATCGGATTGAAGTGCTTTCCATTTTTGGTGACCACGGTTTTGTCACCAAGTGCTTCAAAACAAATCAACGCATCCCCACACTTGTAGCAATCTCGCTTTTTGAACCCACCTCCAGTTGAAATCTCTGAGATTCGCCGGAGTGATTCAATTCGCTTTTTTGTCTCAGAGTCTAGTTCTGCAGTTGAAAGTTTATCAAGGTGCGCAGCCAGACCGAGAAGTTTCGCACGTCGCCCATCCACGAACAGATTAAGGCCGCAATTGGACGGCGTCCCACATCTGTTGATCGGAAGGTCATGTTCAATCAATCCATTTTCCTGAAGTCTGGGCTCGGGGAGATGGTCATAGCAGCCCACTAGGTTTTGGTATTCGAAGCCAGTTGTCATCTTCTCCCATCCCATGCGGATCCAGCGCCTCAATATTACACGAAATTCAAGCAACTGCTCTGACGGTCTGACTGGACCGTCGGCCTGCTCGAGTTCCGCCTGATAGTCAATAAACGCATCGATTTGTGCCGCGCCTCTGTACGGACGGAAGAAGCCATCCTCCTTCGCCTTCTTCAACAAGTCCGACAAGGAGGAGCAGGTAAGAGAATGATTATGCAGTCGGATAATGTAGCTCAGGTAACCCTTCGCGACCTCAAAAATAACATACCGAGGGCAAATCCGCTTTGCTCCGCTGGGAATCGCAGACTCGCACGCTCGCTGCTCACCCCTATTGCGAAATGCCAATCCAATCACCACTGAACTATCGAGAACAACCGACTGTATGGTGTCCGGAGAATTCACGAGTCCTCGTCGGAGACAATTCCAGTACGAATTAGGACCTACACAACCGGAGTGCAGTCAAGCGAGGCTTGAGGAACATTCAGGTCAAAACCCAAAGCATCCAAACGGTTGAGAAAATGGTCCACTTTTCCCGAAGCAATTGAAGGAGAATTGGCGACATCCCGGAAAACGTCCAGCAGCGAGCGCAATATGTCGCGCGGCGTCTGCTTCCCCAAGAATTGGAATCGAATGGAGCGGAGAACCACGACCAGTTCAGTGATTGCGCCTGTTGTCCCAAGAAATTCTTTGAGCGACCCAACATGCCCCCAAAACTGGTCAACCCTTACTCTGTATTCCAAAGGATCGAAACACTGCCCGAGAATCTGCTTACCATGCCGCCACAAAAACAGCAGACGCTCTCTGAACTTCGCTGGGATCGAATCCGCTGATCCAGACAAGTTCAGCGCGGCTCGGCGCAGATCAATAGAGACCGTGGGGAAATTCGTCTCTAAGAATGGTACGGCCTCAAAATGTTGGTTAGGGAAACGCACTCTCGATTCATTGCATATTTTTGGTGTACCAATTGCTTCAGGTTCTTCAACGATTCGGGCCGTTGGTTGCTCAAAGAGCCGATTGATATTTCTCTTGGAGTCAGGTGGCTGATTTCCAGAGATGCGATTGGCAGCACCAACAAGGAAGCTCTCCCATGGAGATCCGCTGGGGCTTCGGTCCCATAGGATTTGAGTCAGCAGGGTACACACCAATGCCGCCGATGCTCGGTCTCGTCCACCGTAAGAATGAAAACGGGGTGCAGAAAACTCCACACTCGGTGACGCAACGCCGAGGTTGGCATTTCGGACAGCCTCGATATCAAATCCCAAGCCCTTCATTTGAGGTGGGGTGCCAACTTTGTCAGGAGATCTTCCGTGAGCCCTGCCCGCATCGACCGGATGAAGACTTCGATGTCGAGGCCTTCGATTTTCGTTGGATTAAGACAGCGAACGTTTGATCGCACTGTGATGTGCGGCGTCGTCCGAGGGGATACGCTGTCAGCTCTGACTCCGACTTCTGGGGTCAGATCCAAGACTCCAAATCGGTGAAGAATCTCAAATCCGTCGCGCTCGTACTCAGTTTGTATAGCTCGCCACGCTCCACTTGATGCAAGCTTTTCCAACTTCATTCGAGACTCTTCGGGAATGAGCGGAAGCATCAGTGCTTGGGCTTCGGCCCTATCACTGCATTCCCTCCCGAGTACAAGTTCGTAGCTGAATTCCGATAAATCAGTCAACTCGAAGGTAGCCGCCGTCATACTTAAGAATTCCTTTGCGATCTGGGCAAATTCCAGCGCGGGATTGCGAAGCACTTGAATCGTAGAAGCGCGAATTCCGAACGCCAAATCAATGCCTGCCGACGGATCGTGCAGGGCAATCTGAAGCCGCTCGGCTTCCTTAATTGTCAACGCTCTGTCGATGGACTGAAGGCGTTTGCAAAGACTTCCCGCGTGGTCGAAGAACAGCGCCCCCCCCGGATAGATGAACTGGAACTGCTCAAAGACTGGCGTCATACTCACGCCAATGTGTTGGATTGCCCCCTAGGACGCAACTCTGGAAGCATTTGGTGGGGCATTGTTCTTCCTCAAATGGTCAATCTTTTGCACCGAGAGTGACACGGGACTCCCTTCGCCCATTACTCCCCCTTTATCGCGTCAAGGCCGCAAAATTCGCCATGTGGAGCGTGAATTCGAAGCACCAAGCCTCGTCACGTGAACTTCAATTGCGCCACCTCTGAGGCCCGACAAATTCCACCCCGTAGTCCCCGAACCGCTTCGGACCTGCCGTTGCGTTGGCCTTCCCGCCCGCGGGCTTTGGAATCGGCGGAAGGCCACCCTGTCCCATTTCCCTTCCCCGGCTCGTTCCAGAGGTTTCTCAGCGTAGCGCGGGGGGACTCTGCGGCCTCAGTGCGGCGAGCCATACCGGTGCGCAGTAGTTCGTATCCGGCATGGGTCAGTTTCGAATCGTCGGCCGGACAAACGACCAGGTAGAAGGGGCAGTCGCCCTGGACAACGTAGTTGGGTTTGCGGCACCCGTTCGCGTAGCTCTCGGCGAGGATTCCGGAGCGGAATGCGGCGGGCTCGTGCCGGAGGCGGATGGCGGTCTGAAGGCGCTTCGTGTTCACGGCGACACATACGCTCGGGGCGCCTCAGAAGTGGAGTGGAATCGGATCGGGTGGTTCCTAGGTGAAAAGGGTGGGGGCCGACCCTTTTCAAACATTTCCGGGACCCCTCCCCAATCATTTATCTCCCAAATATTCGGTTCGCCGTGGTTCCACCCTCGGAACCCGTTGAATTCAGGGGCGTTCCAACCTTGTTCGGGCTATTCCAGTCTCTTTCCAATCATTTCGACCATTCTGGGGGGACAGGCTGAAGCCTGCACTACGAACGGGGGCGGGTTTTCGCGGGGGGCTTCCTACGGGTTCGGGGCACATCCCTTGGGGCGAAATACCCGCCGGGTCGAGGGTGGGCTCGCCGCGCACTTCGCGGCGGGGCGGCGCGGACGGGGGACCAGCTCTCCACCGCAATTGGGACAAATCCCCTTCAACCGATGGGCGGCGCACTCCGCGCAGAAGGTGCACTCGAAGGAACAGATTCGCGCGTCCGCGGAATCCGGGGGCAGGTCACGGTCGCAGCATTCGCAGCCTGGACGAAGTTCGAGCACGATCCTGTTCCCTCCCGTTGCGGTGATGGTTTCGGCCGATTGCGATCCTCGTTCGGCAGCACTATTGCCCGCCCCGCTGGGCCAGGAGGTATGCGAGGAGATTCTGGAAGTCCGGTTCCGGGATGGAATCGCCGAAGTTCTCGGGCATGAGCGACTGGTCCAATTCGCGACGCTCCGAGACCGACGCCACGGGAATCACAAACTCCTGGCCCGCCGCGTCCACCAACACCCACTGGCTGCCCTCCTCCCGGCGGAAGAGTCCGGACCGGGACTCGCCGTCCTTCAACACCACCAGGGTCTGCCGGAATGCCCGATCCACATTCCGGTTCGGATCGAGAATGTCCTCACACAGACGCTCCACGCCGCGATTGCCAATGCCGGTCAGTTGCGGTCCCACCAGCCCGCCCTTGCCGTCCAGCTGGTGACAGGCGGCACAATTCTGTTGGAAGATGCGCTCCCCGTCCGTCGCCCGGCTTCGGGACGCATCAAAGGCGGCACGCCGCGCCGCGATGAGTTTGTCCCGCGCCTCATCCGCGGGCGCCAGACCGGCCGTCAACCGGTCCATGCGGGACTGCCACTGGTCGGGATTCGCGCGCTGAAGGCGGTTGCGGGCGCCGGTGAGTTGCAGGATTCGCGGGGAGGCTTTGCCCTGCTCCACGGCTTGAAGGAATGCCTCGGCCCCCTCGCGGGTTCCAGTGAGCGCAACGGCCCAGGCTTGTTGAACGCGGTACGGAACCGAAGGAAACGCAGATACCACGGCGGCCCGGGATTCCGGTGAATTCACCTCCGCCAGCACCACGCCCAGACGTTCACGCAAGGCGAGGGGCTGCTTCGGGTCCGAAAGAATCCCCGACAGCAGCGGCACCGCAGCCCCGGGATCGAGGGTTGCATATCCGCGCGCCGCCGCCGTCCGGAGATCCGAGTCCCCGGGACGCGACGTCAACTCCCGCAGTTGCGGGGCGAGTTCCTTCAGTCCCAGGCGGGACGCCAATTCCACGGCGCCGGTCGTCCGATCCGCCAATGCCGCCGGCGACGCGGGCGGCAGCGAAGGGCCCCCTTCGATGTCCCCCAGGGCCAGCCAGGCATAGGCGTCCCCCGTATCGCCATCCGTCACTTCGAGCACCACGCGTCGTCCTGCATGGGGTGCCAGGGACCAGACCACCGGTTGCGCCACATCCGAACGCGGAGGCCAGGCCTCCATCAGCACCCCGCCCGACGCCGCATCGCGAAGCCGGACCGCATTCACCTTTTTGGCGGGACGATCCGGATATCCGTCATGTCCGCACAGCCAGAAGCGGAGTTCCCCTCCGGCTCCAAATTCAGGCGACCGGAGAATGCCCGTCTTACCCTCCCCGCGCATCAGACTCGACAACACGCGAATCGATTGGCCGTCGGCGCGCTTGCGCTCCTGGAAGTCCCAGGGGTTCTCGGTGGCCGGATCGAGCGGAACATTGATCCAGCCGGAGGCCGCACCGGGCTGGAGCAACTGCGTCGCCAGCTCCGATCCCCAGGATTGCACGGAGGGCGGCAGTGCCAGACCGCGCTGTTGAAGTCCCTGATCCACCGAGCGGAACAGTGCGAGCTGGAATTCCGGCTGGCCGGGATATCGGCGGCGGACGAATTCCGCGAGGCGGGGCAGCTCGGATTCCGGGGCGTTGCGTGCCGCATGTCGCAGCGCGTCGGCCACCGGAGGCGAGGAGGTGTCGGACAATTGATCCAGGCGTCCCAACAGAAAGGCCGCGGCGGCTTCCGACTTCACCGCCACCGCCACGTCGGCCAGCGCCGTGAGTTGGGGCTCCGTCCAGTCCTTCCGCTGCAGCACCGCGGCAAACACCTCGGGTCGGGACAGGTGATCACGAATGGACTTCCGGAGGACATACACCAGATGCGTATCCGCCGGCGCCGCCTGGGCCAGGGCCGCCAGGAGCGGTGGGAGATCCCCGGCCTCCGGCAGCGTGCCCAAAGCCTCCGCCGCGCACCGCCGCACCAGGGCGTCGGAATCCTGCAGTCCCGCGAGGGCAAGGCCCCGACACGCCGCCACCAGGTCGCCCGGGACCGGAAGAGGCCGGGAAACCCGGTAGAAAACATCGCCCGCGATGCGCTGCGCGTGCACCCGGATCCGGGCCTTCGACGAGGCTGCAGCCTTCAACAACTCCTCCCGTCCGAGAACCCCCAGGCGCTGCAGCATCCACAGCGCGTGCACCGACTGCTCATCGTTCTTCGGCGAGCGCAGGGCGTCCTGAATTCCCGCCACCGCGGACGCCCCGAAGCGGTCCTCCAACTCGGCCATGGCGAGCAGACGGCGCGGCAGACTCGGAGACGCCAATTCGCCGATCAGGCCCGTCGGATCCGACGGCAGCGCGCCCGGACGCAATGCCGGCGACGACGAGGTTCCCCGATACACCACCCGCCAGAGACGGCCCCGTTCCCGATCACGGCCGGGATGCGTCAGGGGAACTTCGTAGTGCCCAATGATGCGATTGTAGAAATCGGCCACGTACAACGCGCCGTCCGGTCCGAGGGCGGTGTCCACCGGACGGAACCACGGATCGCTGCTGGTCAGGAAGTCCGGCTGTTCGGTCGCCTTGGGCGTGGAACCGATGAAGGAGATCCGGTCACGGTTGAGGCGGCTCGTCATGACATTTCCGATCAGGAACATGTCCTGGCAGTCGGCCGGCCAGAGGTCGTCGTTGTAGTACAGGGCACCATCAATGGCCGTGCTTCCGTGGGCGTGCTCCAGCATGACGGGGGCGAACCCGAGTCCGTCGTGGGGCTTGCCGAAGCTCGGATACCATCCGCCGCTGAGCAGTTGGTAAATGGGGGCGCTGTGGCAGTCGCTGGAGTAGAGATTCCCGTTGGCATCCCACGTCAGCCCGAACGGATTCACCTGCCCATGGGTGTGCTGCTCGAT
>JAEUHD010000186.1 GCA_016793645.1 Verrucomicrobiales bacterium
TTCGGAACCACCGAAACAGCGTCTCCCGATCCCTTCCCCATCCCCCTTATTCCGGAATCCATCCCCGTCCCTGTCACCATGAAATCCCTCGTCCTCATCCTCACCCTCCTCCTCGGTCCGGGCATCGCCTCGGCGGCCGACGTCACCGGCACCTGGAAGGCCTCCTTCGACACCCAGGTGGGAAAGCAGCACTACACCTACGAACTGAAATCCGATGGCGGCAAGGTCTCCGGGAAGGCGACCGGCGCCATCAATGACGGGAATCCGCGCACGGTGGATCTTCGCGACGGAACCCTCTCCGGGGACACCGTGACTTTCCTCGAGGTCTTCGATTTCCAAGGCAACGAAATCGCCATCCGGTACACGGGGACGATCGCCGGTGACGAAATCCAGTTCACGCGGCAGGTGGGGGACATCGCCACCGAGAAGCTGGTCGCCCGGCGGGAGAAGTCCGCAGCCGGGACCCCCAGCCCCATCGGGCGCTGGCAGGGGGAATTCGATTCGCCGCTCGGCCGCCAGAAGTACGTCTTCGACTTCGCCACCCGGGACGGAGTGCTGCGGGCCACCGCCGTCGCCGAGGCCCGCGACCAAAAGCGCGACGTCGAATTCCTCGACGTGAAACTCGCCGGAGACACGCTCACCTTCGCCGAGAATCGGAAGATCCAGGACAATGAGATCCGGGTCGAGTACACCGGCAAGGTCGGCGACCAGGGCATCCGGTTTCTGCGCAAAGTGGGCGATATCGCCACCCAGGAGTTCACCGCCACCCGGGTCGATGCCAAGCCATCCGCGCCCGCCGCCGGCCCCGCGGCCAGCGCTCCTCCCGCGAGACGCGGTGGATTTGGCGGTCCCATTGAACTCGGCCCTGACGACAAGGCCGCCTTCCCGGCCCCGCCCGCGGGCTTCGACCAGGTCCGTGCGGACATCGCCCACGGAACGCTGGAAATGGTCGAGTACGACTCCAAGTCGGTGGGCACCCGCCGCAAAGCCTTGGTCTATACCCCGCCCGGCTATTCCAAGGATCGGAAGTATCCCGTGCTGTACCTGCTGCACGGCATCGGCGGCGACGAGGAGGAATGGCGGCGCGGCGGACAGCCCAATGTCATTCTCGACAACCTCATTGCGGACGGCAAGGCGGTCCCGATGATCGTCGTCATGCCCAACGGCCGCGCTCAGGCCGACGACCGGCCGGGACCGAATGCCATGGCGACCGCCCCCGCCTTCGGGGTCTTTGATCAGGACCTCCTCGGCAGCCTGATCCCCTTCATCCAGTCCAAGTATTCGGTGAAGGCGGATCGCCTCGACCGAGCGCTCGCAGGACTCTCCATGGGAGGCGGCCAGTCCCTGAATTTCGGGCTCGGAAATCTGGGCACCTTTGCGTGGGTTGGCGGATTCTCGTCCGCTCCCAACACCAAACCCGCCGCAGAGCTGGTGCCGGATCCGGAGAGCGCCAAGGCGCAGTTGAAACTGCTCTACCTCTCCTGCGGGAACAAGGACGGCCTGATCCGCATCAGCCAGGGCGTCCACGTGTACCTCAAGGAAAAGGGTGTGCCGCATGTGTGGCACGTGGATGAACACGCCCACGATTTCCAGCACTGGAAGAAGGCCCTGTTCCAGTTCGCCCAACTCATCTTCAAGCCCGCGGGCAACTGACCCATGAAGGTCCTTCCCGCGCTTCTCGGCCTGTGGATCGGCCTGGCCGGCCTTCAGGCGGCGGCGGCAGATTCCCCGAATCGCCCGCTGCACGTTCTCCATCTGGGTCCCCTCCCGGCCGGCGGCTCCGGGACTGCACCGGTGGGATCCCGGACCAACTACGCCTACCTGCCGGGACAGACCCTGGCGCCCGAGGCGATCTACTTCGATCACCTCGCCGACGCCTCCCAGGTCACCGAGGCCTATCTCCGACACTTCGATGCGGTGGTGCTGGCATTGCCCGACCCCCCGCCCGGTTCAGGGCTCCAACAGCGACTCGCTGCGTTTCAGGACGCCGGAAATGGAATCCTCCGGTTTCCGGACGGCAAGATCCCGACCGACCGGGTCCTGAGGGACACCCTTCTGTCCGCAGTTCCCCCAAAGGCGAAAGCGGAATGGGAAGCCTCGAACGCCGGTCGACCGCCGCTCCAGAGGCTCGAGGGCGAGGTCCCCAACTATGAACGCCGCCCCGAACCGGTGAAGTACCAGTCGCCGCTCTCACCTCAGGACAGCCTTCGCTACACCCAGGTGCCCGCGGACTTCGAGCTGCAACTGTTCGCTGCCGAACCGGACGTGATGAAGCCCATTTCCATGGCGTGGGATGAACGCGGGCGGGCCTGGGTGATTGAGGCGCGGGACTATCCGCACGGTCTGGTGCCCGAGGGCCAAACCGGCCACGACGATCTCAAGATCTGCGAGGACACCGACGGCGACGGCAGGGCGGACCGGTTCACCCTCTTCGCCGACCACCTGAACCTTGCGACCTCGCTCGTTTTCGTGAAGGACGGCGTCCTCGTCTCCGAGGCGCGCCACCTGCTGTTCCTCAAGGACACCGATGGCGATGGCCGGGCCGATGTGCGGGAGGTGATTCTTCCGGGGTGGGGCGTCGGTGACTCCCACGCCATGCAAAGCTCCCTGGGCCGCGGCTTTGACAACTGGCTCTACGGTGCCGTGGGCTACTCGAACTTCCGCGGCAAGGTGGGCGGCAAGGACCTGCAGTTCGGTCAGGGCATCTTTCGGTTCAAACCGGACGGTTCGGCATTGGAGTTCCTGCATCAGTTCAACAACAACACGTGGGGCTTTGGGCTCAATTCCGTCGGGGACGTATTTGGCTCCACGGCCAACGGGCACCCCACCTTCTACGGCTATCTGCCCGCCCACATTCTGAATCCGACGCAACCGGGTTTCAGCCGACGCGGGGGCGGCGGATTTCGACCGGGATATCGTCTGGACGACAACGGCACGCCCGATGCGCCGGCACCGCAGGTTCGCCGACTTCCTTCCGCCAAGTCGCTGGCACCCGGCATGCGCATGCATCCCAACACACCCAATGTCCGCATGGTGGACAACTTCGGGGGCTACACGGCCGCGGCGGGACACGCCTTCATGGTCAGCGACGCGCTGCCACCCCGGTTGCGGGGCAAGGCCCTGGTGACGGAACCGACCGCGAAGCTCATCGGCATCGTGGACCTGCAACCCGATGGCGGTGGTTACAAGGCGTCCGACGCCGGCAATCTGCTCGCGAGCACCGATGAATGGATGTCCCCCATCTTCGCCGACGTCGGACCCGATGGGGCGGTCTGGGTCATCGACTTCTACAGCTTCATCATCCAGCACAATCCGACCCCGAGCCTCCAATCCGCGGGCATCCAGGCCACGACCGGACCCGGCGGCGCCTACAAGACGGATCACGATCTTCGGGACCAGTCCCACGGGCGCATCTACCGGGTGGTGTGGAAGGATGGTCCCCGGACTCCGACCCGGTCGCTGTCCCGGGAACACCCCTCTGAACTCGTGGCCGCTCTCGACAGCGGCAACCAGTTCTGGGCCCTCACAGCGCAGCGTCTCGTGGTGGACCAGGCCATGACGAACCTCGCCCCCGCGCTGAGACGGCGGGTCCGGACCGGCGACGGCGGCACGGGAGCCATCCACGCGCTGTGGTCCCTTGAGGGAATCGGCGCCCTCGACGCCGACACCCATCAGGCGGCGCTCCGTTCCAGGGATGCCGCGCTGCGGCGGAACGCCATTCGGGCCCTGCCTTCCATGGACGCGGGACGTCGGTTGTTCTTTGGCAGTCCGGTGATTCAGGATCCGGACCTCATCACCCGTCAGGCGGCCTTCGTGAAACTGCTGGAGTTTCCCACCCTCCCCGAGATCCAGACCGTCGTCGCCCAATTGTCGCGAACGCCCGTCAATACGACGGATCCATTTCTGGACGACTCATTGACCTTGCTGGGCCGCATTCACCGCGTGGCCGGCGTCGGCCAGAATGAGGTTCGCGTGACCGCGGGCGATCCCCGTCGTGGCGAAGACCTGTTTCACAACAGTCCCACGGCAGCCTGCGCCGCCTGCCACACCGTCTCGGGCAAAGGCGGAAATGTCGGACCCATTCTCGACGGGATCGCCATCCGCGCCGACCGGGCGTACCTCCTCGAAAGCCTCATGGATCCCAACGCGAAACTGGCGAAGGGATTTGAGGATCTGCCCATCTCGCCCATGCCGCCCCTCGGCGCCCTGCTGAAGGAGCAGGACCTGGAGGACATCCTGGCCTATCTCGCCACACTGAAGACCCCGCCGAAGGACGGGAACACGGTTCCGGCCAGGAAACCGGAGCAGTACGAATGACCATGAAATCATCGCTCCTCCTCCTCGCGCTGCCGTTGCTTTGGGTGGCCTCCGTCGCCCAGGGGATCCCTTCCGGCGCCTCCACCCCCGACTCCGAGGGTTACATCCGCGACTGGCTCCTGCTGGCACCCATTCCCCTGCCTGAGGGAGCGGACGCCGGGGATTTGCTGCTGCGGACACAAATTCCGGACGAGGCCCAATTGAAACCCAAGGGAGGGGACGAGATTCGAGTCCAGGGTCGGACCCTGACCTGGAAACCCGTCACGGCCACCACCAACTTTGTGGATCTGAATGCGATCCTGAACTCCCAAAACGACCAGGCGGTGGGATACCTCGTGACCTATGTGGAATCGGATCGGGAGATCCCGGACACCATTCTCGCCGTGGGCAGCAACGACCAGGGCCGGATCTATTTCAACGGCGTGGACATCTACGCCTTCACCGAGGCGCGGCCGCTCGTCCTGGATGCCGACCGGGGAAAGGTCACCCTGAAGCGCGGCGTGAATGTTTTCGTGTTCAAGATCATCAACGTCCAGAACTCCTGGCAGGGCGCCCTGCGGCTGACCGACCGGTCCGGGCAACCCCTGAAGGGAATCCGGATCCAAAAAGCCCCGTGAATGCGGGATCCCGGAAACACTCCGTGGAACGCGCTTGGATGTCCCCATCCTCCTTCGGCAACCGGAACATCGCCGGTCGATCTACGGCTTCCACACGATTCGGCTGATGGCGTCATTGGTGGTTGCCCCGAACCAGCCGCCATACTCGGCGAGGTACAGGGCGCCGTCCGCCCCAAGACGCAGCGCCACGGGTCCCCCGGGCAGGAACTGGGCAAAGGGTTCGGCGGTTCCCGGGGTTCCCGACGCGGAGTCCACCGGCACGAAGCGGACGGATTTTCGATTGTAATCCGAGTAGAACAAACCGCCCGCAAAGCGATCCGGGAAATTCGTCCCCTGCTTTTGGGGGCGATAGATCAGCGCCCCCGTACAGGACCCTCCGGTGTTCCGCACGTAGTGGAACCAGGGGGCCCGGATGCCCGGAACCCGGTTGGTCCGCGAGCGGGTTTCCAAACCGTCCGCAAACGCCTTCGGCCAGCCATAATTCGCACCGGGTTCAATGCGATTCACCTCCTCATGGTCGTCCACCTCGTCCCCGCCATTTTCAGCGAGGAGAATCCATCCGGTGGGCGGATCCCAGCTCAGGGCCCACGGTTGACGGTGCCCGAGGGTGAATACCTCGCCCCGCGCCCCCTTCGTTGCCGTGAACGGATTGTTTCCCGGGATGCTTCCGTCGAATCCAATGCGCAGCACCTTGCCTCGAAGGTCGCCGGGACTCTGGGCCTGGTTCTTCGGGTCATCGCAATACTGCTTCAACTCCCAGATCACGTTGTTGTCCCCGGTCGTGACGTACAGCAGGTTGTCCGGGGGATGCGCCAGAAGGCCGCCGCCCACATGCTGTCCACCCTCGTTGCCCTCAAACTCCAGGAGCACCTTCTCACTGTCCGGCACCAGGGCGGCCCCGGTGCCATGGCCTGAAACCTTCCAGCGGCTGACGCGGCTGAGGTAGCGCCCCGGGGGATGCCGGGGGGCATGATAGAAGACAAAGATCTCGCCGGTCGTCTCAAAATCCGGGTGCAGCGCCAGTCCGTGCAATCCGCGGTCCCCCGCCGTATCGGTAACGACCCTGCCCACGAGGTGTTGGCTGCGGGACTCGGGATCCACCCGCCAGACTTGTCCCGCGCGCCCGGTGACCCAGACTGATCGATCCGGAGCCGTGGCCAGGTCCATCGGCTCCGGCAGTTCCGGACCCGCGAGCACTTCCCGACGAAAACCGGTGGGCAGTCGCAACTCCGCCGCGCGGGTCTCGGCGAGCACCCACACCAGGGAGGCAAGACAAAGCCCCGGAAAAAATCGCCATGCGATCGGGAAAAGATTCATTTCTTAAGCTCCGTCCGCAGCAAGCAGAAAGCCGGCCACACGCGCCCACGCCGGGCCCAAATTCCAATCATGGTGGGGGGGGCCGGCGGCCCCGCAGACCTATTCGCGGCTCAATTGGCGAGCCGCGGCGGTTCGGAATCGCTCATCCGGTGACGACGCCAGATCGATAAGCAGGGAGCCCGCCGGCTGCCCGAAGGCCTCCCGCAGCCAGAGAACTTCGAGTCGGGCCCGGGGATCCTTTTGAAGGGCGAGCCACGATTGCGCCGCGGGAAGGACCTCGTCCCGGCCGCGCTGCCGGAGGACGACCCGGGACTGCTCCTGTTCCCATCCATTGTTCGAGAGCGTGAGATTCAGGAGTTCAGGAGTGGACAACCTGGACAAATCGGTTGTCCGCTCCCCGGCTGGCTTTGCCCCCGCCGCTGCGACCCGCCAGATCCGCCCGTGCTCGTGGTCGCGTCGCGGATCCCGGAAATCCACCTCGCCGTGCTGGATGATCGGATTGGACCAGTCGGCGATGTAAAGCGCTCCGTCCGGGCCGAACCTCAGATCAATCGGACGGAAGGTCACGTTGGTGGACCGCAGGAGGTCCGGCATCTCCTTGGTCTGAAAGGTCGACCCGACATCGGTCAATTGGAAGCGCACCACCCGGTGGGCGCGGAAATCACAGGTGATCAGATTCCCCTGCCAGTCCGGCGGAAACATCGGGCTGTGCACGATCTCCAGGCTGGCAAACTTGGGATAATTCCCCGGACTGATGCTCTCCGCCTCGCGGCGCATGTCGGCGTAGGTGAAATAGGTGGCTCCCTCCATGGCGTGGTACACGCCCTTGAATCCCGCGCCGTCAGTGAAGAAGGAGTTGCCGTACTGGTCCCAGTGATGTCCCCACGGATTGCACCCACCCTTGGTGAAAATCTCCATCGAGCCGGTGTCCGGATTGAATCGCCAGATGCCCGCGCTGTTGAGGTGGCGGACCCCCTGGGGCGTCTCGAGGTGGGTGTGGGTGTAAATGGACTGGTTGAGGTACAGGTGACCGTCGTAGCCCCACCGCAGGGTGTGCAGGTTGTGGTGGGTGTCCTCCGTTCCAAAGCTGGAGTACACGAGGGTCCGGACATCCCCCTTCCCGTCGCCATTGAGGTCCGCGATGTGCATCAACTGGTGGCTTGCGGCGACGTAGCACCCCCCCCGGCCATCGGGCACCACGCCGGTGGGAATCACCAATCCGTCGGCAAACACCGTGTGCCGGTCCGCCTTGCCGTCCCCGTTGGTGTCCTCCAGGACAATGACGGCATCCTCGGCGTCCTGACCCGGCTTGATCTGGGGGTACAACCGGGAACTCGCGACCCACAGCCGCCCCTGCGGATCCCAGTTCATCTGGATGGGCTTGTACAGCATCGGTGCCTCCGCCCACAGGGAGACCTCGAATCCGGGCGCAACCTCGAACGTCGGCAGCGGCTGTTCCTTGTAGTTCGGATCCCGGTGTTCCCGCGATGCCGCCTCGGCGATCAACCGCTTCACCTCCGCCACCGTGGCCGGATCCTGCTTGCGCAGGTCACGCAGCTTCGCAATGCGGGCATCCCACTCCGCAATCAGCGGATCAAACTTCGGAATCTCCACCGAGTTCTGGCCCTGCTCCTGTTTCCGGAATCCAAACAGGTAGGTCCAGTTCGCCGGCCGCCATCGATGGAAGAACAGTTCGTTCTTCTTACGGACGGCCTGGTTGAGGATTTGGAGCTGTTCCAGGGAGATGGGTCCCGCCGCGGCATCCAGTGTGCCCGGGGGCGTGCCCCCCAGGCCGGCCACCAGCGTTCCGGCCAGTTCGGCGTATCCCTTCTCATCCGGCACCACGCCGTCGCGGCTCGAGATGGCGGCACCGGTCGGGGTCGAAAGATCCCTCAACGGAATCCAGTGCGCCCCGGTCTCCAGCGCAACCGTTTCCAGAGCCTTCTGGACGGCCGCCAATCCGGCCTCCCGCGCCTGGAGGTCACCCACATGGCTGGACGGTCCGTCCGAGGGGCGCACGGCGGGACCGAGAAGGACAAATCGGACCCTGGCTCCGCTGGCCTCCTCCACGGCGGCCATCAGCCGGATGAGTTCCTTTTGAAACCGTTCGATTCCGGTCGCGGCGTTGGTTGCGGATCCTGCGGTCGCCGCTTCCAGGGCGGCGGTCATGCCGTAGCCCAGGATCGCCACCGTGGGTTTCACCAGCGCAACCTGTTCCTTCACCCGCTTCAGCCAGTCCTCGCCGGACTTGTTCCAATCAAAACTCGCCCGGGAACGTCCCAAGGGGGAGTCCGCCGCCCATCCAAGATTTCGAAACGTCACCTGCCGGTCCGGGTAGGCCATGGTCAGCGCCGACTCCAACACCCCGTAATCGACTTCGCGCTCAACGAAGGTGTCCCCCAGCCAGAGGACGCGGTCCCCATCCCGAAGTTGAAACGGTTCCGCGGCGCGGAGGGGAAGACACCAGGCCGCGGCCGTCAACATCAGGGCGCCGATCAGGACCACTCGGAGTCGTGGGAGGATGGGGGATCTCATGAAAAAGGTGCCTTCGCACGACGCACGCCCGCCAGGTCGGATTCACTGTTTCAGGATCGGGAGCACGCGACGTGGGATCAGTAGAGCGCCAACCCCCTGCGCCGGCAAGAACCCGACGCCTCCTCCGACGCAGGCCGATCCGTCAAACGCTTTGGCCGATGGTTGTCCCCCGCAGGGACGCCGGGTACGGTGACCGGACATGAAGTCATCGGGCATTGTCTATCTTGTCGGCGCCGGACCCGGGGACGCGGGTTTGCTGACCTGTCGTGGCGCCGAACTGCTCGGACGCGCCTCCGTGGTGGTCTACGACGCCCTCGTCAACGCCGACCTGCTGCGACTGGCACCCCCTGGCGCGGAAAAGATCTACGCCGGGAAACGATCCCGGGATCACGCCATTCCGCAGGGTGACCTGAACCGCCTTCTCGTGGACCATGCGCGGGCGGGCAAGGTGGTGGTCCGGTTGAAGGGCGGGGATCCCTACGTCTTTGGACGCGGCGCCGAGGAAGCCGTCGAATTGGAGGCGGCGGGAATTCCGTTCGAAGTGGTCCCCGGCATCTCCTCGGTGGTCGCCGCCCCGGCGTATGCAGGGATCCCGGTCACGCACCGGTCGCATTGTTCCTCGTTCCACGTGTTCACGGGACACGAGGATCCCGACAAACCCGAGTCCCGTCTGGACTGGGCCCAGATTGCACGACTGGAGGGCACCCGGGTCATCCTGATGGGCATCGAACGCCTCGCCGACATTTCGAAGGAACTCCTTACGCACGGGGCGGCCCCGTCGACACCGGTGGCCCTGGTCCGCTGGGGCACCACGGGACGGCAGCAGACGCTGACGGGCACGCTCGATTCGATCGCCGCCCAGGCAATGGCGGCCCGGTTCGAGGCCCCGGCCGTCATCATCATCGGGGACGTCGTGACCCTCCGGGACCAACTGGACTGGTTCGAGCGACGACCCCTGTTCCGCCAGCGGATCGTGGTCACCCGCACCCGGGACCAGGCGAGTGAACTCAAGCGGACCCTGGCGGAGGCGGGCGCGGATGTCCTGGAGATCCCCACCATCCGCATCGCCCCCCCGGAGGCGCTGGGCCCCCTGGTGGAGGCCATCGCCGGACTGGCGGAATACAACTGGCTTGTGTTCACCAGTCCCAACGGGGTGACGGCGTTCTTCGACTACTTTTTCAAGGCGTTCGACGATGTCCGGTCACTCGGCTTTCTCCGAATCGCCGCCGTGGGTCCCGCGACCGCGGCCAAGCTGAAGGACCTTCACCTCAAGGTGGATGCCATGCCGGTTGAATACGTGGCCGGCAAGGTGGCCGCCGCCATTGCCGAGGTCGAGAGCCTCGAAAACCTCCGCATCCTCTGCATGCGCGCGGAGACCGCGAATCCGGATCTGGTGAAGCGGCTTGAGGACGCGGGCGCGATTGTCGATGACGTGGCCTGCTACCGCACCATCCCGGAAACGGAGGACGCCTCCGGAGCCGCGGAACGATTCACAGAATCCGGTGCCGACTGGATCACCTTCACCAGCGCCTCGACGGTGGAAAACTTCCACGCCCGATTCGACCTGCCCGCGGTCTGCCGCCGGTGGCCCGCCCTGCGACTCGCCTCCATTGGACCGGAAACCTCCAAGGCCCTCTCCGCCCTCGGCCTCACTCCTGCGGCGCAGGCACAGCCCCACACCCTGCCAGGCCTGGTCCAGGCCGTGGAACGCGCGTCCCGCTCCTCATCCACCCCATCAAAGTCCGGGAAGGCGAAGTCCGAGCCGTAGCCAGAACGGCATCGTCAGGAATCCCACGACACTGGTGGCGATCACCACGCGGACGGCGGTGAGGGGGTCCCCGCCGTAATGCCGGGCGAGGACGATCGGGAACACCGCGGCCGGCATGGCGGCCTGCACCACGAGGACCTGCCGCAATTCCCGCGACGGCACCAACCACGCCACGCCGAGCATGATCGCGGGAAGGATTCCGAGCCGCAGCAGGGAGGACCAACCGGCGAGGCGGAAATCGAAGCGCCGGCGCAGATCCCCCGCGGAATCGGACATCGTCGCCCCGATGAGAATGATTCCCAGGGGAAAGGCGCATCCTCCCAACATGTGGGAGGTTTTCCGGACAAACTCCGGCAGAATCCTCTCTCCCCCGACCGCGTTCAGGGCGATCGCCCCAACGATGGCCAGAATCGGCGGATTGAGCAGCCGCCGCCATTCGCGAATTCCCCCGTGTCCCAGGGCAATGAGACAAACCGTCCACAGTCCGATGTCCACGCCGAGGTTGTGGACAAACAGCACTCCCGCGGTGTCGCCCGGAAACAGGGTCAGGACCAGCGGCAGCGGTACGTAGCCGTAATTCTGAATCCCGGCGGTGGCGGCAAAGGTCCGCTGTTCCCAGTCCCCGGCAAGGCCAACGCGGCGGCGAACCGCCCACGCCAGCGCCACTCCTCCCGCGACCTCGGCGAATCCCAACAGGGGCGCCAGCAGCAGCGTACCGGGCTTGCGAAGCGCGGCATTGCCCAGGACGACATCCAGTATCAGCGCCGGGGTCAGCACGTTGACCACCACCCGCATGAGGCTGGCATCCGCCTCCGGAGTCAGCCACTCCGCCTTCCGAAGCAGGATACCGATGGCCGCCAGGCAAAAAACGGGGAGCACGGCGGCAAGGACGGTGAAGAGTTCATTCACGGGGAACGGTTGCCGGAGCGAATCCCGGCAAGCGCTCCCTTATCCCGCCCGCCGACGGCGGGCAAGATCTCCGGGAGAAATCGGATCCGTTCCCTGCCCCGGCCGGTTCAGGTCGCGAGCAGATGGGCGACCAGTTCCTCGAACTCGGCGTGCTGGATCCTTCGGAGCCAGAGTACCGTGGGTGCCGAATCGCCACTTCGCTCCTCCTGCTCGCAGGCATCGACCAATGCGAAAGGGTCGAACGCACCCGGCAGGGTCAACCGGCGGGCCAGCGCCTCGTCCCCCGGCGCCGCCGGGAGATCCCGAACCCTCCGGCCCAGGGACAGGTAGACCGGGTGCATGTCGACGCGTCGGAACCAATACTTTGCGTTCCAATAGTCGGGCTCCCTGCGGTGAAGGATGGCGTGGATCAGCGCGCCATCGGCATCGGAAAGGTCCTGAACGATGTCGTGCGCAGGATCGTGGTGATCGTGGTAAAGGAGGGCGGCCGCCCGGAGCCGCACGCCCCCCTCGGAGGACATTCCCTTCCCCGCGGCGAATCGGTCCACACGGGTCGCCAGTTCCCGGACGTCCATCACCCCGGGCCGGGGTCCCGGACCGAGGTACGGGAGCTCCGGGGTGGCGGCCCACTTCCAAAAGTCTGCTGCAGTCAATGCCATGGTTGCGCTTGAAACGGCGGAGCGCCGATCATCCGACCGGAACGGCGGCTCGTCAAACGTCGTTGGCATCCTTGCGCGTCCGCAGGAGGATCCCCCCGCATGGCGGCATTCGATTTCGACGGGATTGTCATCGGGGGCGGCAGCGCCGGTTACGCGGCGGCGCGCACCCTGGTCACGGGAGGCGCCCGCGTCGCGGTCGTGGAAGGCGGACGCGACGTGGGCGGGCTCTGCATCCTGCGCGGATGCATGCCCACCAAGGCGCTTCTTCAGGCGGCGGCCCTCCGCCAGGCCATCCGCACGGCCGGGGACTGGGGCATCCACGCCGGCCCCGTGACGGTGGATGTCCCGGCGCTCTTCGCGCGCAAGGATGCCCTGATCCGCGAATTTGCGGACCACCGGCGCACACAACTGGAGGACGGCCGTTGGGAGTTCCTGCGCGCCCGGGCCCGATTCACCGGCCCCCACTCCATTCAACTGGACGACGGTCGAAGCCTGACCGCCCGACACTTCGTCATCGCCACCGGATCCGAAATCGCCCCACCGCCCGTACCCGGACTCGCCGAAGCCGGTTTTCTGGACAGCGACTCCGCCCTCCAACTGGGGCAGCTCCCGAAATCCCTCGTAATGCTGGGAGGCGGCGCCGTGGCCCTTGAGTTCGCCCAGTTCTTCGCACGACTCGGAACGGAGGTCACCGTCGTCCAGAGGAGCGCCCATGTCCTGCGCGGCTGGGACACCGACGTCGCGGCAGAACTGGAGACGGCGCTGAGGGCGGAGAGCCTCCAGGTCCTGACCGGAACCCACCTGCACGACGTTCGGCGTTCGGAGGGAGGCCGGGTCGTCCGCCTCGACCATGCCGGGAGTCCCCTCGAACTCCGGGCCGAAGCGGTCTTCCATGCGCTCGGCCGGAGGCCGGCGACCCGGCTCAATCCGGAGGCGGCAGGGGTCCAACTCGAGTCCTCCGGGCACATCCGGACCAACGCGCGGCAGCAAACCACGGCCCCCCATATCTTCGCCGCGGGCGACTGCTGCGGTCCGCACGAAATTGTCCACATCGCCATCCAGCAGGGCGAAGTCGCCGCCAGGAACATCCTTGGATCCGTCCAGGAAACGGACCACCGGCTGCTCCTGGGCGTGGTCTTCACCGATCCCCAGGTTGCCGTCGTGGGCTGGGGGGAGGAGGCCGCCCTGCAGGCGGGCGAGGACCTGCTGTCCGCCCGTTATCCCTTCAACGATCACGGCAAGTCCATGATCCTCGGGACCCGCCACGGATTCGTGAAGCTCCTCGCCCGCCGACGGACCGGGGAACTGCTCGGGGGGGCCTGCGTGGGACCGGACGCCGGGGAGCTGATCCACGAGGTGACCGTGGCCCTGGCGCGGCGAATGACCGCCGGCGAACTGGCGGCCGTGCCCCATTATCACCCGACCCTTGCGGAAATCTGGACGTATCCCGCCGAGGAAATCGCGGAACAGGTCGGTTGATCGCCGCGCCCGATTGGGTCCGGTCCAGCGTTGCAGAATCCTCCGGCGTCCGCACGATGCGCCCGTGCCGGGCGATCTCCCCGCAATGATGCGGCGGACCGGCGATTGGAAGTGAAACCAACCGACCTGCGCGGAATTCTCCGCTACATCCCGCGATTTCGCGAGAAGGTGTTCGTGGTCGCGCTCGACGGCGCGATTGTCACGGACGACAACTTCGCCACCCTGCTGCTCGATCTCGCGGTCCTGCGTTCCCTGAACATCCGGATCATCCTGGTCCATGGCGCCGCCGCACAAATTGCCACACTGGGGACCGAACGCGGGGTCCGGCCCAGCAACCTGGACGGCACCGGGGTCACGGACCCGGAGACGCTCCAACTGGCCCTCACCGCCGCCAACCGCCTGACCCACGAGATCCTCGAAGGACTCGCGGCCAACGATCTTCGCGCGGTCAGCACCAACGCGATCATCGCCCATCCCCTGGGAATCCTCGGGGGGGTGGACCACCAACTGACGGGCAAGGTGGAGCGGGTGGATGTCGAGTTCCTCCAGAATCTGCTGCAGCAGGGGGTCATCCCCGTGGTGCCTCCGCTGGGATTCGACGGGGACGGCAAAACCTACCGCGTCAACTCCGACGCCATCGCCTTTTCCCTCGCCGATCAGCTCAAGGCGACGAAGCTGATCTATCTGACGGGATCCGACGGTCTCCTGCGCCAGGGGAAACTCCTCCGGCAGCTTCGGGTGACGGAGCTCCAGCAGGTCATCGGACAACACCCGGGCGATCTTCCTCCGGAACTGCTCTCCAAGGCCCGGTTCGCAGTGGCGGCCTGCGAGGCGGGGGTGCCGCGGGTGCACATCATCAACGGCCGGGAGGACGAGGGCCTCCTGGCGGAGGTGTTCTCCAATGAAGGCATTGGAACGCTGATCTACGCCAACGAATACCAGCAGATCCGCAAGGCCCTGAAGAAGGACATCCGGAGCCTCATCCAGTTGACCAAGGAATCCGTCGCGGCGCAGGAACTGGTGAAGCGCACGCGCACCGAAATCGAACGCCGGATTGGCGACTACTACCTGTTCGAGATCGACCGAAATCCGGTCGCCTGCGTCGCGCTCCATTTGTATCCGGAGCAGCGGACGGGCGAACTGGCCTTCCTCTACGTGAGCCGGGCCCATGAGAACCAGGGCATCGGACGCAAACTCGTCCAGTTCGTGGAGGAAAAGGCGCGGGAACTGGAACTCGCCAAGCTGGTCACCCTCTCGACGCAGGCCTTCACCTGGTTCCAAAGCAAGGCCGGCTACCGGGAAGGTTCCGCCGAGGATCTTCCCCCGACGCGCCGCGAGCGGTACGACGCCAGCGGGCGCAACTCCAAGGTCCTGGTCAAGGAACTGACGGGCCCGTAGTTCGGGGTCGGGAAGGAATCCCTCCGACTCCCGACTCCCAACACCCGGCGGTCTTGCGATTGCCCCCCCGCCCGGGATTGGGCAGGGTTGCCGGACGTGCGCATCCTGATTACCGGAAACCTCGGCTATGTGGGTCCCGTGCTGGTGCGGCATCTGCGGTCCGTGTGGCCCGATGCCACTCTTCTGGGATTTGACACCGGCTATTTCGCCCATTGTCTGACCGGTGCAGCCTCCCTTCCGGAGACGCGGCTCGATGCCCAGCATTTCGGCGACGTGCGGGAATTCCCCGCGGAACTGCTCACCGGCGTGGACGCCGTGGTGCATCTGGCCGCCCTGTCAAACGACCCGATGGGAAACCAGTTCGAGGAGGTCACCCTCGAGATCAACCACCGGGCCGGCCTGGCCATCGCCCAGGCCGCCCGCCGGGCGCGGGTGAGGTCGTTTGTCTTCGCCTCCAGTTGCAGTGTGTACGGATTTGCGGCTGATGGCGCCCGCACCGAAGGATCGTCCCTCGACCCCCTGACGGCCTACGCCCGAAGCAAGGTGCTCCTGGAACGGGACCTCGATCCCCTGTCCGGACCGGACTTCCGCGTCACCTGTCTCCGATTCGCCACCGCCTGCGGTTGGAGCGAACGCCTGCGCCTGGATCTCGTCCTGAACGATTTTGTAGCCGGCGCGCTCGCCTCCCGGAAGGTGACCGTGCTGAGCGATGGAACCCCGTGGCGTCCGCTGATCCACGTCTCGGACATGGCGCGCGCCATCGAATGGGCCTGCAACGCCGGCCGGCCCGGGGGCGACTACCTGGTCGTCAATGCCGGCAGCGACTCGTGGAACCATCAGGTCCGCGATCTCGCCACCGCGGTGGGTTCGGCCCTGGAGGGGGTGGAGGTTTCCTTCAACACCGCGGCCCCACCGGACCGCAGGAGCTATCGCGTCGATTTCACGAAGTTCCGCTCCCTCGCCCCGGACCACCAACCCCGGGTCGGACTCGCCGAGGCCATCCAGGGACTGCGGACCGGCCTTGAGTCGATGGGATTTCAGGACCCCGCCTTCCGCCAGTCCGAGCGCATGCGCCTCCACGCGCTGCGGGCCCACCTTGCGGCCGGACGCCTCAACGACCGGCTCTTCTGGCAACCATGACGTCCTTTTCCTGCCGCGCCTGCGGATCCGCCACCGGTCACGCCGTCCTGGATCTCGGGCTTCAACCCCTGGCGAACAGCCTGCTCAAGCCCGCCGACCTTGCGGAGGACGAACCCCGATTCCCGCTCCGGGTGGTCGTCTGCCGGAGCTGCTGGATGCTCCAGATCACGGACATCGTTCCCCCCGCGGCGATGTTCACCGAATACCTGTATTTCTCCTCCGTGTCCGACGCGCTGCTGGCCCACGCCGCCGCCGCGGCGGAGCGTCACCGGACCACCTGCGGCCTGGGTCCCCAAAGTCTCGTGGTCGAGATCGCCAGCAACGACGGCTACCTGCTCCGGAACTTCGTGGCCGCGGGAATTCCCTGCCTCGGCATTGAACCCGCCCGCAACATCGCCGAGGTCGCCCGCCAGCGGGGCATCCCCACCCGGAATGAATTCTTCAACGCCGACACCGCCTGGAGGGTGCTGGCGGAGCAGGGGCCGGCGGACCTCATCCTGGGCAACAACGTCTTCGCCCACGTTCCGGACACCAATGACTTTGTCGCCGGATTGGCGGTCCTGGTGAAGCCCGGGGGACGGATCGTGCTGGAGTTCCCCTACGCCTGCGACCTGGTGGAACATTTGGAGTTCGACACCATCTACCATGAGCACGTGTTCTACTTCACGCTCACGGCGCTGGTGCCCCTCCTCGCCCGACACGGACTCGAAATCTTCGACGTGGAACGCCTCGCGATCCATGGCGGATCCCTTCGCCTTTCCTTTGGACACCGTGGAGCGCATCCCGTCCGTGCGTCGGTGCCGGCCCTCCTTTCCGAGGAACAGGCAAAAGGTGTTCCGGGCGTTGGATATTATGATGCATTTTCAGAACGGGTCCTCGGACTGAAGCAATCCCTGCTCGAACTGCTGCGGGGACTGCGCGGGTCGGGACACCGCATCTGTGCCTATGGCGCCTCCGCCAAAGGGAGCACGCTTCTCAATTTCTACGGTCTCGGACGCGAGGGGCTCGACTGGATCGACTTCGTGGTGGATCGGAGTCCGGCAAAACAGGGACGCCTGACGCCGGGAAGCCATCTGCCCATCCTGCCCGTCGAGGAGTTGAGGAACCGTCCCCCGCGCCACGCGCTCCTGCTGACCTGGAACTTTGCGGAGGAAATCCTCGCCCAGCAGCAGGAATGGCGGGAGGGCGGCGGCCGCTTCATCCTGCCCCTCCCCGAGGTCCGGGTCGTGTGAGCCGCCCATGAAGTTCCATCCGACCCAGCTTCCGGACGTCCGTCTCATCGAACTGGAGCCGCGATCGGATGCCCGCGGCTTTTTTGCGCGGACCTTCTGCGAGCAGGAATTTGGCGCCCAAGGCCTGAACACCCGTTGGCCGCAGGCGAATCTCACCCGAACCCTCCAGCGGGGAATGGTCCGCGGCCTGCACTGGCAGGCGGCCCCGAAGCCCGAGATCAAGCTGGTCCGCTGTTCCGCGGGCGCGATCTGGGATGTCGTCGTCGACGTACGCCCCCACTCCCCCACCTTCGGCCGGTGGGAGGCGTTCAAACTGACGTCCGAAGCCTTGTGGCAGCTCTACATTCCCGAGGGATTCGCCCACGGGTTCCAGTGTCTCGCCGACGGCAGCGAAGTGTCCTACCTCATGTCGGAGTCCTACGTCCCGGAACTCGCCCGAGGCCTCCGTTGGAATGACCCCACCCTGAGCATTCCCTGGCCCATCGACGACGCCACCGTCTCCGACCGGGACGCCGGGCTCCCGGAATGGAAATCATGGACGAAATCCCTCCGCCGGGACGCCGCGGAATCGGGCCGCGCCGCGGAGTGACAAAGGGGACTCGTGCCGGCAACGTCTCCCGCGATGTCCTCTCCGGTCCTCATCTGGGGTGCAACGGGCCAGTCCCGGGTGCTGGCCGATTTTCTGCCCGACCTGGGGTACCGGATCGTCGCCTTTGTGGATCGAAATCCCGGTGTCACCTCGCCGGTGCCAGGAATTCCCCTACTGAACGGGGAACCCGGATTTCGGGAATGGATTGCCCACCACCCCGCCCCGGGGGCCCTGGTGGCCGTGGGCGGGGATCGTGGAGCGGACCGCCTCGCCCTCCAGGAATTGCTGGCCACCGCGGGATGCACAATCCTCACCGCGGTCCATCCCGCCGCGACCGTGGCCGGTAGTGCCAGGATCGGGGTTGGATCCCAAATTCTGGCGGGTGCCGTCGTGGGAGCCGCTGCCAGCCTCGGGGCTGCGGTGATCATCAACACCCGCGCCAGCGCCGACCATGAGTGCCGTCTTGAGGACGGCGTTCACCTTGCGCCGGCCGCCACCCTGTGCGGCCTGGTTCAGGTCGGGCGAGGAACCCTCATCGGGGCCGGGGCCGTCGTTCTGCCCCGGATCCGCATCGGAGCGGGTGTCGTCGTCGGAGCCGGCTCGGTGGTCACGCGGGACCTCCCCGACAACGTGATTGCCTTCGGAAATCCCGCGAGGATAGTTCGCGCCCGGTTGACCCCCGGGGATACCCCATGAAGCTGAGTCAGTCGCGTGAACAGATCGCGGACTATACCCTCGCACAGATCGCCGCCCTTTATCCCCTGGGGCGCGCCCCGTCGCGGCGCGAGTTTGCCGGACACGTCCGCACCGCGCTCGACCGCCTCGAATACTGCTTCGCGCGGATCGCCCATCCCAATTACTCCGACGGAACGCAGGCCTGTTTCGACCTGCTGAACTCCGATCAGTACTGCCAGTACCTCTATTTCCTCGCCAACTCGGTCCATCAGCGCGAAGGCCCCCCGACGCTCGCCCGGAAGCTGTTCTGCCTGAACAAGGCGCTCCACGGGTTCAACTGCATGTACGACACCCAGCTTCCTTCGGTGTTTTGGATCATTCACGCGGTCGGAACCGTCCTGGGAAAGGCCACCTACGGATCCCACCTGGTGGTCCGCCAGAATTGCACCGTGGGAGCGTTGGGTGGCCAATACCCGGTCCTCGGAGACCGTGTGGTCCTCAGCGCCGGCGCTTCCATCATCGGACGCTGCCACATCGGGCGGAACGTCATGCTGGGCCCCGGCTGCGCCATCCTCAATGAGGACATCCCCGCGGACACCCTCGTCACCGCCCCACCCCGCCTGAAGCGCCGCCCCAACAGTCCACGGGCGTTTTCCACCCACTTTCGCGAGGGATAATCCGCCGTGCCCGAAACAACAACACCCTCCCCAATGACCACCCCGGGTCAGGCTCCGTTCTTCTCGCTCCTGCTGCCGACTAAGAACCGGTCCGAGATCGTGGGTGGCACGATTCAAAGCTACCTCAACCAGACCTTTGGTGATTTCGAGGTCATTGTGTCCGACAACGACGATTCGGACATTCCCACCCGGGACGCCGTGGCACGCTTCACGGACCCGCGGGTGCGCTATTTCCGGACGAGCGGCAAGCTGCCGATGCATGAGAACTACGACTTCGCCCTGCGGCAGGCCCGGGGCGCGTACGTGGTCGCACTGGAAGACAAGCTTCACCTGACACCGCAGGCCCTCGAGGTCCTCCATGCGGTCATCCAGGAACATCCTGAGGATGTCATCTCCTACCCGTTTATCCTCAGCCAACGGGAACGCCTGGAGACGACGCCCCGTCCGGTCCAGATCCGGAAGTTCACCTGCGAACAAACGATCGAGGAGTTTTGCCGGTTCACTCCCACCTACTGGGATATCTTCCCGCGCGGAATCACCTCCTGCGCCCCCCGAGCCCTGTACGACGAGGTCCGACGCCGGAGCCCCACCGGAATGGTGTTCTCCTGGATCAACCCGGACTACAGCCAGGCGTTTCAGATCCTCTCCATCGCCAAGGGACTGCTCTACCTCAACCAGCCGATCATCTTCGTCCCCCCGAGCCTTCACCGCTCCGGCAAGTACTCCAACGGCCTCGCGGCCATTCGGAAGGCGGAGCAGGCGGTGCGGTTTTTTCAGAGTCTGCCCATCGATTCCGACGAGATGCTCCGGGATGTGCCGGTGAAGAGCCACTGGCTCTGGGTCAATCCCGTGCTCTACGACTTCCGGAAGTTCTACCGGCGACCGGGACATGAGCCCCAGGTGGACTGGGTCCGGTACCACGTGCAGTGCCTGAGCATCATGGTCATCGGAATCCTCTGGGGCGGCGACGTCCGCAACGAGTGGCGTGAGGTGCGTCGATCCCTCCGTTCCCGCGGGATCCTCTTCAGCATCCGGGTGGCGGTGATCTTCTTCTGGCGCGCGTTTCGATCCGCCCTCATGAGGCTGGTCCACCGCTTCCGCTACTGATCCCCGGGGGGAACCGGTTCGCCCCCGCACGGCACTGGACGGTCCCCCGCCGCCTCCCTACGGTCTCCGACGCACTGTGACCACCCTCAATGCCCAGTCTCCCGCGGTGTCGGAACGAATCCCCGTCTCGGGCCCCTGGATCACCGACCTCGAGATTCGTTACGTCACCGAAGCCGCCACCAACGCCTGGTATTCGGGCGCCAACCAATGGCACCAGCGCTTCGAGCGGGCGTTTTCCGAGTACCTCGGAGTTCCGTTCGTCACCGCCCTTCCCTCCTGCACCTCGGCCCTCCACCTTTCCTTGGCGGCACTGGGGATCGGTCCCGGGGATGAAGTCATCGTCCCGGAAGTCACCTGGATCGCGACCTCGGCACCCATCTCCTACGTCGGAGCCCGCCCGGTTTTCGCCGATGTGGATCCACTCACCTGGGTCCTGACCCCGGAATCCGTCCGGGCCTGTCTCACTCCGCGCACAAAGGCGGTCATCCCTGTCGATCTTTACGGGAGCATGCCCGACTACGATGGCCT
>JAEUHD010000188.1 GCA_016793645.1 Verrucomicrobiales bacterium
TGGTGCGCAGGGCGGCGGACGCCGCGACGGCTTCGTCCAAAGCGTTGGTGTTTCCCTTCTGGAAGGCGCGATACAGTTTCCTTCGCTGCGACCGCATCGCCGGATCCGCCTCCACCTCCTGTTCGAGGGCCGACAGCTTCCGCCAGGTTTCGCGGGCCTCCTGTTGGGCGGCAGTCAGCGCCGGTCCGGGCGTCCAGGGCGGCACCCAGGACGCCAGTCCGGGCAGGGAGAAGTAAGCCTCCAGTTGATGAAGGAGGTTGGTTCCCGACGGTCCCGCAGGGGGCTGAAATTGCAGGGTGATGAGGAGCGATGCCTCGTTGTTCGAGGTGATCTCAAGGAAGTTGGTGCCCAGAGGGGACAGCCGGGTTCGGGCGGTCGCGATGGCCTCCCTCGCCTGGTCCGGAAAAAGGGCGATGACCAGGGGGCCGACCTGCGCGGCTTGGGCGGGATGGAAATTCGTGATGGAGGCCCAGGCGGCGGCGGCGGTCGTGGCATCCGGATGAAGTCCCACCAGGTGCACCCGGTTCGTGGTCGGGGGCCAGGGGCCGGTTCCGGTGGCGACCTGGGTGTCGGCGCACTCGAGGACGTGTGTTGCCGTGGGAAGGTCCGGTGCGGCCCGATCAAGCAACCCCAGGAGTCCATTGCGGGCTAGTCCGGCGACCCCGAGTCCGAGGAACGCGATCCCGAGTGTGATCAGATAGACGGCAAGCAGGGATAGTGTGGCGAGAATGCCCGGGGGACGCGCATTGAGACGCTCAAAGAGACCCAGCACCTCTCCGGCGACGAGTTTTACGGAGCGCGCCTTCGTCGTGGAGCCTTTGACGGCCGTGATGAGTTGCGCCGCGGTTTCCGGGGGAATCGTTTGACGGTCGAGGGACTGGGCGGACACACCGCTCGTCCGCAGACGTTCGGCGAGACGACCGAGGCGCCACGTTCGGGAGATCGACATCGCCATCAGAATGGCGAGACCGGTCCAGAGGCTCTCCCCGGTGGAGATCCCGGACACGAACAAAGCCGCGACGGCAATGACCTTGAATCCGGTCTCCAGCCACGCCCGGCGGCAAAACACGGTTGCATTGAGGAACCATCCGCCGTCCAGCGGCACAAAGGGCAGCAGGTTGATCGCGTTCACCACGATGGACATCAGCGCCAGTTTCTCGACCCACGGCTGGTCCACCCGCAGCGCGAGAAACGCCATTGCCGTTCCTCCCAGAATTCCCGGGACCGGCCCCGCCAGCGACACCAGGGCCTTCTTCCATCCCGGGACGTTGAAGTTCTGTCCTGAGACCGCGGCGCCAAACAGCGGGATGAAAAACATGCGCAGGTTCCGGTATCCGAAAACCCGCATGGCCAACCAGTGTCCCGCCTCATGCACGAGCAGGATGGGCACGATGATGGCGAGGAATTCGAGGTCCCACCGGGCCCCGCCCAGGACCACGAAGGCGATCAGGGAACCTCCAAGGATCCACAGGATGTTTTTGAGCGAGGACTTGGGATTCTGAAGCCGGTCCATCTCGACGAGGATGGCGGCGTTCTCGCCACCGACTTCAGTGCCCGCCTTTTCCGTTGCGACCACGGCCGCCTGTTCGTCCCTGGATTCGGACTCGTTCAGCGGGACGTAGAGTCCCCGTTGGATGCCGGCGTCGAAGCAATGGCGCTCAAAGCGATCCGAAGCGGATTCGGCGTCCTCCACCCGGGTCATGAGCACGACCGGACGCGACCGGGCGCGATCCCGGAGCCCTTCACTGTGGGCGCGGGCGAGATGCGCGGGTGGGGCATCGAGCACCCGCAGGACGTCCACTTGCGGATGGGGATTGAACTCGGGGCGCAGCGGGGAGGTGACGAACCAGGTGCCGTCCGGGAGTTCGGAAAGAAGAAAGACCCGCGTCTTCTCCGTCGGCGGTTGAGTCTGGTGCGACACCACATGCATCACCCGCGCAATGGACTCCCCGCGCGGATGCAGCAACGCGGCGAGATGGATCTCGGTTTGGGATCGCGACGTGGCGTAGCGGTAATAGCGGGGCGAATGAAATCCTTCCCCCTCCAGTTCGGACACCAGGGGTTCGAGACGTTTCCGGGCTGCTTCCGGAATGGACTCTGGTGCCAGGGCATTCTGATGAACGGACTCCGGATAGGGCATCGGCGGGATGGGCATGCGGATCCGAAAGAGTTTCAGGAACCACAGGACGATCACCGTTGCGGACCGGGTCTGGTACCAGCACTCGCGCAGCGTGAGACGGCAGTTGTCCACTCGGTAGAGTTGGGTGGGCATGGGAGTATGGGTGGATTCAGGATCGCCGGGACTCGTTGCCGGCGTCGATGCGGAAATCCCGGCGCGGGTGGCGGCGGTGAGATCCGATGCAATCGCCGGGAGGGCACCGCAATTGCAATGCGCTTGGTGGACGCCGGGATATTTCCGGGAGTCTTTTCGCCTTTTCGACTTTGGTTCCGTTGTGTGTCAACCCGGTGAAATTGCGGCGTACAACGTTTGGGTTTCCGCGTGAAACCGGCGGATTTCCGGGCGTTTTGGACCCGTGTGGAAGGGGTCGAACTTGCATGGCATGCATGCTGCGTGGGGGAAATGCGTAACCCCGAGGGGGGCCCGAGGCCGGGAGTAAATCCGGGATCGCGGGCGGTGTGATCCTACGTTCTGCGGACATCGGTTCGCGGGCACCGTCCGAAGGCTTGGGAATCCCGACGGCTGGCATCGATCACGACACCATGAAATCCAGAATCATCACTTCCTTCCTGCGGACCGGTCTTCTGATCGGCGTCGCCTCGTTGCTGGGGCAATCGGAATCCGCGTTCGCCGTTCCCGACATCAAGGTCGCGGTTTACGACCCCACGACGCGGATCCTCTCGGTGGAGGGGGATTCCTTCCTGCCGGCCAGCTCGGCCCTGTATGTCGATGGCACCCGGATCGGCTTGCAAACGGCAACCACCAATCGGGTGATCACCGTGCCCGGAACGATTGCGGAGGGGACGCACGAACTGCTGCTGGTGGATGCCACGGGTGAGGACGTCCACATGATTGCGGTTTCGAAGTCGGGTGCCCAGGGATTGAACTACCGGGGAGCGTGGAGCCTGAACGTCAACTACGTGGTCGGCGATTACGTCGCCTACAACGGGACGCTGTGGATCGCGAAGACCAACCATCGAAATGGAGGCTCCCCCAATGTGGCGCCCAGTTGCTGGTCGCCCCTGAGCATTACGACCGTCGCGGGGCCGCAGGGTCCTGCAGGTCCCCAGGGACCATCCGGGCCCAAGGGGGCGCAAGGCAACCCGGGCGCTGTGGGGCCTGCGGGTCCGAAGGGTGAGGCGGGTGCCAAAGGTGCCCAGGGTCCGGCGGGACCGAAAGGGGAGACGGGTGCCAAGGGTGACAAGGGCGACCGTGGAGAAAAGGGCGAGAAGGGCGAGAAGGGCGAGAAGGGTGAAACGGGATCGCAGGGCCCGGCCGGAGAAAAGGGACCTCAGGGACCCGTGGGTGAAAAAGGCCAGGACGGTGCCGTAGGCGCGAAGGGTGAGGCCGGTGCCAAGGGTGAAAAAGGCGACCGCGGTGAAAAGGGTGAACCCGGAGCTCAAGGACCTGCTGGCGAGAAAGGCCAGGATGGCGCGGTGGGACCCCTGGGAGCCGCGGGCCCGAAGGGCGATGCGGGTGTGAAGGGTGAGACCGGAGCCAAGGGCGACCGCGGCGAGAAGGGTGACAAGGGTGAAGCCGGATCCCAGGGCGTGGCTGGAGAAAAGGGACCGCAGGGACCCGCGGGTGAAAAGGGTCAGGACGGTGCCATCGGCCCGAAGGGTGAAGCTGGCCCGAAGGGTGAGGCGGGTGCCAAAGGTGAGAAAGGTGACCGCGGCGAGAAGGGCGAGAAGGGCGAAACGGGATCCCAAGGCCCGGCGGGCGAAAAGGGACCGCAGGGACCCGTGGGTGAAAAAGGCCAGGACGGTGCCGTAGGCCCGAAGGGCGAGGCTGGGCCCAAAGGTGAGACGGGCGCCAAGGGTGAAAAGGGCGACAAGGGCGAATCTGGAGCGCAGGGCCCGGCCGGAGAAAAGGGATCGCAGGGACCCGCGGGTGAAAAAGGTCAGGACGGTGCCATCGGCCCGAAGGGCGAGGCTGGACTGAAAGGTGAGGCGGGTGCCAAAGGTGAAAAAGGTGACCGCGGCGAGAAGGGCGAGAAGGGTGAAACGGGATCCCAAGGCCCGGCCGGCGAAAAGGGACCGCAGGGACCCGTGGGTGAAAAAGGCCAGGACGGTGTCACAGGCCCGAAGGGTGAGGCGGGTGCCAAGGGCGAGAAGGGCGACCGTGGAGAAAAGGGTGAACCCGGAGCTCAAGGACCTGCTGGCGAGAAGGGCCAGGATGGCGCGGTGGGACCCCAGGGACCCGCGGGCTCGAAGGGCGATGCGGGCGTGAAGGGTGAGACCGGAGCCAAGGGTGATCGCGGCGAGAAAGGCGAGAAGGGCGACCGTGGAGAAAAGGGCGAGCGGGGTGAATCTGGATCGCCGGGATCCGCGGGCGAGAAGGGGCAGTCTGGCCCCGCTGGTCCCCAAGGCCTTGTCGGACCGCAAGGACCTGCGGGCCCTCAAGGCCCGGCCGGCCCCCAGGGACCCGCGGGTGCCAATGGCAAGGATGGTCGCGACGGCGGCGGCGGCGGGACGGCCATCATCGGTGGCGGAACGGGGAACGCGAACTCGAAGCTCGACAACACCAAGGTGAACTTCGTCCCGATGTTCGACTCCAATGTTGATCCCTCCGAGAACAACATCCTCCAGGTGATGCCGACCTCCGGGATCCTTTCCCACTTCTACGTCCGGCTGAATGAGAACGCGGCCAACAAGGAGAAGGGACGGTACGTGTTCACGGTGCGGAAAAATGGCAAGGACACCGGTGTGACCGTGACGATTGGAGTCGGGGGCAAGGATCCCAGCGGATTGACCGGATCCGATCTCGAACATTCGGTCGAGTACTCCGAAGGGGACACCATCTCCATCGAGTCCGTTCCGACCGACAATCCCAATCCGGTCGCCATGCGCTGGACGGCCCGGTACGGCGGCAAGGTTGAGGATTGAGGCCAGGCGGCGCAGGCCGCAGGTCTGTTGGATCGCGAGCGGGGCACCCGGACCGGGTGCCCCGTTTCTTTTGGAGAAGTTTGAAGGTCCCTTCCTGGACGCTCGAAGGCGGAATTATCCGCCCGCCACGATGCGAACAATCTCGATGCGGTCCCCGGATCGGATCATCCGTTCGGGAAACTCAGACGGAGCCACCGCCTCCCCGTTGAGTTCCACCACCACGGAGCGCGGCGGGAGATTCAAGTCCTCGAGGAAACAGGTCAGGCTGCGCGGTTCGGGCAGCGAAACCTCGCGTCCATTGGCGGTGACGGTCACAGGGCCATGTTAGGCGGGTCGCTTCGGGTCGCAATCGGCGGCTTGCTTTTCCGCAAGATGCCGGCATCGCAGGGATTCCCGGTCCGGACAATCCGCTCGCGCCGTCCCATGGCTCCACTTCATGCTCGGGGGCATGCGATCCATGACCGGCTATGGCCGGGGAGAACAATCCCGGGCCGGCACGCGCGTCCTGGTGGAACTGCGATCGGTGAACCGGCGCCAGGTGGAGGTCAGCCTGCGCCTGCCGCCGGAGCTGGATCCCGTCGAGTCGCGTCTTCGTGAGGAGATCTTGAAGTCGGTCGCACGCGGACGCGTGGACGTTCGCGTGTTTCTGGAACTCCCCGCCGAGTCCTCCGGGACGCGCCTCAACGCCGCAGTCGCCGCGGCCTATGCGCGGGAGTTGACGGATTTGACGACCCGCCTGGGCCTGACCGGCGGAGTGACGCTGGAGGCCCTGCTCCGATGTCCCGGCGTGCTGCAGACGTCCCCCACGGAAGGGGACGCGGAGGCCTCCTGGGCGCTGGTTGGACCCGCGCTGCGTCAGGCATTGGACGCCTTCAACGGCATGCGCGACCGGGAGGGGGGCGCCCTGGCCGCGGATCTTGCGGCACGGATCTCCGAACTTCGAGCCGCGGTCGGACGAATCCGGGAACAGGCGCCGGCGGTGGTCCAACGCTACCGGGAGCAGATGCTGCAGCGCATCCGGTTGGCGGGTGTCGAGGGGATTTCCGCCGAGGACGAACGCGTCCTTCGGGAGGTGGTGCTGTTTGCCGATCGTTCGGACATCAATGAGGAACTCACGCGTCTCGACAGTCACTTCGTCCAGTTTGACGACTGCCTTCGGTCCAGCGAGCCGCTGGGGCGGAAACTGGATTTCCTGGCCCAGGAGATGAACCGGGAGGTGAACACGATCGGGTCCAAGGCAAATGACGCCGTGATCGCCGCGGATGTGGTGCTGTTGAAGACGGAACTCGAGCGGTTCCGGGAGCAGGCTCAGAATGTGGAGTAGGCATGAGCGTTCCCTTCCTCTTTCTTCTCTCCGCTCCATCGGGTGCCGGCAAGACGACGGTCGCCGACGCCCTGATCGCCGCGTCGCCGCGGCTGCGCCGTGTGATCACGTGCACCACGCGTCCGCCCCGGTCCGGCGAAGTGAATGGGCGCGACTATCACTTTCTCGCGCCGGAGGAGTTCCGTCTCCGGGTGGAGCGCGGGGAGTTTCTCGAACACGCCTCCGTGTACGGCAAATCCTACGGGACCCTGAAGCGCTCGGTGCTCGATCTCCTGGAGTCCGGCTTTGACGTGTTGCTCAACATCGATGTGCAGGGGGCGGATCTGGTCCGGCAGGAGTCGCGCCGGGATTCGGTGCTGGGTGAGGCTCTGGTGACCGTATTCCTCGCCCCGCCGAGTCTTTCCGAATTGGAGCGCCGCCTGCGGGGGCGGGCCTCCGATGCCGAGGACGTGATTCAGCGCCGGCTGGAGACAGCCCGGGTCGAGGCCGCGCGGTGGTCGGAGTATGACTATCTGGTGATCAGTGGAACCCGCGAGGAGGATCTATTCCGGATGCGGTCCATCTACGTGTCCGAGGGACTTCGCCGGGAACGGAATCGGTATCAATTGGTCGAGTGAGTCGGGGCGGGTAGCCGCGGAGGGAATCCTGGATGCCGATGGCTTGCGTAGATGCGAAGCCGGGGCAAGGTGCACGGACGTGATCGAGGAGTTTTCCGATGCAGCACTGGTTCTCGTGGGGCACGGATCCACGCTGAACGCGGAGTCGTCCCGTCCCACACACGTGCAGGCGGACGCGCTCCGGAGGCGCGGGGTGTTCGCGCAGGTCGTGACGGCGTTTTGGAAGGAGCATCCGATGCTCGCCGGCGCGCTTCGCCAGGTGTTCACCCCGCGCATTTTCGTGGTGCCCCTCTTCATCAGCGAGGGCTATTTCACGGAGGAGGTCATTCCCCGGGAACTGGGACTCCTGACTCCCGGGACGCGGTCCGTTCACCGGGTGGTCAACCGCCTCCGTCGCCGGATCCATTACTGCGGACCCGTGGGGACCCACCCCGGTATGACCCGGGTGATCCTCTCCCGGGCCGACGAAATCCTGAAGCGTTTCCCGGATGAGAACCGAAGGGTTCCGGCGGCCCGGGAGGTCTCGCTGTTCGTCGCGGGCCATGGGACGGGCCTCAACGAGAATTCCCGCCGCGCCATTGAGGATCACGTGGAGCGGATTCGCGGCCTCCAGCGCCATGCCTGTGTCCATCCGCTGTTCATGGAGGAGGATCCCCGGATTGGGGATCATGCCAGGCTGGCGACGACGCCGGACCGGGTGGTGGTGCCCTTTTTCATCAGCGACGGGTTGCACAGCTATGAGGACATCCCGGTGATGCTGGGCGCGCCGGAGGCCGAAGTGCGGGAGCGGTTTCGAACGG
Source organism: Verrucomicrobiales bacterium (assembly GCA_016793645.1). GTDB lineage: Bacteria > Verrucomicrobiota > Verrucomicrobiia > Limisphaerales > UBA9464 > UBA9464. The sequence continues at coordinate 7,806 of JAEUHD010000188.1, forward strand.
GACAGCCCACCTGGGTGAATCCGACGCCCCTCCAGGGCGGACGCGTGTGGTACACGCCGGGTATCGGACTGGATCCCCTGATCCCCGACGTGATCCTGGAGCGTGTCCGGGAGGCCGCGCATTGGCCCGCGGAATAGGACTTCCTTCCCGGTAGGGGGACCAACCCCGCCTCACCCGGGGTGTCCGCCGGGGCCGAAGGAGGGTGAAACCGCGGTCCCGGACTTCGAATCCTGGCCTGTCCTGAGAAATTTCCTTTGGGCGACCCGCCGGCTTGCGCTTAATCCGCGCGTGCACTTCCGGAAAGTCACCCTCGTCGGGGTCGGTCTCCTGGGTGGGTCGCTCGGACTCGCCCTGAAGGCCCGCGGGTTGGCGGACCAGGTGCAGGGGTATGTCCGGCGCGAAGAGGTCGTCCCGGCCGTCCTGGCGTCGGGAGTTGTGGATGGGGCGACGTCCAATTTGCACGCCGCGGTGCAGGGGGCGGATCTGGTGG
>JAEUHD010000228.1 GCA_016793645.1 Verrucomicrobiales bacterium
TTCGCCACCGCCTTTCCCGAATTCGCCCTCCAGTTCCACACCCAGGCCCTGCTGGGATGGGGATTCCTCACCAACGCCCTCGCGGTTCACGGGCGCGATGGTTCCTATCAGAAGCTGACGCACTACGGGGACATCTTCATGCACGATGATGAATTGTGCTGGGCTGCCGCCGCGCTCTTTGGGCTCACCGGGGATTCGCAGTACGAAGCCCGGCTGCAGGAATGGCTTCCCGATCCCACCAGCAAGTCGATCCGTCGCTGGAGTTGGTGGAGACTCTATGGAGGCTACGGCAATGCCATCCGGACTCGTGCGTTTGGCGGGAGCGGGGGCGACGCGGCATACCGGGCGGTCTGCCGCAACGAGGTGCTCCTCGGGGGGCTGGACCAGGTGAATCGCGCGACCAATGACGCCTACGGCCTGAGCTTTCCGGTGGAGTCGAAACGCTTTTACGCCGCGGGATGGTTTTTCGGAAGCATGCCCGCCTTCGACCTGATGGCGGCACTCCAGGCCTCGCCCACCCCTTCCCAGCAAGCCGCCCTCCGCACCGCCCTCTGGGGCAACCTCTCCTATGAGTGGGGCGGAAATCCGGTGGACCGGACCTTTGTGACCGGCTGGGGAAACCGGTTTCCGCTCCATCCGGTGAGCCAGCAGGCGCAGAACGACACCCACCTCCTGCCCCCGAGTGGCCAGATGGTGGGCAATCTCCAAACCGGCATGAGCTGGCTCAACCGGTACTCCACCAACCTCAGTCGACTCACCTATCCGTCCGATGGGCGGACCGACGCGCTTCGCCACCCGCTTTACGACCGCTTCACCGACCTCTTTAACACGCTCACGGAATTCACCATCGTCGAGCAAGGAGCGGGCGTCGCCGTCACCGCAGGACTTCTCGCCATGGAAGGATTTTCCACCGCCGATGCGGGCCGCGGACTCGGAGGACGGGTGACCGCATCCGAGCCCTTCTGGAATCTCGGCGCGACCCAGCCGCTGAGTCTCGTTGTGGACGGCACGGATCTCTCCGAAGCCATCGTCTGGTGGGAATGGCCCGGCGGGTGGACCCGCGGGGGAGCCACCCTTTCACTGGCACGTCCGGTCGCCTCGGGATTCACCCTCCAGGCGGAAGCGCTCCTGCCCGATGGACGGAGGGCCTACGGCGAACTCGTCGTGCCCAGCATCAACCAGTCCCCTCGAATCACAGTCGCCGCGACCAACCTTTCGCTCGCCCTGCCGACCTCCAGTCTCAAGCTGACGGCGACCGTCGTGGACGATGCCTATTCCGGGTTCCCCTTGTCCCTCGCGTGGACGCTGGTGTCCGGACCCGGGGTCGTCGACTTCACAGATCCCGCCCGCGACACGACGTACGTCAGTCTTCGCGAGCCCGGCCTCTACCATCTGCGCCTCACGGCGGACGATACCGAGTTCACCACGGCAAAGGATCTCTTTCTGACCGTATCCGGAGCCGTATCCGCCGGCACCGAACTGGGTGCCGGCAGCAAGCTCGTCCTGTATCGATTCGGAACCACCGCCAGCGAGACCGCCAATGCCCCGAACCTCGCCCTGGACGGAAACGCGGTGCCCGGAATCAGCGCCGGTTACTGGGGGGCTTCCGGCGGACGAGTGCTGCGAACCCGTGACACAGGGGATCAGGCACGAGTGCTCCTGCCCGATCTTCTGGAAAGCAACACCGCCCCGACGCTGGTCGTCGAGGCCCGGATTCTCGCCCGGCAATTCAAGGCGTATTCGGTGGGCGATCTCCCGGTCCTCTCCCTGCGCCAAAACTGGGATGCCAGCCTCGAAGTGGTCGATGGGAAGTGGAACTCCAGCCGGCGGCCTTCGGTGAAGGCGGGCAATGCCGTCCTGCTGACCAGCACCCAATGGCTCAACCAGCTTCCCCTGAACACCTGGCTCAAGGTGAGGATGTCCTATGAGCCCTCCTTCTCACTGGCCCGACTCTTTGTGAACGACATCCAGGTTGGTCAGGTACAGGTCACGCTCAACGCCTCGCGGACCAATGCCTTCAGTCTGGTGGTTGGGAATTTCGACGGGGACGTCGACGAACTCGCAGTGTGGCGGCAGTAAAAAGGGGGGAGATCCCATCGGGAGCGTCGCCCGGACGCAACGCTCGGACTTGCCTCCGACGCTGGAATTTACTTACTTATTTAAATGCGTTCCCGAACCCGGCTCCCGTGGACTGCCCTGTTGCTGTTGGCCTCATTGCCGATCCGGTCTGTCTGCGGGGCCGCCGAGCCGCTTCAAGTGCGGACCAGCGTGACCCGGCTGACAACCGAGCAGCGCACTCGGTTCGTCCAGTGCGTCCTGTGGCTCAAGACTCATCCCTCCGCCTACGATCCGGGGAACTCGGGTCTCAACGCCTATGACTGGATGGTGCAGCTGCATAAGGCTGGCTTTGATGCCCACCTTTCCGGCGGTTCGGGGGTGCACATGGCGCCGTCGTTCTTTCCCTGGCACCGGGAGTACCTGCGCGCCTTCGAGCAGGAGCTGGGCCGCGCTGCGATGGCGCTGGGCTACGGGGAACCGGTCACCCTTCCGTACTGGGACTGGACGGATCCGGCTGCGGCCGACGTCGTGTTCCGGGAGGACTTCATGGGGGGCAATGGATCGGGTTCCTCGGGAGCATTTACCTCGGGCCCTCCGGCCACGCGCAGTTCCCCGTTTCGGGTGCGCACGGGTCCCTTTGCAACCCGCGATGACCGGACGACGGAGTTTGTGGTGAACACCAACTCGGCGGTCTCCGGGACCAGTCCACAGGGGCCGCCGCGGTCCTTCCTTCAACGGTCCATCGCCACCCACCGCATCTTTGGCGGTCCCACCTCGGGGGGTGACCCGGCGCCGGTTCCCACCCCGGACCAGATCGCCCTCCTGCCCACGCCGGAGCAGATCCAGCACGGACTGGAGATGACCCTCTTCGACATGGCCGCCTGGGATTACACCGTGGAGACCAACCTGCCGTTCCTCGAGCGGACGACCTTTCGCAATTACATGGAAGGCCATACCGGATTGCTCAACGTGCTGTCCGGCGAACCGTTTGGGGACCAGATCCACGGACGCGTGCACCTTTGGATTGGCGGGAATATGAGTTCATCGAGTTCCCCGAACGACCCCCTCTTCTGGCTGCATCATGCCAACCTCGACCGGATCTGGGCGGAATGGCAGGACCGCCACGGGATCTTCAACTTCCCGTCCGAGTGGTATTATCTCGACGCCTCCTCCACGGTCGTCCCGGTCTCCGCGGCGGATCCGCTGTGGGGATTCCGGGCGGGGACGGGTTATCCGCGGACGGTGACCTCGCTGGACACGCTGGAGATCCGTGCCAGCGGGACCCGATACGACACCCAGCAGGAAACCGGTCCGTCCACGGTCGTCGCGACCATCGGGGGTGGCGCGTCTCCGGTGAAGGACGTCACGGTGAGCGTCGCGAGTCTTCGGGGATTGCGCTACCAACTGCAGTCCGCGCCCAGTCCGTCCGGACCCTGGGTGGATGCGGGCACCCCTGTGGTTGCGGAATCCTCCGAAGTGCAGTTCTCCCGAGCAGTGGGTTCGGAGGAATTCCTCCGCGTTCTTGCCAGTGCGAACGGGACCCTGCCGTTGACGCTTCCCCAGTTGAAGGAATCCCTGCTTCGAGCCGCCTCCGCGGGAAGCGATCCGGTCTGCGGATTCGTTCCCGGCCGTCCTTGATTCCGTCGAGTCCAACGGCCACTTCGAATTGGGAATTGAAGCGCCGAGGGATGAGATCCTCCCGGGGCGGGAGGGTCCTGTCCGGCCGGACTCCCACGCTCACAGGTCGGCGGAAAGTTTTGTTCCCTCCCGGGACCGGGAATGGCTTGATCTTACCTACTGGCGCTGTCCGACGATGGAAACTCCCGGAACCGGGATGAATCCCGCGGGACGTCCTGCAGGCAACCATGATGGGCAACAACACGTTTCTTCTGACCCCGGCGGCGGCCGCCTATCTGGGGCAGTTCGTGCTGTCGCTGATCTACTTCGCGGCGTTTCGACGTGCGCAGCGGGGTTCCAATGCCGATGCCGCGCTGCGTCGGACCCTGCAGGGATGCTTCATCTTCCTGGCGCTCTTCGCGGCGTCAGGATTCATGGAGACCGGATTCCTGAGGGGCTGGCGGGTCCTCGGCGCGTACCTGCGTCCCCCGCTGGGAATGTTGTGCGGCTGGATGCTGCTCCAGTTCGCCTATCGGTTCCTCAATCCCGAGGGACACTTCCGAAGGACCTTCCGGGTCCTGCTGTTGATCTTCCTCATCTGTCTAACCTGGGAGTGCTGGACGCTTTCGTACCGTCTTTCCGAACTGCTCCTCCACGATGTGGTGATCTGGAAGAGCGATCCCGAAAGCTTGAATTCGGTCGCCGTCCAGTTCCTTCCCCTGGTGATGGCCGGCCTGCGCTGGAGGGGCCTTTGGAAGGCCGAGGCGGTCTCGCGCGGAGGGAGGGCGGCCCTTTTCCACCCGGTACGCCGGGAACTCCGGGCCCTTCGCTTCATCACGCTCCTGCTGCTCACCCTCATGGGCTTCGCCCTGATCGAATCGGTGGAGCCGCTGGGCGTGCCTTATTGGTTCCGTCAATTTCTCACCGGCTTCGGCGTCCTGATCTGTTCCTACCTCCTCGGACACGTCTCGATGTCCGAGTCCAACCTCCGATTCAGCCTGGGTACCAAGATCCGGTGCATCATCGCCCTGGTGACCCTGATGGTGCTCATCCTGGTGGGGCTCTCCGGGTACTACGGCATGGTGGCGCAGCGTCAGTTTCAATCCGTGGACCGGACGACGCAGGCGACGCGATTCGGGGATCATCGATCCCTCCATTGGACGCCCATGCCCGGCGGCTACCAACTGAACCATCCCCTGGCCGTATGGCGCTCGGAGGGCGTGCCGCAGCCGCAGATGGAGGAGACGCGGATCGCGATCCCATTCGAGTTCCCCTTTGGCGGCGCCCGGCATCGGGAACTCGTGGTGAACAAGAACGGGCTGATCGCATTCGGGACCAATGATCTTCACTATCCGGACTTCCTGTGGCGGTGTGATCCCGTTCCGGTGCTGGCACCGGGATACATCGATCTCAATCCCGACATTTCCCGCGGTGGACGCCTCCTCATCCACACCAATTCCCGGACTGCGGTGATCACCTGGTCGGGGCTCAGCGCCTGGGAACACGATTCCTTCCGCCCGAGTTTCCAGGCGGTGCTCGAGAGCGATGGCTCGATCTGGTTCAACTACCGGGATCTGTCGGATCCGGATCACGATCTGGCCAATTCACGCCCGATTCTGGAGTTCATCGGTGTCCTCCAAGGGCCGAATGGGCCTCCCCCGATCCTCTTGGATACGACGTTGCCTCGGAATGCAGCGCCTCCCGCGGCGGCGGCCGGGTTCCTGATCGATCTCACCGCCGACTGGTGCCGCCAGTTTCTCTCCTTCAGCCTCGGGATGTCCGTCATGATCGTGGTGACGCCCCTGCTGCTGGCCTTCTCCGCGGAATGGATGCTGCGGCGGAGGATTCTGCGTCCGCTGGACCGCCTGGTCCTGGCGGTGGGTTCGATGAACGAGGGCCGTCCGGTGGCGGCGCTCCCGGTGAATTCCAATGACGAGATCGGTTACCTGACCGAGGGATTCAACCGGATGTCCGCCTCGGTCACCGCCGCGACGGAGGCGCTGAAGGGGCAGCGGGACCACCTGGAGGAGGAGGTGCGGATTCGAACCCGGACTCTAGAACAGGAACTGGTGGAGCGTCGCGAGGCGGAACGGCGGGCGGAGGCCGCCAGTCGCGCCAAGAGCGACTTCCTCAGCAACATGAGTCATGAACTTCGCACCCCGTTGAGCGGGGTGATCGGCATGACCACCCTGCTGCTGGACACCCGGCTGGATGACGCCCAGCGGGAATACGCCACGACGGCCAACGAGGCGGCCAGCGCCCTGCTCAATGTGGTCGGGGACATCCTGGATTTCTCGAAGATCGAGGCGGGCCGGCTCCAGTTGAGTCCCACGTCGTTCCGGCCTGCGGATCTCCTCAAGGAAGTGGCGTCGATCCTCTCCGCGGCGGCGGAGGCGCGGCGATTGGAGACTCTCATCTCCGTGGATCCTTCCGTACCGGAGTCCGTCGTTGCCGACATGGGACGGGTGCGGCAGGTCATTCTCAACCTGATGGGAAACGCGGTGAAGTTCACGGAGGAGGGACATGTCCGGACCACCCTCTCCGCGGACCCGCTCCCCGGTGGACGGATCCGGTTGGTCTGGCGGGTTGTGGACACCGGAATGGGGATGCGTCCGGAGGTTGTCGCGCGTCTGTTTTCCGCATTCGAGCAGGAGGACGCCTCGACATCACGGCGGTTCGGGGGCACGGGGCTGGGACTGGCCATCAGCCGGCGTCTCGCGACGCTGATGGACGGCAACGTCGAATGTGAAAGCCGGGTGGGCGAGGGGTCCACCTTCACCTTCACCATGACCGCGGAGGTGGAGCGTGGTCCCCTGACACCGCCGGATCTGTCCACCCTGCGGACCCGCATTGCGGTCATCGCCGGATCCGCCGTGTTGCGCGACCATTTGGTGGGTCCGCTGGCCGCCTGCCGTCTCCCGGCCGCGACCGCCTACGACTCGATCCAGTCCGCGATTTCCGGGGTGGCTCCGGAGCCGCCCGGCTTTGACTGGGTTCTGGTGGATCGAGGGGTTCGCGACCCATTCCCACTTGCGGATCTCAAGGCCCTGCGCCGGGTTCCCGCGTTTGCCGCGGCCCGGATCCTGATCCTGACCCCGAAATCGACGGCGCTCCCGTCCGAGCTCCGGGAGGAACTCGGCATTCACGCGCGAATTTTCAAACCCTGGCTGTGTTCGGACCTCATCCAATGGATTGTGCAGGAGGAGGCACCTGGAAAATCCGGATCTCCTGGGGACCATGGCGAGTCCCCTGCGGTCGTTTCGTCCGGGTTGCCCCGCGTCCTGGTCGTCGACGACAACAAGATCAACCGCCGCCTCGCCCTCCTCCATTTGCAGCGTCTCCACGTGGAACCCGTCGCTGTGGCGAGCGGGGAGGAGGCGCTGGAGGCGCTCGCCCGGGAACACTTCCCCGTGTTGATGATGGACTGCCAGATGCCCGGCCTGGACGGTTACGAGACCTCGCGCAGGATTCGGGGCGATCCCGACAGGTATGGACGGCCATACATCATCGCCTTCACCGCGGACGCAACCAGCGATCACGAGGAGCTGCGGCGGTCCGCCGGAATGGAGGACGCGCTGTCCAAGCCCTTCCGGTCCGCGGACCTCAAGGCGGTGCTCGGCCGCGCCAGTGATGCCCTCGAACTGCGGACGGGCGGCTTTCCGTGGAAGGATCCCTCTGGGACCTGACCGGGATCGTTTTCCCAATGGTCAACCAGGGCCGATCCATTCCCCTCAACGTGCCATGCGATGAGTGATGTGACCCATCTCCTCCAATCAGTAACGGCTGGGAATCCGTTGAAGGAGGAGGAACACATCCCTGTTCTGAATCACGGCGGGGTGCTGCCGCTGGCGGTCTGGGAACTGGATGCGTCCCCGCCTCCGAAGGTCAAATTCCAATTGGACATGCGGTTGAAGGGCGAGTTCCAGTCCCACGCCGGCGGTGACCTCCGTCGCGGTGGTGCTCGGATGGGCGGGCCCGACGGATGAGGAAGTCCCGGGATCGCCGCTGAAAAATCGCGGACGCTCCTGACGGGCTGGCGTTGCCGGGACCAGACAGTGCTGATCCTGATTCAGCGCGCCTGGAGCCGGAAGAAGGTCGTGGAGGGCGGCAGGGGGAGTTTCAGGACCCAGGTTCCGTCCTCGAGAGCCGCGGTTCCACCCACGGGTTTCCAGGTGGGATTCGTGGCGAGGGCTTCGGCCTCCTCGACGACGCCCGAAGTTGAGCCGCCGCGCCAGGAGAGTCGGAGTTCCGAGCCGGAAGCGGTCGCCTCGAGGCGGGGCGTCGCAGCCTCCGAAATCGTCGCCCGCAGCACGACGTGGTTGCCGGAATCAGAGATCAACAGCCGGTCGTCGGCATCCATGGCAACGTCATTGAGCCAGAAGAATCGCGCAGTATCCCCGGTCCCGAGGGCGAATCCCCAGGTCCCCGGGCTGCCGGCCACAGTGGTGACCTTCCCCTCGGGGTCGATCTGACGTACGCACCGGTTGCCCTGATCCGCGACGTAGAGGCGGCCCTTCGAATCGACGGTGATCCCGATGGGACTCGAGAATCGGGCCTCGCTTCCCTGGCCGTCCGCGTATCCGGCCGCGCCGGCCTTTCCGGCGACCGTGGTGACCTCGCCGTCGCTGCGGATTCGGCGGATGGTGGCATTTCCCGTGTCGGCCACGTAGAGGCTGCCGTCGGCCGCCAGACACAACCGACGCGGCTGACGAAAGAGCGCCTGATCGCGCGGACCATCCTGCGAACCCGCCGTTCCCGCGATGCCGGCCACCGTGGTGACCTCCCCTGCAGGGGTCACCCGGCGAATGCAGTGATTCCCCGAGTCCGCCACCAGCAATGTGCCGTCCCGATCCAGGAGGATTCCGTCCGGCTGGTTGAATCGGGCTTCGGATCCGAGTCCGTCCGCGGTCCCGCTGCGCCGGGGAGTACCCGCGAGGGTTGTGACCTGGCCCTCCAAGGTGCAGCGCCGCAGTGTATGCGCTCCCTTGTCGGTGACGTACACGAGGTGATCCGGAGCAACCACGACACCGGACGGAGACGAGAAGAGCGCTTCGGCCCCCGTGCCATCGGTGATGCCGGCCACGCCGGCGAGTCCCGCCACGGTGGTGACCGTTCCGTCCGCCCGGACGCGCCGGAGAAGGGAATTGCCGGTGTCTGCGATCCAGAGTTCCCCGGAGTCGCCCATGCCGACCCCATTGGGGCTGTTCAGCCGGGCTTCGATTCCAATCCCGTCCCGGCTGCCCACGGGAAGTCCGGCAACGGTGACCGTGGTTCCGTCCGGAAGGATCTTCCGCAGCGAGTTGTTCTCCGTGTCCGATACCCACAGCGCACCATCGGGCCCGAAGGCGACACCCCGGGGTCCGCGGAATCGTGCCAGCGAGGGGACGCCGTCCTCGCCCCCCGGGAGCTTGGGAACCCCCGCCCAGGTGGACACCTGCCCATCCGACCCCCGAACCCGGATGCACTCATTTCGGGTGTCGGAGATGTAGAGGCGTCCATCGGGACCCAGGGCCACATCCGTGGGATCGGCGTACCGTGGATTTGGAGTCCCGGGGAGTACACCGACCACGCCAGCGGGGGTGATTCGGCGGAGGAACCCGCCGCTCCAGTCCGCTGCGATCAGGTTTCCATCCGCATCGAACTCCAATCCTTCCGGGGCACTGCCGACATTGGCGGCAAACCGGCTGACTTCGCCCGTGAGGTCGAGACGTCGAATCTCCCGGTTCCCCTGGTCGGCGATGTAGAGGAAGCCGTCGGATCCCACGGCCAGTCCGCGGGGAAGATAGAAGCTCGACTGGAGCGCGGGACCATTCCCGTTTCCGCGGACGCCGGAGATTCCTGCGACCGTCGTGACCTCGCCGCTGACGGAAAGCTTCCGAATCGTATGGGCTCCCTCGTCGGCGATGAAAAGGTTGCCCACGGAGTCCAGCGCGAGGGCGCGGGGCGAATTCAACAGCGCCTGCGATGCCGGACCATCACGGTCCCCGTACTGATCCGGCATCCCCACGATCGTGGTCACCGTTCCGTCGGGATCCACGCGACGGACCGTCGGACTGGAATCCGCCACGTAGACACGGCCCGCGCCATCCACCGCCAAACCGGTGGGCCAGCGGAAGCGCGCTTCGGAGCCGGGGCCGTCGCGATGGGAGTAGCTGCCGCCTGCGCCGACGAACCCGGCCACCGTCCACGCCTCGCCCCGGGCGGGAATGGATTGAATCCCGGTGAGTGGAAGGACGGCCAGGAGCAGGACAGGATGTTTTGGGAACCGCACGGCCGGAGTCTAGCGACTCGAGGCCCTGGAAAAAAGGGCGTCGTGATGCGGGTCAGATCGACGGCGAACCTGCGAACGGGCGACTGGCCTCGGTTTCGATGCCGGCCGAGGCGAAGCGGGGAGCGGGCCAGTCCTCGGTGAGATACCGGTAAAGCCAGTTTCCGGATTCGCGCAGTCGCCGGAGGTTCCTGCGGATGTCGAGCAGCAGCGTGATCCGGCGGTTGGGACAATTCAGCTCGCCGACGTCGTGGGTGGCCACCACTTCGAAGCCGAGCACGCGGGTGTGAAACTCCAGCGGACTGTGCGTCTCGCCCTCGAACACGTCGGTGATGTAGTGCGTGAAACCCCGGTCCACCGTCTCCCCCAGCGCCGTGCGCATGAGCGCGGCCGAAACCAGGAGATTTCCCCGCTGCTGCGGGATCACCGCAAAGCGCCCGATCTCCGCGATCCGGTGGCGCCGGATGAACTCGTCGAGGTCGAGGTTTGGCACGACCAGCTTGAACCCGTAGGCGGCGTACAAATCGAGTGGTGGCGCGTACAGGATCCGCAGCACGCCGACCGGCTCCGTGCCGCGCAACGCCAGGAACCAGGAGACCTCCGGGGCGCCCATCTCCGCCGGATCCACCAGCCGGTCGTCGTGGTTCAGCCAGTGTTTCTCGTCCCGATAGGTCGCCCGCATCACCGCCAGGGCACGCTGGCGGTCCGCCTCGTCGAGGAGGCGCACCACGCGGAGCTCAGGCAGGGGTGAAGGCATGTTTCGTCCGGCGCGCGTCAGGCTGCCATTCCTTCCCGCTGAGTGTCGAGATGGCGCCCATGATTTGAGCGTGAAGTGTGGACGCGTCCGAAGGGCGACCCGGCACTGCCAGGCCGGGCTGGATCGGCGGACCCAACCGGACCCGGAACGGATCGGAGTCCGAAATGAATCGCGCCCGGTTTGCGGTGGGGAATCGCACCCCACCCGGCACCACCGAAACACCGGTTTCGAGCGCCAGTCGTGCGACGCCGGATTGTCCGCGAAGCAGGTGCCCCGGATCCCGATTGACCGTGGCCTCCGGAAAAATCCCCACGGAACGCCCGCCGCGCAGGCGGTGGCCCGCCTCCTCGAAAGGGAGACGCGTTCCCCGGAAACGATCCTTGAACCGATTGAGGAATCGGGGGCGGGCATCCTTGCGCACCACCACGATGGGATCGTGCCGGCGAATCACCGCGGCGAGCCCCGGGACGAGGAGGAAATTCCAATCCGCCAGGAAATGCACCATCCGGCCGCCGCGGTGAAAGCAGAGCCAGGCCGGGATCAGGACGGCCTCGGGACGCTGGCTGTGGTTCAGGGCGAGAACGAAAGGGTCCTGATCGGCCTGGATGTGTTCGAGTCCTTCAAATCCCAACGCCCGCCGGTGGAACACCGTCAGGAGGATGCGGCACAGGTACCGGGTTCCGGCCTGTCCCTCGAGATGCGGCAGCGGACGCCGCCAAATCTCCCGCACCGAGGGCACACCCGGTCGGGCGGGCGCGGGAACAGGGTGGGAAGTCGGCGACTCCATGGGACGTCACTTCTCGTTCGTCGGAGGCGGCGCTGGCAAGTCCGGACTGATTGCCCGGTCCAAAGGTGAGGCTGTACCCTGGGCCACCAATTATGGAGCCGATCCCTTCGCGCAACCCGCTGGAACACCTCGCGGCGTACAAGACCCACGGTGGACTTCCCCCGCTGGCGGGCCTGGGTTTATTTGCCGAAGCCGTCCAGCCGGGGCTTTCCGTCGAGGACTCCGTGGCGCGTCTCAAGCGGCATCATTATGTCCTCCGCCGTCTTCACGGGATCTTCATTGCGCGTCTCACCGCGGAGCCGGTGTACGAGTTGAAGATGGCCTTCAGCCTGCACGCGCACCTCTGTGCGGAACACGTGGCGGCGATCCGCGCCCGCGTCGGGGAAATGCGGGAACCGCCTCTCGGACTCGACAGGATTCCGCACCTTGGACTGGAGATCGCCCTGGATGAGGTGCGGTCCGCTCCCACCACCGCGGAATTGCTGCTGGGTCTGTACGAGGTGGTCGTGCCCGCCGTGCGGGACGCGATGGTGCGGCACTCCGCGGAAACCCATGTTCTCGCCGACCAGCCGACGCGCCGGGTCCTCCGGTTCGTCGTGATGGAACTGGACGACCTGCTGGAGTACGGGCGGCGGGCGGTGTCAGCCCTGGTTTCCGAGTCGGATCGCGAGGCGGCCCTTCCGGCGCTTGAATGCATTCGTGCCGCCCTCGCCGCCGCGGGGGGCATTTGTGGAACGGCGTCCGAGGGGGTTCTTCCCCCTCGGGTGCGGTCCGCGGTCCCGTGGACGTTTGACGGACGGCCTCGTCGAGATGCGCGCTTTCCCGATCCCTACAACATGGGGGTCAACGCCGAGGTGTTCCTGTACGACGAGCGGCAGCCCGCCGACGCGAAGGTGCTCATGATGTTCTACAAGCGCCTTCGCGAGATCGACGTGCCGGAGATGATGGCGGGGATTATTGCGGAGACCCCGGAGAAACCCTGGGGCTACTACCGCGACATGACCCGCCAGCTTTGGGATGAGGCGCGCCATGCGATGATGGGCGAAGTGGGATTTGCGAGTCTCGGCGTGGACTGGCCCCGGAGCGTCATGGTGAACTTCACCTGGTCGCTGGGGCTCAACACCCAACTCACCCCGCTCGAGCGCCATGCAGTCCTGTACTTCATCGAGCAGGGGCTCATGCCCCGGACCGGGAAGCGCCATGAGTGGGAGGTGGGAGTGATGTCGCGAAATCCGCTCGCGGCGACGTTTCAGGATTTCGACTGGGCCGACGAGGTCCTGCACGCGCGGGTGGGTCGCGACTGGTACGTCAGCCAGATGCCGTCCGCCCACGAAGCCGTGGAGTATGGGGACGCCTGCTGGAGCCGGGTGCTCGCCGGCTGGACCCAATGGAAGGCGCAGGGACTGACGGAACACCGGAATTGGTGGCCCGATTGCTACGGCCAATACTGCGAGAGAAACGGGATTCCTGCGGTCCCCGAGGTGCTGAAATACCATGTCACCTACGAGTCCACCCGGGCGGACCTGCGCGATGTTTCCGCGTCGGCCTGAAAAAAACCTCTTGAGCCGGGGCCGACTGTCCGTGTTCATTCCCGCCCCGTCCCTCTGGGGACGGTGTCCGATGGAGCGGGGTGGGATACCCAAGTGGCCAACGGGGGCAGACTGTAAATCTGCTGGCTTACGCCTTCACTGGTTCGAATCCAGTTCCCACCACCACCTCCGTCGGACCCGGTTGCGGCCATGAAGGACGAGACGCCTTCGCCGGAGTCCCCGGCGGGATCTGAAGCGCCTGAGGGAACCCCGGCCCCTGGGGAGCCGTGGCGGTGGTGTCCCCGGTGCGGCCACGAATTGCACAATGAAAAGTGCAAGCTGCGGTGTCCGGAGTGCCACTACTTCATGAGCTGTTCGGACTTCGATTAAGCCCGTGGCTCAACGGAACCGGGCCGAACCGGTCCACCGGGGTTGCCGGGGAATGTGGGCGTGGCCTATTCCACGGGGACCAGCTCAATCCAGTTCAGGTTGAACCCGCCGCTGGCCAGGTCCAACCGGAGGACCTGCGCGCCCGCGGTGAGCTCGATCGGACCGGACTCCACGATCACGTAGTTGTTCCAGTCTCCGGTCGCAGGCACCACCACATCGCCCGACCGGTTCGTGCCATCGAACAGGAATCGGACCGTGCGGTTCCGGGATTGACCACGCGCGGTGCGCGCCCGGACACGGTAGAGGCCGGATTCCTCGACCTGGAGCGAGTACTCGAGCCATTCCCCCGCCTCAATCCATCCCACCGCAATACCGCCGCCATCGTCCGAAATCGGGGCCATGTCCACCGCCTCGCGCCGATGGGCACCTCCGCTGTTCACCAGCGTGGTGTCGTGGTACCCCAGTCCCTCGCCGCCCTCGTCGAAGTTCTCCGCCTCAATCCGGGTGGGACCGTTGCGACGAACGCGCCAGGGATCGCCCCCATTGCCAAAGGTCGGAGCCCGGGGCGGACCCGCGTCCTCCGGCACGAGTCCGGCGCTCCGGACGCGGAACAGCAGGGTGTCCTCCGGCACCGGAAGGGTTTGGGACAGGTTGACCGTGGCCGGAGCCACCGGGGTCCAGACACCACCCGCCAGATCGGTGGTGGACTCGATCACATAGGAGGGAGCGCCATTCATCCAGCGCAGCGTCCAATGCCCCGCCGTCGCCGGCTCGATGGATGTGATCCAGGGATCGCCCCCGGGCAACACCACGGGACCAAACCGGGCGTTCGGAGATCCATGCGCAAAATGCCCGAACCGACCCGGAGCCGCCGTCAACCCAGGGACGATCCACCGCGCGAGACTCCGGGTTCCCAGAAGAACTTCCACCACCGTCTGGTCCGGTCCGAGTCGGAGCACGACGTCGTACTCCCGACCGGGAACCCAGGGAATGTCGTTGGTCCGCCAGATGGTGACGCGTCCTGCATCGGAGCCCGACCAGAAATCCGCGCCCGTTGGTTCCTGTCCCGCGGGCAGATGAATGCTGCGCAGCCGCATTCCGGCGTACGCGGTTCCCCAGTCCACGTGATTGCTGGTCGATGCGCGCCAGTCGAACAGGTGGAACCGGCTGCGATCCTGATAGCCAAACACCACCCCCAGCGCCCCGGAGCCTTCCTCCGGACGCAGTCGTGTACGGATGACCTGTTCGGACACCGCGAAGTCCGATAGCGCCATTGAAGGGTCATCGGATGCGGTCGACTTCAGCTGGCGATTGGCCACATCCAGGGTCCACACGGCGTTCCCTGTGGGCGAAACGTCGAAGTGTTCGACCCGGGTCTCCGCCAGATTGAGACTGCCGTCCGGCACGAGCGGACCCAGGCCGGCGCGTTGTCGCAGGTACTCCTCCACTTCGAGCCGCTCCTCCAGGCTCAGGGCGCGGTCATAAACGATCCATTCCAGGAGATCCCCCACGAAGTAGGACGTGCCGGTGATCCACTTGCCCAACACCACATTGGTCGCCACGGCGGAGTAGGCACGACCGGTCGTGGTGCGGGTCTCCAGGGCGGTTTGGAGATTCACGGACAGCCGATGCCGGTCCGCACCGCCTTCCCCGAAAACCTGCGAAAAGATCCGGAAATCCGATCCGGGAATCACGTCGTCCGCCACGCGGCTCGCGGCGCCATCATGGTGCTCGGCGCCACCCCCGGAGCGACGGAGCAGGGACATCATCAGACCCGAGTAATTGGGTGTCCCAAAGGCGTACACGGTGCTCGAGTTGCCTCCGCCGAGGAAGCGGCAGAGCGTGAAGAGAGTGGCATTGGTGAGGGTGCGGTTGAGGTTGCCCACCAACTGCGACGCGGAAAACCGGACTGCGGGAAGTCCACGGACGGCGGGATTCACCCACGCCGGACGGCGCGCCTCGCCGGGCGCGGTAAAGACGTATCCGTTGCGCGACTGGTCGGTCCAGGAGAGCACGTTCGTCCCGTCCCGCTGAACCCCAACGTCCGCCCGAAGCCACACCACCAGATTCTCCAGTGCCGGCAGGGCGCCCGCCAGGGACCGATCGTTGGTCACACCTCTGAGAAACAGGATCATGTCGCCGGTCTGTTTCTGCGAGGTCAGCGGACGGGACAGGGTCAACGGGTGCGCACTCATCAGGGTGGCGATCTCCTCATTGGGTCCGCCGGGGTCGATCACCACGGTGTCGCCCACCGCAAAGAAGGAACTGTCGGCGTCCATTCCCAGGTCCCGCAGGCTCAGGGACGGGAGCACGGAAGCCCCGGCCGGCAGGTCTTCGGTCAGGTAGGTCAAGGGCGCAAGGCGCAGGACTCCGCCTTCCTGAAGTCGGGCTGCAGGTGTCGGACGCCACTGGCCACCCGCGGATCCGGGAGGCGGGGTGGGAGGTTCAACGCGATAGCCGTCCGCCGTCAGTTTTGCCAACGCGGCGGCCAATTCGGTGGCTCCGGGTTCGCTGGCGCGCGCAACGCCGCCCCGGACCGGGATCCGCGACCCACCCAGCGCATCCGTCCCGATCCCGGTGCCGCCGGCTCGCGATTCGGTGACACCGGCTGCAACGTATTCCTGGGCTCCACCGGCGCCGTCGGGTCGAGCGGCGACGCCATTCGTGCGGGAAAACTTGCCGGCCTGCGAGACGGTTTGTAGGCCACGGACGAGTTCCTGGATCTTCGCGGGCGAGAAGGGCGCACCCGAATCATCCAGGGCGCTGGTCAGGGGAGGGAGCTGCAGTCCGCCCGAGGGGCGGAGTTCGCTCGCCAGCTCGGTCAGGGTCCCGGGCAGGAATGCGAAATCCTCCTGAACGATGGGACCGATCTCGCCGTTGGGACCCTGCGTGAAAATGGACTGCTTGTCCCGGAAATGGGTGGCCCGCAACCGCTCGTCGGGCATCGCAGCCAGCAGCGTTTCGGCCCCTTCCACCCCTTCGATGCAGCAGCGCACGAACTCCTCGCGCAGTTTCTCACCCGCCGAGAACGTGAAGGATTCCCCGTGCTGGATGCCGATCAACCGTTGGAGCTGCTTGTAGATCCGGGCCCGCTTCGCGAGATCGGTCAGTGGTTTGCCATCCGGACCAAAGATTCCCAAGAGGTCGATGTCACCGGTGATGTCCTTGAAGACCCCGGTGCCGCGCGGTGGCGGACCTTCCATCTGGAGGCGGAAGGCCTGTCGGCGCGGCAGCCCGTCCTTCGCCGGAAGCTCCTCCGGCGTGATGCGGGCCCGTTGCTTGGCCCGGTTGTTGGGAATCAGCTTCTCAGGAAGCCCATTCTTCTCACCGTGAAAATTCACGTCGATCCCGTTGTCCGCGTAGTCGCTGAACTTCTCGAGCTGCTTCGGCCATTCGTCCAACCGGGTCTCCAGCCGCTCCTGAACCGCTTTCCGCAGGTCCTTGGAAACGTCACTCGATCCCTTCAACTGGCCGAACCGGTCCAGATAGGCGTCCACCAGCGCGTCCCGCTCCGGCCCCTTGGGTTTCCAGGGGACCGGAGGCTCCACGAGGTAGCACTTGGCGTCCCACTCATCGAGATAGCCGAGGTAGATGCGATCAATGTCGGAGACGGATTTGATGCCGACGCCGCCGGGCTTCAACCACGCGAGACCTGCGTCAAACAGGCGGGCCGCTCCGGGTGAGCGGGAGCGGAAGGCGATGCTCACCCCTTCGTCCTTCGCCACCTTGAGGAGGTTCTTGATGTCCTCCGCCCGGGCGCCGTAGGCGTCCCGCCAGACCGAAGGCAGGTCCGTGACGTCCATGCCTGACCGCAGGATCCCGCTGGTGGGTAGGTATTCCGCCCCGCGCCGGGTCGCATTGTCCGCCACCTTGCCGGCGAGTTCATCCGTCTGCCGCTGGAGCGATTCCCGCAAGGCCGCGGAAGCCGCTCCCTCGACCCCGTCCGCCGCAAGCGACGCCGCGCGCAGGGCCCGGGCGGCGACCAGGGCTTCGAAGGCCATGTCCACGTTTTCGCCCGCCACCTCGGCCATGCCTCCCGCCACCTTGCGGTAATTTCCCTCGAGCACGTCGGTCGCAAAGCTCTCCAGATTCCGGTCCATGGCGCGGAGGGCTCCATCCGCCGAGATGGCGACCCCCTGCAGGCTTTCCACCCCCACGTCCTGAAGGGCCTGGAGATCAATGGCGATTTCCGCGGCAATCCGCTGCCGGGCCGCAAGATCTCCCATCAGGGCCCGGACCGTCTGCTGCGTCATCCAGATCTTCCAGGCGTGAAGCCGGTAGTGCCATCCCGGCATCTGGGCCAGGCCGGACCCGGCGAGCCAGGCCATCTGGCCGAGGCCGACACCCGCATTGATGACACCCTTCGTGAACCGGCAGGAGAGGTATTGATCGAGCCACAACGTATCGATGGGACAGGTAATCCAGGGGTCCTTGACCTCCGGGACACCCTGCAGGACCACCTGGTGCGAGGCGGAGAACTCTCCCTGCTCCACCACCTCATATTGCGTGGGATTGGCCATTTTGGGGAACCGGCCCTCCCCGTGGATCAGGACCACCACCTTGTAGGCGAGTTGCAGGACAGTGTCCTGGGGCGCTTCGGTGGTGGGTAGAATGGCCTCGATCGGAATCTCCTCGTCCGGAGCCAGAACAAAGCCGGTCGGCCCCGTTGGCGTCCGGGCGCCGCTGTCCGCGCGGTACACGAACCCCCCGCCGCCGTTGCCTTCCGTCGTGGGATAGACCGCCACCCCGAGGGTTTTTCCCTCCTCCAACACCACGCCGCGATTGTCCCGAAACCTGGACACGTTCTTCAGGGAGCCATGGACCCGGACGGGTTGCCCCGACTTGTAGGGGCGGGGCTCGATGGCGAATCGGGCCTCGAGGAGGGTTTCACCTCCCACGTTGACGATTCCTTCGCCCCGCTCCTGTACGCCCGCGTCTCCCACCTTGCCCTGAAGGAGGATGGACGCCTGCGCATAGGTCCGGTCCGTGGCTTCATACACGTTGGTCCGTCGGACCGTGTTCTCCGGCCCGGGTCGGATGGTACCGAAGGTGGGCGGCGCCAGTTCCAAGGGCGTCAGCCAGATGTTCAGGTCCTGCGCGAGGCTCGTGAGCCGAATCGGGGCATCCTCCACGACCACGGCCTTCACGTCGGTCACGTCCTGCTGGGTGACATTGGACACGGACACAATGAGCTCCAGACGTCGGTCCAGGGCGTTGGTTTCGCCGTCACCGTTGTTGTCCGCTCCCAGGACCAATCGGGGCGGCTGTTGCACCACCTCCACGATCAGGGAGCTCACCTCTCCTCGGACGAACCCGCCGGGTCCGGTCACCGGACGGTCGGCGGCGTCCTTCCCGGACACCGAACTGGAGATGAGGGAGAACTGTCCCGCCTTTTCGGCCTTCAGCGTCCAGACAAACTCGCGCTCCTCTCCCGGGAGCAGGGTGCCGATGGGCGTCTCCGCGGGGGCCCTCACGATGCTGAAGATATCCGGCACCGTCAGTGCGGAGCCGATGAATGCCAGGTTCGACAGCGCGCCGAATCCGTCGTCGGTGGCGCGGACCTTGACGCGAACGTCAAACTCCTCCCCGAGTTCAATGCGGTTGCGCGAGTGCTTGCCCAGCATCGTGATGGACACGACCGGCTTGGGCGCGGGCACCGTGATATTGATGGTGCCGGCGTTGGTCAGGCCGTCACTGTCGGTCACCGTGAGCCGGACCCGGAATATACCCGGCTTGTCGTAGCGGTGGGTTTGGCTGACCCCGGTGCCCTCGGCGCCGTCGCCGAAATCCCAGTGTTCCGAGACGATCGGATCGCCTTCGGGATCGGTGGACAAGGATCTGAACTGGAAGAGCTCCGGGCTCCCCGGCTCCGGTTGGTAGCTGAAGGATGCGCGGGGACCGCGGCGTTGGATCTCCACATACCAGTCGGGCAGGCCGGCGCCGATTTCCGAGGGACACTCGGCGCCAAGATTGCCGGTATCAATTCCGTTGAAGTAACAGTAGAAGCGGAACCGGCCGCCCGGGGGCTCCGTATTCTGGGGGGTTGGAATTCTCGCCAGACCCGGCGTGTAGATCCGGTAGGAGGTGCGGTTGGTGTAATTGAGAAACACCGGCCATTCGCCGTAGAGTCTCACCCCGCAGGACTTGCGGGACCCGTCCTCCGCGATGTTGTTATAGGGTTCCCGGACCTTCTCAATCGGAATCGTGATGATCGGCCCGAACGCCTGGGACCAGGCGGGGGACAGTCCGGCCAGGAACGCCAGGATCGCTGGTAGCCACCGGGGCATTCGGGGGCTGGAAGCCCGTTGACGATGCCCGCAGGGCAAACGGCCGAGGCATCCAACGGCGGCGGCGACCAGGGCGGCCCAGGGCTTGGAGTGTGAATGGGGTCTCATCGACGAATACTTGTCTTCCACAATGATTCTGGATTTCAAGGGGTCAGTTTCGTATCCAAAGGCTGGGGCAGGACTGCAGCCCGCTCCTTCAGCGCGCACGTCTTTCACCGCCAACGCCCTCCGACCTACCGCGGGCTGAGCACCAGGCGGTTCTGCGAGGCTCCGGCGAGGAACGGCTTTGGACGTCCCAGCGCCCAGTCCTCGTGTCCGAGGCGGTAGTACGGGGAGAGGAAGTGTCCACTCTGCCCGCCGGGCATCTGGAACAAACCGTCGGCCTCCCATCCGGGTCCGACGGAGAATCGCTCCGACGCCCCAAACCCGCGGCCCTGGATCCGCGGCATGGCGGAAGGTGCGCCGGGAAGCTCTTCGGCCGGCAGGTCCAGCCAGCGTCCGAGCGCCGGAACGGCGAGACTCAGGGGATGCTTCATCTGGAAGCGTTGCCGGTCGCCCCAGGTAAAGGCAGCCAGGCCACCGGGGTGCTGCAGCCCCGCGTCCACCGTGGCGGCGGCGGCGTCCTCAAGCAGCGCTTCCCAACTGGGATAGCGCCGGTTGAGCAGGTGCGCCGGACGTTCCTGCACCAGGGTCCACAGGGGCTGCTCGAATTGCCCGCCGGGAATGAAGAACTCCGGACATTGGGTTCGGCAGCGGAGAACCACGGGTTCCGCCACGCGGCGCTGCACGTGTTCCCGAAAGCCGGACACCATCCGGAAGCCCACGCTTCCAGGAAGCGCCCGACCACCCCACGCCTCGACCCGCGGTCGTGCCGCGGCAAACGCGGCCCCGTTGGTCCCCGTGGGATGCTCCAGGGCCTTCAACAGAAGATGATGCCAGCGGTCGAGAAAGACACCGCGGTCATCGAGTTGGATGGCCAGCAGGTCGGCCGGGGTCGCCTTGGTCAGCGACCTTAAGCCGTCCCGGATCTGGCGCGCTCGCGCGCCGCTGTCGGGGAATCCGTCCCCCGCGTCCACGTACGCAGGACCGCCATCGACCCGCTGGTTGGCCGTCCAGATCAGGCCCTCCGACGGATTGAAAACCCGCGGATAGTCGGGCACGGATTTGAGTCCCGCCCAGCGGCGCGTTCCATCCGACCACGTGGACGGAAGGCGTCCGTCCCATCCCACCCGGCGGGGCAGGGGACCCATGAGTGTCCAGCCGATGTTTCCGGACCGATCCCCCGCGACGAAGTTCTGGACGGGGATCGGGTTCCGCGGTGCCAGCGTGAGCGCCTCGGCGACATTGGTGGCTCGGAGGAGCGGGGAATACCGGATCCTCCACGCTTCGGGTTCCTCGTACACCCACCGCGACACCCGGGTCCGCCCATCGCGGATGCCGGGATCGACGACCGGACCCCAGATCGTATTGGTGAAGGCGATGCGCCGGGGGGAACCGCCCGCGATCGGGATCTCCTCGGTTCGAACCGTGAATTCCTTCCATCCGGACGGCGTGCGGTAGCGTCCCGGCCGCGCCGGGTCCGTTTCCAATTCGATGACGTCCGTTTCATCCACCTGGGCGTTGGTGAACGCCCAGGCCACCTCACCGTTGCTGCCGGTCACGAGGTACGGCATGCCGGGGAGCGTCACCCCGGCAAGCTGGCCGGGGCGGCCAGCCTCGCCGTTCCATCGAATCACGGCTCGGTACCAGTAATTGGGCATGCGGAGGTCGAGATGCATGTCGTCCGCGACGAGGGCGCCGCCGTGGGACGTCCGGGATCCACCGATCGCCCAGCCGTTGCTTCCGGGCAGTTCCTCGTTGCGTCCGGGCATTCCGACGGCGGATGCCATGGGCCCCGGCGGGGGATCGGGCGCGGTGAATTCCTCCGGCGTGGGAATGGGAGGCGCCGGAAATTCACTTCCATCCAGGGCCGCGTCCCACTCCGTGCCGCGCGGGGCAAAGAACGCGAAGGCGGCGGGGGAGAGGGTGCGATGCATCACGCCGAGCATCGATTCCTGGACCCCGTCCGGATCCTGAAGTGCGAAGGCCATCGCCGCCATGACCGCGAGGGAGTCCTCCGGATGCCAGGGCTGCGGCTTCCGGCGCAGGAGCAGGTATTCCGGGGGGCGCACCCGGAGCGCGTCCAGGCCCGCATTGACCCCCTCGGTGTAGGCGTCGAGGAGCGAGCGTTCCGTCGCGTCGAGGCTGGCCATTGCGGCCATCCTGTGTCCCCGGACGTCGTGGCGCCGGGCGAGGAGGTCCATTTCCAGCACCGCAGGGCCGAAGAGTTCGGCAAGGTCCCCCGCTCCCGTGCGCCGGAGCAGGTCCATCTGGAAGAAGCGTTCCTGTCCATGCAGGAAGCCAAGCGCGCGGATGGCATCCGCCTGGGTGCCTGCCTGGATCGTGGGAACCCCGTGGTCATCGCGGTCCACGACGACGTCGCCACCGAGGCTGGCGATCCGGGTGTTTCCCTCCAGCGTTGCCCTGCTGGACGTCAGCGCGAGAAGGAGGATGAGGGCGAGCCCCACGACGGTGGCCAGCAGGATTCCCGCGACGCGGAAGCACCAGATCAGGAGTCGGGGCATGGAGGGATGGGGCGAAAACTTGGGGAGGCACCCCGGGGTGGCGTTCGGGATTGGAGGATAGTTGTCGGGCGTTACCCGGGCGAAGGCAATCCCGGTCTTCGGCTCATTCCTTCCGGACCGGGTGGCTGCGGGCTGCGGCCCGCGGGTGACTGAATCCTCCGCGCCTGCAACGCGCGAGGATCAAACCGTGTGGAGGCACCTCGTCGGATTCGCAGGGACGTCGGAACCGCGCGTCAGCGCGCCCCCACCGACAAGGTGGCTGCGGGCTGCGGCCCGCAGTTGATCTTGGCCGTGGTTCCATCACCGTTCGCGGCCGATGATGCGACTGATCCCATGTTCCACCGCCTCCGGATTCCTGCTCCTGGGCGCCCTGGCCGGCACGCCGTCGTGGCCGGCATTCCGAGGCCCAAACAGCTCCGGGATTTCCCCTGAATCCAAACCGCCGGCGCACCCCAGTTCGACGAATGGCGTGGTCTGGCAGGCCGAGGTTCCCTGGTCCCCCTCCTCTCCCGCCGTGGCCGCGGACCGGGTGTTTCTGACCACATTTGCCGAGGGGAAGCTGGAGACGCGGGCGTATTCGCTGGGGGACGGACGCTTGCTTTGGTCGAGGGTGGCCCCGGCGGAAAAGCTCGAGGAGTTTCATCTGACCGAAGGAAGCCCCGCGGCGGCGACGCCCGCCACCGATGGACGTCATGTGGTGAGCTATTTCGGGTCCTTTGGGCTGATTGCCCATGATGTGGAGGGACGCGAACTGTGGCGGCATCCGCTCCCGGTCGCCCATACCGCCGGAAATTTTGGATCGGGAACCTCCCCGCTTCTGCTTTCGGACCGGGTGATCCTCAATCGCGATCTCGCGACCGGATCCTCGCTTCTGGCGGTGGACCGGAAGGACGGGCGGACGTTGTGGGAGACGCCGCGGCCGGGCGCTCCGACCAGTTACGGAAGTCCCATTCTTTGGGAACATGACGGCGTGCGGGAGGTGATCGTGGCCGGATCGCTGGCCTTGAAGTCCTATGATCCCGACACGGGTGCGGAACGCTGGGTGGTCCGCGGCATGCCTGCGTACTCGTGCACCACCCCGGTCATCGGGGACGGACTGCTCTATTACGCGGGATGGTCGCCTGGGAAGGCGGACTCGCCGTGGCCGGGATGGGAGGGCGTGGTGGAGAGGCAGGACAAGGACGGGGATGGCCGGATTTCACCCACCGAGTACGAGAATGGTCCCGCATGGTTCAAGGCCCAGGATTTGGACGGCGACGGGTGGTTGACCCGGCAGGACTGGGACACCATCGGGGGCTTGATGAAGAAGGGGGAGAATGTGTTGGTTGCCATCCGGCCGGGCGGTTCAGGGGATGTGACCGACACCCACGTGGCATGGAAGGCGACCAAGGGGCTCCCCTATGTTCCGTGCCCCCTGTACTACGACGGCCGGGTGTACCTGGTGAAGGATGGGGGCATGGTGTCGTGCTTTGATGCGCGCACGGGCTCCCCGTCCTATGTGCAGGAACGATTGCCGGCCCAGGGTGGGTACTATGCCTCTCCCGTGGCCGCGGACGGCCGGGTCTATTTCGCCTCGCTCCAGGGAAAACTATGCGTGGTCCGCGCCGGGGGAACCCGGCCGGAGGTCCTCCACGAAACGGACTTCGGGAGCCGCATCGCGGGGACTCCGGCACTCATCGGTGACCGGATGCTGGTGCGGACGCAGTCGAAGCTGATGCTGCTTTCCGAACCGGCGTCCCGATGACGGGGTTGATGGGCGCAGCGCTCAAGGATGGGGCGGCACGACGTCGGGCAACACGGGCGCGGACTCCGGACTGAAGGCGAATCCGAGGGAAGCCTGGATTGGGTATTCGCAGATGCAGGAGGCGCTGGCCTCCGGGATCAACACGCCTCCCTCCACCGGCAGGATATTGAGCCAGCATCCGGGTCGCGTCGGGGACAGGCGGGTGAAGGTTCCGTCGGAGAACCGGAAGAAGGTCGGATTGTCCGCCCGGAAGAGCAGTCCGTCGGGACCGCCCGTCATTCCCCCGCAGGCATGTCCGGGACGCGACAGGATCCAGTCCGACGGCGCTCCGGGCGGGCTCCACCGCCGGCCGGTGGCGAGGTCGAACAGGGCGCTTTCGAAGGCGACCTTGTCCCGCAGCACCACGGGGCGCTTCACCTGCTGTCCGTGGTAGAGATCCTTCACGGGGTTGGTCACGTCCACGGACCAATGCTCGTTTCCATCGTCGGCGGACCAGCATCGCAGCCGGTAATTGGCCTGTTCGCCCACGCTTTGCGCCGCGGACAGCAGCAGCCGGTTGCCGATGAGGGACATTCCGAGGACATCCCGGGCCTCGGGCCAATGCAGCGGCTTTTCCCAGACCGGGGATCCCGTGGTCGCGTCGAAGCACCGGACCACGGTGTCCTCAAGAATCTGCGTGCACGTGAGACGCCCCGAGCGGTTCGTCCGGGCGGAAGGTCCACGCGCCTCGACGGCATAGACCCGTCCTCCGCCGGCGCAGAGCGTCGGGTTGACCATGCGGCCCCGGGGGGACTGGACCCATCCCCCGGAACCCTCGGCGTTTGGAAGGCGGAAGATACCCTGGGAGCAGACGAGCGGACGTCCGGATCGATATTCCAGATCCACGAGGTCGAAGTTCTTCTCGGTGCGGGGTGCCTCCGGGGATTCCGCGCTCCCGAGGATGGCATCTCCGTCGAGGGCGACCCAGCCCCAGTGCAGACCGCCGAGGGGCACGGGGGTCCGGACAACGACGGTTCCGGTCCGCGTGTCGACGCTCCACAGGGCCTCGTCGACCGCGACGAAGGCGCGGGATCCGTCGTCCCGGAGCGCGGCGTAGCCGGCGTCGTAGGGCATCGCATAGCGCATGGAGTCGGGAAGCTCGACGACCCATCGAACGACCCCGTTCCGGGCGTCGGTGGCGATGAGTGCATTCTCCGCCATGGACAGCAGGATGCCCCCGGCCGCGAGCGGGGCATGGCCGCGGGTGTGCCGGTCCGGCATCCGTTCGGGTCCATGGCCGCCGAACCAGCGCAGGTGTGGATGTCCCGTCAGCGGTTGCCGGGAGGCACACAGGTTGGCGGCGGTTCCGTATTGATGCGTCCAGGTGCCGGCCGCGGGGTCCGGGGGTGCGGGGATGAGCGTCGAGCCGCGGACGAGGAATCCGGACGGTGCCGGACACGCGGCCCGGATCGCCTCCGCTTCGGGGAGACCATCCGCGATCACGAGGTTGAAAAGATGATCCGCGACCGGAACGGACCCCCCGTCATTTTGTGCGACGACCGAGACGCGGCTTCCGAGCAGCCCGCGTTTGGCGAACGCCTGCCGGAGGCCTTCCACCCGGGGTGGCGGCACGGCGACCACCAAGTGGTGTTCGCTGGCGGCGGTCAGGGCGAGCACCCCCGGGACGGGATCCCCGGTGCCGGTCCAAAGGGTGAGTCCGCGCCGGGAGGGAAGCTGCCGGGTCCACTCCGCCGCAGCGGAGGCCTCACGGTCGGGAGCCTTCGGGGTCACGGGATCCGGTTCTGCGGGACGGGGAGACAAGGCCCCGGATCCGAGGAAGGCCCGGAGCACCCCGTCCCGGGTCATGGCCACGAGTCCCATGGAATCGGCGGCGAGCGCCGCCACCGGACCCGGCATGGACAGGGTCTGGACGGAGGTTCCCGATTCCGCATCGAACACCTCCACGCGATCCCTCGAGCCCGCGTAGACGCGGTGGCCGGCGACGATCACGGCGGAGCCGGCGATGCAATCCGCGCGCCATCGAAGGGATCCGGATTCGTCACCCTTGTTTCTCCGCAGGGACTGTCGGTCCAGCGCCAGAATCTCGAGTCCGTTGACCAGGTAGGCGGTCTTCTCCGTGACGGCCATCGCGAGGCCCGGATACGAGACCAGGCGGGCTCCCGTTCGCGAATCCCCGCCCACGAGCCGGCCCGTGGCTCCGGGGCCCGCCATCGTTTCGTCCCCGGCCACGACGGCCACGGTCCCCGAGGCGGAGGGGACGTCGCGGAGGAAGGTGCCGTCGCGCTTTCGGAACAGCTTCGGCGAGGCGCGTCCGAAAGGGACCACGATCTCGGAGGCGGTTTCGGCGAGGTAACCCTGGGGGGAAAGCGATTCGAGATGCCGGCGCCAGCGGACGCTTCCGCTCGCGGCATCCAGCGCCGCGAGGTAGGCTCCCTCGATCGGGAAAAGCCCGGCGGCGACATAGACCACCCCCTGCGAAACAGACAGTCCGGTCCGAATCGGACAGGGGCTGATCAGGCGGCCATTGCCGGCGATCCACGGACGTTCCGGCCCGATACGGACCGACCACACGGGGGCTCCGGTCTCCAGGTCGAGTGCCGACACCGTGCCATCGTCGGAGCCGACAAAGACCCGCCCGTCCACCACCGCCGGGGCGAACCGGATCGGGGCCCCGGAATAGTGCCTCCAGCGGGTGCGTCCGGTCGCGAGTTCCACCGCCCGGACGTCGTCGTGGGTGGTGCCGAAGATCACGAGTCCCCGGGCGAGGACAGGCACCGGGGCGAGGTCGTCCGCAGCGCGGGGTGTGAGCGGCGTGGGAATCTTCTGCCAAAGACTTCCGCGGGCTTCGCCCGTCCACGCCGGGGCCGGCGGGGGGGTGGTGAGGGTCCATGCCTCCGTGAGACGGGCGGGGAGCACGGCATCCGTGGTGCCCGTGCGTCCGGCGTTGCCCCGCGCGGCGGGCCAGTCGGCACGCACGCTCCCGGCGCCCATCGTCAGGGACACCAGGATGGGGAGGACCGTCCACCGCATGCCGCCGACCATGAACGAAGGAGCGCTGTCATCAAGCGCGCTCCGGGCCCGCGGCCGCTGCCCCGCGGTGGTTCCGGAGGGTTGGAGATGGACGGGCACGAGTGAGTGGATGGGGAGGCCGGAGGGCCGGGACGGGGACTTCCGGTTCGATGTCCGGGTGCCTGGCCGTCCGCCACCTCCGTCCGCCCGACCGGGTCCCAAGATCACCGTCCTCCTGCTTCGGCCGAAACCCGTCCCTGCTCCCGGAATTCCTGCGCTGCCCCGCCTGTGTCTGGATCCGGGGACGGCACCACGGCGAACTGATCCTGGGTCACCTCCATGTGGCCGTGGAACCGCTGGACCAGCCTGCGTCCGCCCACGTGGGTGTCGACACGTTCATCCACCCAGTAGCCCGAGGGCAGTCGGCGGCGGACCACCGTCATTCGAAACTGATCCATCACGGCGAGGAAGCCCCCGATCGAGACGGGATCCGACAGTTCCGCTTCAATCCGGACGGGCTCAAATTCGTCGGCATCCACCCACAGTCGTCCCTGGAGCCTGCCCAGGACACGATCCGCCACCTTGCCGTCCCGACCTCCCGCAATGGGTTCAAAACCCAGTTCGTAGGTCCGCCTTCCCTCCATCTCGGACATTCCCACCAGCCGATACCGAAACCGCTCCAGCAGTGCCCGGTCGAGCGCCTGTGACTGGCGGGACGAACGCTCCTTTCGGCTCCCGAACTTATCCCGATGGCCCTCCTCCCTGCGCTCCTCGCGCCGGCGGTCGGATTCCGACAGCGGTTTGCCGTCCATCTGCACCAGCGTCGCCTTCTGGCCGCGGCCGGTGATCGCGACCAGGTGTTCCTTGAGCTTTCGCTCGCGGGAGTTGCCCCGCGAATCGAGTTCCTCAAGCACCGTGAGTCGACGACAACCCAGGCAGACCCCCTCCATGCGGTTGGTCAGCGTTTCGGCACGCTCGAGAAGGCGCTGGACGATCTCGTCCGCAGTGGGGGACTCGGGGCGTGCCGGCGCAGGATCCGCAGTGGGGCAGGGGATCCCCAGCCACAACGCCGCCATCCAACCAATCCATCGTGCAGGGACAACCCTGCGTCGGGAGGCGCCTCCGTGGAGGAACTGGACGGGACGGATCCTCATTCCGTCGCCGAGCGAAGCGGCCCGGAGGCATTCCGTCAACCCCGTCCGGGACCCTCCCGCGAATCCGTTCAGATCACCGTGTTGTCGGGAATCACCGCCCCCTTGGGGATGACCAGGATGCCATCCCGGACGTAGTACAACGGGTGATCCACCTCCTCGGGCTTGCCGACGGGGGAAAGGATGCAGCCCTCGCCGATCCGGACGTTCTTGTCGACGATGGCCCGCTCGATGCGCGTCCCGCGGCCGACGCCCACGGGAATTCCGCAGTTCTCGGGGCGGTTTCGACGGGCCGGGGAATCATAGAAGTCCGCACCCATCATGAACGTATGGGACAGAAACGCCCCCTCATTGATCACGGAGCGGATGCCGATCACGCTGTGCTGGATGCGGGCGTCACTGATGATGCATCCATCCGAAATGACCGCATGGTCAATGGCGGCGCCGTTGATCTTGCTGGCGGGAAGGAATCGCGGGCGGGTGAAGACGGGCGGATCAAAGAAGTTGAACTTCGGGATGTTGCTCGTCTGGTCGAGGTTCGCATCCCAGAAGCTCCGGATCGTCCCGATGTCCTCCCAATATCCCTGGTACACGTGGGAGTACACGCGCTTCTGCTCAATGGCGCCGGGGATGATGTGCTTCCCGAAGTCGGTCAGGTTGTTGTTCAGCAACTCAAACAGCACCTCGCGGTTGAACACGTAGATGCCCATGGATGCGAGGTAGAGGTCGGTATCGCTCTGGATGCCGAGGGTCCCGTAGCTCGCGCGGTCCAGCTTCAGGGATTGCAGGACGGCCGGATCCTTGGGTTTCTCGACAAAGCGGGTGATGCGCCGCTCCCCATTCACCTGGAGAATGCCCAGCGCCGACGCGTCGCGCTCGATCACGGGCAGTGTCGCGATCGTCAGGTCCGCCGAGGATTCGGCATGCGCCTCGATCACCTTTTGGAAATCCATCTGGTACAGCTGGTCGCCGGAAAGGATCAGCGCGTACTGGAAGTCCGTGTTCTGGAAGTGCAGCAGATTCTTGCGCACGGCGTCCGCGGTCCCCTGGTACCAGGTGGACGACGCCATCGTCTGCTCTGCCGCCAGCAGTTCGACAAAGCCGTTGCCGAAGTGGTCGAACTTGTAGCTCTGCGAGATGTGCCGGTGCAGCGACGCGGAGTTGAACTGAGTGAGGAGATAGATCCGGAAGATGCCCGAGTTGATGCAATTGGAGATCGGGATGTCCACCAGTCGGTATTTTCCCGCCAGCGGCACGGCGGGTTTCGCACGTTCACGGGTGAGCGGGAACAGGCGGGTCCCCTGGCCGCCCCCCATGATGATGGCGAGCGTGCGGTGGCGAAAATCGGAACTGCGGAGGGCGGACATGGCGGATTCGCGAGTTGGGAGCGGTGGCGGACGCGACAGAAATACCCCTCCCGCCTCCCCGGCTCAAGCGACTAAGGCGGATTCGCGGAATGAAAGAAGACGGGATTCAACTCCCGGCTTGCCTGCCCGTGTCCCTTCCGGTGAGCTTCCCCGACCTTCGCGCTTCATGAATCTTGGCGACATCCTGACGGCCCAGCAGATCGTGCCGGAACTCCAGGCCACGGATCGATGGGCCGCCATCGACGAACTGATCGGGGTCCTCGTGACCGCCGGCAAGATTTCCATCGCCGACCGGGAGGCCGTGACCGCGGTTGTCAAGAAGCGGGAACAGTCCATGAGCACGGGCATCGGCTTCGGGATCGGCATTCCCCACGCCTCCACCGATCTCATCCCCGAGGTCGTCGCCGCCTTCGGCCGCTCCAAGAACGGCGTCAGTTTTGATTCGCTGGACAACCAGCCCGTGCACCTGGTGACGCTCTTTCTCGTTCCGCAGGGACAGTTCCAGAAGCATCTGCACACCCTGGCCGGCATTGCGAAGGTGCTCCGCAAGGAGGAATTCCTGAAGGCGCTGGAGGATGCCCCGTCCGCCGACGCCATCATGCAGGTCGTCCGGCATTACTCGGCACAGCGTTGACCGCCCGGGCGGGATTCGCCGCCTTCCCGCGCCGCGTGCCCGCCGCGAGGCCTGCCCGCGGCCTACCGTCGTCCCCGACCAAAACCCGCAGCCCCATTCCCCCATGCCCTCATCCCTCCCCCATTCCATCCTGGAACAGCGGCTCCGGCGCGCCGTCGGAGAGGTCCTGCCCTCGGCGAATTTGGACACCGTGCAGGTGCGTCCGTGCCCGGATCCCAAGCACGGGGACTACCAGTGCACGGCGTTGATCGGACTCGCCAAGCAGGCGCGACTGAATCCAAGGGCCTTCGCCCAGGAGGTTCTCGCCGCCTATCAGCGACTTCAGCAATCCGGCGGGGACGCCTCGATCGAGGTCGGCATGGTTCCGGAGATCGCCGGACCCGGATTCCTCAACTTCCGAATCGACGTCCGCACGTCCCTGCTTCCCGCCGCGCTGGCCGGCGCCGACCGGCTGTTTTGCGAACCCGCCCGGCCGCCCCGAACCGTGGTGGTGGACTTCAGCTCCCCCAATGTCGCCAAGCCCATGCACGTGGGACACATCCGGTCCACCACGCTGGGGGACTGCCTCCAGCGCGCCTTTCGCTCCCTCGGCCACCGGGTCATCACCGACAACCACATCGGCGACTGGGGAACGCAGTTTGGAAAGCTCCTCGTGGGTTGGCGGCACGGACTCGACCGCGCCGCACTGGAGCAGGATCCCATCGCGGAACTGGAACGGCTGTACCGGACGGAGAACGCCGCCGGGGAGGCCGATCCGTCCCGATTGGAGATGGCCCGGCAGGAACTCGTGAAGTTGCAGTCCGGAGATCCCGAGAACCTCGCGGTCTGGAAGGAAATGATCCGGCTGTCCCAGGTTCAGTTCGATGCGATCTATGGACGTCTCGGCGTCACCTTTGATCACACGCTCGGGGAAAGCTTCTACAATCCCCAGTTGCCGGAGGTCGTGGCCGACCTGATGGCCCGGGGCATTGCCCGGGAGAGCGAGGGGGCCGTGGCGGTCTTCAGTGACGGTTCGCTTCCCCCGAAGGAGGATCCGTTTCTCGTCAACCGGGACGGCGAATGGGTTCCCGATCCCGCACTCATCCGCAAGAGCGACGGCGGCTTCAACTACATGACCACCGACCTCGCCACGCTCGACCACCGGATCCGGACCTGGGCGCCCGACGAGATCATCTACGTGGTGGACGACCGGCAGGCGCCGCATTTTCGGAAGCTTTTCCTGACCTTCGCCCGATGGAAACCGGAGGCTGCGGCCCGCACCCGGCTTCGGCACATCGGATTCGGAAAAATCCTCGGGGACGACGGGCGGCCCTTCCGCACGCGGTCCGGTGACACCATCCGACTCGCGGAGTTGCTCGACGAGGCGGTTGAGCGCTCGCAGCGGCTCGTGGATGAAAAGCGGCCGGAGCTTCCGGACGCCACTCGCCGGCAGATTGCCGAGACGGTCGGCGTCGGCGCGGTCAAATACCAGGATCTCCTGCCCAACCGGCAGAGCGACTACGTGTTCTCCTGGGACAAGATGCTCGCCCTCACCGGCAACACGTCACCCTACCTGCAGTACCAGTGCACCCGGGCCGGCAAGGTGGTCCGAGAGGGGGGTCCCGTGGACCGGACGCGCCTCGCCTCTGCCGTACCCACCGAGGAGGCGGAGATCGTGCTGCTGAAATACCTGCTCAACTACGGGCTCACCCTGGAGTCGGTGGTGGCGGAGTGTCGTCCCAACTACCTCTGCAACTACCTCTACGAACTGGCCGGACATTACTCCCGGTTCTACGAGGCCTGCCCGGTGTTGCGGGCCGGGGAGCCGGTGCGAACGCTGCGACTCGCCCTGTGCGACCTCACGGCGCGCGTGCTGCAGGACGGCCTGCGCATCCTCGGCATCGGGGCTCCCGAGGTCATGTAGGATCCGCCCTCGTCGCGTCCTCCAAACTTTCGCTTGCTGCATCCGGACCCGGGCGGGGTATCGTGACCCCGTCGTCCGCAGCGTTCCGGAACCTCCGGAACAGCGGAGGACCGTATCCGATGCAACTCGCCGCCCGCCTTCGTCTCCGCCTCCACTGGCTGATCCTCCTGATTGTCGCCGCGATCAGTGCTCCCGCGTTCGCCGCGGAAGGGGTCGCACCCATCATCACCACCAGCCCGCAATCGCAGACCGCCACCGCCGGGCAGACCATCACGCTGAGCGTCGTCGCCACAGGAACCGCTCCGCTGTCCTACCAGTGGTGGTTCAACACCAACGCCCTGCCGCTTTCCAATACCAACCAGATTGTCCTCGCCAACGTCAATGGGCTGTTCTCCGGGACCTACGTGGCGGTCGTGAGCAATTTCTTCGGCATGGCGACTTCGGCGCCCGCGGTGTTGAGCGTCATCGGTCCCCCGGTCATCACGCAGCATCCGACCGACCAGGCGGTGTACGTCGGCCAGACCGCCACCTTCAGCGTCGCGGCCTTCAGCAAGTCCCCCATGACCTACCAGTGGCAGTATCAGGGCGGCAATCTGCCCAATGCCACCAACGACGTGCTCAATGTCGGGCAGGTCACGACGGACAACGCCGGCGTCTATACCGTCCAGGTTTCCAATTCAAACGGGACCGTCACCAGCTTCGGGGCCCAACTGGTTGTTCTCGCCCTCCCCGCTCCCTCGATCCGGCTGGGCGTGCTGACGGACACCAACCGCATCCAAGTCCCCGTCCTGTACCTCGCCAACGGCACCGAGACCAATTTGAGCTTCACCGCGATCTGGAATCCGGCGGTGTATACCAACGCGACCTTTACCCCGGAGAGGAACATCGAATCGGTCCCCCTTCCGTCCGCACCCCGGCGCACGCTGGCCCCCGCATCCCTTCCGGCGTCCGCGGTGGTCGTGCTCGACGAAAGCCAGGTGGCGTCCGGGCGCCTCGGCATCCTGATCGCCTGGCCGCCCGGCACGGGCATGGTCCCAGGTGAAAACACCCTGGGACAACTGGCGTTCGACCTGGTGGAAGGCCGCCAGGATCTGTACTCGGGCCTCCTGGGTTTCGCCAACACCCCGGTCCCCGCGCGCATCGGGCCTCCGTTTTCCGGACAGACCAACATCACGCTCAACGGCATCAACCCCCAGATGTCCTTCGCGGGTCCCTCCGTCCTGAACCGGCAGACCGGCCTCATGGAACAACGGGTCCGGTTCGCCAATCCGGGCCGGGTGTTCGTGGAAAATGCGCGCCTCACCCTCCGGGACCTCAACACCGACCTGCTGACGAACGTGATATCCCTCGCCAACGCCCAGGGGTTCATCCTGCCGGAGTTCACCCCCTACGTGGACTGGGGGGCCATCGCTCCCACCGAGATCCGCGAAGGCACGCTTCAATATTATGTCACGGATCGGAAGACGCAGCCCGACCCGACCTTCGAGATGTTCGCCACACCGCAGATCGACTTCCCCGTCCCCGCGGGGGACGTCATCCCGGCCACGATCCGTCGGGCGAACGATACGGTCCTCGTCGAATTCCCCACCATTACGCTTTTCCGCTACTACATCCAATACGCCGACTCCCTCGAGAAGTTTGAAAGTGGCGAGGTCGAGACGTCGCTCCCCTATGTGCGGGGAACCGGTTCCAACCTGCAATGGATGGACTCCGGACCCCCTCGAACGACGCCCGCGGCCGTCAACGGGCAACTGCGCTATTACCGCGTGCTGGAAGTCGAATAACCGAAGCCCGCCCCCACCGCCCCCATGAATTCCCGACATCTTCGTTCACAAGCCCCGCTGGCCGCCCTCGCCGCCGCCGCCACCACCGTGTCCCTCGTCGCCCAGGAGAGTCCCTACGACCT
This sequence comes from Verrucomicrobiales bacterium, assembly GCA_016793645.1. Classification (GTDB taxonomy): domain Bacteria; phylum Verrucomicrobiota; class Verrucomicrobiia; order Limisphaerales; family UBA9464; genus UBA9464. Next base: position 34,032 of record JAEUHD010000228.1, read on the forward strand.
GGAGAAGACGGGCTGGTACATCCGCGCCGGCGCCTTCTACCAGTTCGGATTGTCCGTCTCGGTCAACCAGCTCAGCCCGCCCCCGCTGCCGCAGCCTGGAATCTACGACGACGGATACGTGCTCAAGGACATCAACAACGGCGCCGACGGCCTGACCTGGAACTGGGGCTACCAGGAATCCACGCAGTTGATCGACGGGTCCATCGAGATGTCCCGCATCAACGGACTCCAGCAGGTCACCACGCTCAACGGCTTCGGGGACGCCAATCTGTTCGGACCAGAGATCCTCGTGGGCTTCGAATTCTACAAGTTCGACCTGGGCAAGCGCGACGGTCATTTCGGATTCGAACTCGGCTTCCGCTACGCCACGTATTCCGGGAGTTCCTCCGCCAGCGTCCAGAGTCTCGTCCGTGAGGACCGCGACCGGTACGACCTCGGCGGCATCGTTCCCCCGCTGGCGCCGTACTCCGGACACCCGGACATCCCCGGTCCGCTGATCTCGCTGAACCCGGTGTCCCAGCCCACCCTGACCTCGGAAGCCATCTCCTCGCTGGGGACCGATCTCTCCGCCGACTTCTACACCGGGCGTTTCGGGGCCTGGTTTGGCGTCCCCATCACCGAGAAGTTCAGCACCAGTGCCAGCATCGGCTTCACGTCCATCTACGCCTACGGCAACGCGGATTTCACTCAGGCGAACACGTACTCGAATCCGCTCATCCCGAACACCCTTCACAAGGTCAGCCAAAACGAAGGGGACTGGCTTCCGGGCGCCTACATGCAGGTCCGGGCCACGTATTGGTTCCGGGAGTGGCTCGGCGTCTACGGGGGTTTTGAGTGGTCCTATAACGGCGCCCTGCGCATCCAGGGACTCAATTACGAGGCCGTTTTTGATTTCGGATCCACCTTCGGAGTCAACGGTGGCATGCAGTTGAGCTTCTGATCGGGTCCGAGCAGCGCCGACCCCGTCGTGCCGCTCGACCCGAAGTCAAACAACTCGCCCTGTCCCGGTTCCACCCGCCGAAAGGAGGCGGTGCTCAGGTCCGGTCCCCGGGACATCAGCCCCGCCTTTCGACAGCCGACCTCGAACAGCCGGGCGATCTGCTCCGCGAACAGGCCCTCCCCGCGCATCCGGCTCCCGAAACGCGGATCATTCAGCCGCCCTCCGCGCAGCGCCCGAAGTTGGCCGAGCACCTTCTCCTTCCGGTCCGGGAAATGCCGCCCGAGCCAGTCCTCGAACAGCGGGGCAACCGCATGCGGCAGGCGCAGGACAACCTTGCCGGCAAAGGTTGCTCCCGCGTCCGCGGCGGCCGCCAACAACTGCGGGATTTCATGGTCGTTCACCGCCGGGATGACCGGAGCCACCATCACCCCCACCGGAATGCCCGCCTGCGCCAGGGTCCGGATCGCCCGCAGCCGCGCCGCCGGCGGCGAGGTCCGGGGTTCGAGAATCGCGCGCAAGCCTGAATCCAGCGTGGTCAGTGAAACATACACGGTGACCGCCCGGTGGCGCGCCAGTTCCGACAGAACGTCCACGTCGCGCGTCACCAGGGCGTTCTTGGTCACGATCCCTACCGGATTCCGGAATTCCGCCAGCACCTCCAGGCACCGCCGGGTCAGCCGCAGCCGCCGCTCCACCGGTTGATAGCAGTCCGTGACGCCACTCAGGGCAATGGTGTCCGGAATCCACGACGCCGTTCCCAGCTCGCGCCGCAGATGCTCCGGTGCGTCGTGCTTCACCAGGATCCGGCTTTCGAAATCCAGTCCGGCACTCCAGCCGAGATATTCATGCGTGGGACGCGCGTAGCAGTAGATGCACCCGTGCTCACAGCCGCGGTAGGGATTCAGGCTCCAGGTGAAGCCGATGTCCGGACTGTCATTCCGGTTGAGGATCGTCCGCCCATGGTCGGCGATGAACTGGGTGCGCTCCAGGGGCGCGGGGTCCTCGTCCGGATCCGGCTCCGCGAGCGGATCCACCGCACGGTGAAGCGACCCAAAGCGAATGGGGGGATCAAAACCCGCGCCGCGATGTCCCGAGCCGGGGGACGGATTCACGCCGCCCACCGTTCCCCAAATCCGGGAACTTGCCCACCCGGAATACGGTCCTAGATCGCGAAGTCGCTGTACTCCGGACGCACGGACTCCAGCGGCGGATGCAGCATGCCCGCCGCCACCGTGGCATTGGTCCCCTGCTCGATCAGGACAAAGGCGCCCGTCAGGCGGTTGGTCACATAACCATCGTAGGCGAGGGGCCGGGCGGTCTTCAGCCGGATTTCGCCGATGTCATTCATGGCCAGTTCCGGAGGCTCCGGTTCCGCCTGGTAGGTGGCGACATTGATGCGGTTCTCCACGGTGGTCACCGCCGCCTGCACAATCTGCGTCCCGTGCTTGAGCAGGTACCGGCGGCCGCGCTGGAGCGGACGCGGATGCATCCAGCACACCTTGGCGTGGAGCTCCGAGCTCAAGCCGGGCAGAAATTCCATTCCGACCAGGGTGTCCCCGCGGCTGATGTCCAGGTCGTCCGCCAGCACGAGGGTCACCGACTGCGGACAGAAGGCCTCCTGCAGCGGGCCGTCGAGGGTCCAGATTTCCTTCACCGTGGATTTCAATCCGCTGGGCAGGACCATCACCCGCTGACCCACGCGCACGATGCCGCCGGCGATCTGTCCGCTGAACCCTCGGAAGTCATGGAGATGGGGGTCGCGGGGATTGTTCGGGCGGTTGACCCATTGCACCGGGAATCGGAACGCTCCCATGTTCCAGTCGCTCCCGATGTGCACCGTTTCGAGGTGCCCGAGCAGCGTGGGGCCGGCGAACCACGGCGTGTGCACCGACGGTTCCACCACGTTGTCCCCGTTGAGGGCGCTCATGGGGATGAACTTCACGTCCTTCAGGTCCAGCAGCGGGAGGAAGGATTCGAACTCGTCGCGGATCTCCTGGAAGCGGGCTTCCGACCAGCCCACGAGGTCCATCTTGTTCACCGCGATCACCACATGGGGGATCCGGAGCAGTGAGGCGATGTAGGTGTGGCGGCGGCTCTGCTCGATGACGCCCTGGCGGGCATCCACCAGCACGACCGACAGGTTCGCGGTCGAGGCGCCGGTCACCATGTTGCGCGTGTACTGCACGTGCCCCGGGGTGTCGGCCACGATGAACTTGCGGCGGGGCGTCGCGAAATAGCGGTAGGCGACATCGATGGTGATGCCCTGCTCACGCTCCGCGCGCAAACCGTCGGTCAGGTTCGCCAGATTGATCTGGCCGCCGCCGGTGATGTCCGCGGACCGCTCCAGCGCCTCAATCTGGTCCTCCATCAGCGATTTCGAATCGTAGAGCAGGCGTCCGATCAGCGTGGACTTGCCATCGTCCACGGAGCCGCACGTGTTGAAGCGCAGAAGTTCGATGGAATGGGGGGCGGGCATGGGTCTAAATCTTGGGGGGAATCGGGGAAGCGGCCCCGGGAATCGTGATTCGTGTCGAAAGCGGACTCAGAAATACCCCGCCTTCTTGCGGTCCTCCATCGCGGCCTCGCTGGCCTTGTCGTCCGCGCGGGAACCGCGCTCGGTGACGCGCGCGGCGGCCACCTCGGCGATGATGTCGTCCACGCTGCTGGCCGGACTTTCAATCATCCCGGTGCTGATCATGTCGGCGATGGTGCGCACCCGGACCACCAGGGAGCGGACGTTCTCGTTCGGACCCGGACGCGCGCCGGCATACGGATCGGGCTTCGAGGAGTCCGTGTGGGGCGGGGGCACCGGAATCCACTGGCCACCCTTTCGGAAACAATCCCGGGTGTGGCTGAAGTAGATGTTGGGAACCTCAAGGCGTTCCTTGCGGATGTATTCCCAGACATCCATCTCGGTCCAGTTCGAGAGCGGAAACACCCGCATGTTCTCACCCGGATTCAGGCGCGCGTTGTAGAGGTTCCAGATCTCCGGACGCTGATTCTTGGGATCCCACTGTCCGAAGGCATCGCGGAAGCTGAAGAAGCGCTCCTTGGCCCGCGCCTTCTCCTCGTCCCGGCGGGCGCCGCCGATGCAGCAGTCAAACCGGAACTCCTCGATCGCGGCCAGCAGGACGGGGATCTGAAGCTGATTGCGGCTGATCTGGCCGGGGGTTGGCGCGGCAATCCCCTTCGCAAACGCCTCGTCCACGCTGCGGACAATCAGTTTGGCCCCCAGTTCCGCCGCCCGACGGTCGCGGAACTCAATGAGCTCCGGAAACTCGTGTCCCGTCTCCACGTTCAGGAACGGCATCGGAATCTCCGCGGGGCGGAACGCCTTTTCCGCCAGCCTCAGGAGGCAGATCGAATCCTTGCCACCCGAGAACAGGAGGGCGGGGCGCTCAAATCCGGCGGCCACCTCGCGCATGACGTGGATGGCCTCGGTTTCGAGGTACTGCAGGTGGTCCAAATGATAGCTGCTCATGGAATCTCCAGGGTCGCGGGCGTCCCGTCGTTCACGCCTTCGTCATGGCCTGCTGCCCCCAGGCGGCATGGAGCCCGCACTCGCGCTTCTCGTCGGCCTTGGCGGGATCGAAATAGTCCCATTCATTGGGGAGCCCGTGCTGCTGCAGATAGTCCTCCATTTGCGCATCGCTCCAGTGGAATACCGGACTCACCTTCAGGGCGCCGAAGTTCCGGTCGTCGGTCACGAGATCGAGTCCCGCGCGGTTCGGGTTCTGGACGCGCCGCAATGCGGTGAACCACACGGTGGGGGCGAGCTCGCGCATGCCCCTCTGGAAGGGCTCCAGCTTCATCACCGTGCTGAACGCCTTGATCCGTTCCTCATTCTCCGGCGTCGGATCCGGCGCGCCCCCGTGCAGGGCGTCGTAGTGGGCGGTTGTCATTCGCGGCACATAGGCCTTCACGTTCAGCCGCAGGCGTGAAATCAGGTCCGCAGCGTGCCGGTAGGTGGCCGGACGGTTGTATCCGTGGTCCACCCACAGCACGGGAATTTCCGGATGGACCTGCGTCACGAGATGCAGCAGGACCGCCTCATAGGGGCGGAAGTTGGTCGAAACGATGGCCCGGCCACCCGCCTGGCCGACCGCCCAGCGCACGAGATCCAGCGGAGGCCGGTCCCGGTGTGCGGCGTTTACGGCCGCGATGTCTTCAGTCTTCATGAAAATCAGGGGTTTCGCGGACTCATCCCGGCAACGGGGACGGGGACTCAAACCCCGCGTGCCTGCCCGGACTCCGGTCGCGAAGGATCCGGCTCAGACAGGCGTGCCCGGCTGCTCGGTCCAGAGAACACGGGCCACCCAGTCGCCGAATCGTTCCGCAGGCGTCCGCTCCGCCGCATACCGCGTCAACAGCGGCCGCAGCTCGGGAAGGATGTCCGCATCCTTGACCATGTCCTTCCAGATGCGGTTGAGGCGGGTTCCGTTTTCATTGCCACCCAGCCAGAGCTGGTAGCGGCCGGGAGCCTTCCCGACAAAGCCGATTTCCGCCATGTACGGACGGGCACAGCCGTTTGGACAGCCCGTCATGCGGATCACGATCTCCTGTCCGGCGAGGCCCACTTCGGTGCACAGCCCCTCGATCCGCGTCAGAAGGTCCGGCAGATAGCGCTCGGACTCGGCGAGCGAAAGCCCGCAGGTGGGCAGGGCTGGACAGGCAATGGCAGCGGAGTGGAGCACTCCGGCCTGCCGTTCGGTGCGGACCCCGTGTTCGGCCAGCAGCGCCGTGAGGGCCGCCCGGTCGCCGTCCGCCACATTGGCCAGCAGGACGTTCTGGTTGGCGGAGAGACGGAACTCGACGCCGGGGAACTGTTCCGCCACGCGGCGCAGCGCGGTCTTCATCCGATGTTCGCCCGCGTCCTTGATGCGTCCCATGGACACGTAGAGGGTGACGAACCACGAACCATCCAGCGCCCGCTGCCATCCGTAGGTGTCGTTGGTTGTGGTCAGCGTATAGCGGCGGGGGGATTCCAGTTTGACTCCCGCGCGCTTCTCGACCTCGGCCCGGATAAAATCCGCTCCGCGCTCCTGCACGACGTATTTCAGCCGCGCATGCTTTCGATCCGTGCGATCGCCGAAGTCGCGGTGAATGGTCAGGACCGCACGGGCCACGTCCACCACACTGTCCTTCGGGAGGAATCCAAGCTCGGTCGCCAGTCGCGGATAGGTCGCGGCATTGCCGTGGCTGCGTCCCATGCCCCCGCCCACCAGCAGATTGTATCCGACCACCTGCCCGTTCTCGACGATGGCCACGAACCCAAGGCAGTTCGCGAACACGTCCATGTCATTCACCGGGGGAATGATGAACGCGGCCTTGAACTTCCGCGGCAGGTACTGGCGTCCGTAAAGGGGATCGACGAACTCCTTGTTCTCGGGCGAATCCAGGTTGAGCTGCACGCCGTCGATCCAGATGGAGTGGTACGCCTTCGTCTTGGGAAGGAGTGCCTCGGAAACCCGGCGGGCGTCCTCGTACACCTGTTCCCGCGCCGGCGTACCCGATGGAGTCGGTGCGGACATGACATTGCGGCTCACGTCGCCGCACGCGGCCAGCGTGTCGAGCATCACCTCATGGATCCCCTTCATCAGGGCTCCCAATCCCGACTTGGCCACACCATGCCACTGGATGCTCTGGCGGGTGGTGACCCGCAGCGTGTTGTTGCCGTACTTCGAGGACAAATCGTCAAAGGCAATCCATTGGCGGGCGTTCAGGACACCCCCCGGGATCCGCCCCCGGATCATCATGATATGAACCTTTCCCTGCTTGCGGACATCCCGGTCGTCCTGCTGGTAGATCCCGTGAAACTTCAAGAACTGTTCGTCATCACCCGAAAAGCTGTCCGCCGCCGGGTCGGCCAGCGTCGCCGCAATGGTTCCGGCGAGGGTTGGAATCGCGATCTTCAGCAGCTCATTCTTGGTCAGCGGCTTCGTTTCAGCAGGGCTTGTGGCAGTGGCGGACATATCTTCAGTTTCCCGATCAGGTTTGAAATTATGATCGAATTCCAGAGGGAGTCCAAGACGAATCCGCGGAAGGATGGGACACCGGGGGATCCCCATTGCCTTTCGGGCCATTCGCGGCGGGGCGCGCCCTCCAGGGCGGAGCACCGTGTGATCGCTTGCACGTCGGGGGCATTGCCGTAGCCTTGCCGGACTGTTCGACACGGTTTCTCACCGCAGGCCATGAGCGTTCCCGCCAAGACATACTATCTCGACAATAATGCCACGACCCGGATTGCCCCTGAGGTGTTCGAGGCCATGGTGCCTTTCCTGACCGAGTTCTGGGGAAATCCGTCCAGTGCCTACGGCTTTGGATCCCAGGTTCACAAGCACGTGGAACGGGCTCGCGAACAGGTCGCGGCGCTGGTCGGGGCCGATCCCAAGGAAGTCACCTTTACGAGTTGCGGGACCGAGTCCAACAACACCGCCATCCACAGTGCGTTGGTGACCACCGGGAAACGGCACGTCATCACGACCGCGGTGGAACACAGCGCCAACATCAATTTCGGGGAGCATCTCCAGAAGATGGGATTTGAGGTCACCTATCTTCCCGTGGAAGGGGACGGATCGCTGGATCTGCATCGTCTGGAGCAGGCCATTCGACCCGACACCGCCATTGTCTCGGCCATGTGGGCCAACAACGAGACCGGTGTCCTCTTCCCGATCGAGGAAATCGCGGCGATCTGCCGAAGCCGGGGTGTGCTGTGTCACACGGACGCGGTCCAGACCCCCGGAAAGCTCAAGATCGACGTCAAGAGCCTTGGCGTGGATTTCCTGTCCCTCAGCGCCCACAAGCTTCACGCCCCCAAGGGGATCGGGATGCTATACATCAAGCGCCGGACCAAGTTCGCTCCGTATCTCATCGGGGGGCATCAGGAGCGCGGGCGCCGCGGGGGCACGGAGAACGTGGCGAACATCGTCGGCTTCGGGCGCGCCGCGGAACTCGCCGGGGCGTCCTTGTCGGAGGAGAATTCCCGGGTCCGCGGACTCAGGGACCGTCTGGAGAACCACATCCTAAGCCACATTCCAAACACCGTCCGCAATGGCGCCAAGGAACCGCGCCTGCCCAACACCACCAACATCGCCTTTGATTTTGTCGAGGCCGAGGCGGTGCTGATGATGCTGGACCTGGTGGGCATCTGCGCCAGTTCCGGCAGTGCCTGTACCACGGGTTCCCTGGATCCCTCCCACGTGCTGAGCGCGATGGGGGTGAAACCGATGCGCGCCCGCGGATCGGTCCGGTTCAGCCTCGGAATCTACAACACCGACGACGACGTCGACTACGTGCTCAAGCACCTGCCCCCGATCATCGAGAAGCTCCGCAGCATCTCGCCCTTGAATCCGGAACATCCGGACAACGAGGCCTATGACATCGCCGGGGCACGCGCCAAGCACGAGCAGGATCTGGCGATCGCCAAGGCGAACGAAGTCGTCCAGGCCTGAACGGATTCGCGGCCGGCCCGGACGAAATCAGACCGGCCGGGTGTGGTGGCGGATGTCCACCGCCTCCATTCCCGCGGCTTGGATCGCCTGGATCCCCAAGTCGGTGTCCTCATAGGCGCGGCACCACCGGGGCTCCACCCCCAGACGCCGGGCGGCTTCGAGGAAAATGTCCGGCGCCGGCTTCTGATTCACCACATCCTCGTTGGTCACCACCGCCCCAAACCAGTCGAGGATGTCCAGATGGCGCAACACCCGGTGGATCGCATGGCGGGATCCGCCGCTGGCGACCGCCATGGGAATCCTGCCGCGGTGCTCGCGGGCAATGGACACCACCTCCTCGACGGGACCGATGTGCGAAAACCTTCGGAAGTATGCCTCCTCCTTTTCCCCGGCGAAGCGAAGGGGGTCAATGTCGGTGCGCCCCTGCTCCGCGGCGAGCATCCGGACGATGTCCCGGGTCGGGACTCCGCCCAACGCGTAGAAGCGGTCCTCGGGAAACGTCAACCCGTGCCGCGTCGTCACTTCCTTCCAGGCCTCCCAATGCACCGGCATGGTGTGGGCCAGGGTGCCGTCGCAGTCGAAGATCAGGGCGCGGGGAAACGTCGGTTCGGAACTCATGGCAGGAGGGTGTGGATGACGGGACTCAACGCAGTTCCTCCAGCTTGCGCCGCAGGGAATCGGCCATCAACGGCCCGATCAGCGGATCCAGATCGCCATCCATCACCGCGCTCAGATTATACAGGGTGAGATCAATTCGATGGTCGGTCACCCGGTTCTGCGGAAAGTTGTAGGTGCGGCTCTTCTCACTGCGCTCGCCGGTTCCCACCTGGGATTTCCGCTCCGCCGCATAGCGGGCGTTCTCCTCGGCCACCTTGCGCTCCAACAGTCGGGACCGGAGCACCGTCAGCGCCTGAGCCTTGTTCTTCTGCTGGGAACGTCCGTCCTGACATCGGACCTCGATCCCGGACGGGCGATGGAAGACGCGCACCGCCGAGTCGGTCGTATTGACTCCCTGCCCGCCATGCCCCGAGGCGCGGCATACGTTGATCTCGAGATCCTCGGGCTTGATGACGATATCGACCTCGGCCGCCTCCGGCAGCACGGCCACGGTCACCGTGCTGGTATGAATCCTTCCCTGGGCCTCCGTCGCGGGAACCCGCTGCACGCGGTGAACCCCCGACTCGTACTTGAGGCGCTTGAAAACGTCGCGTCCGGTGACGCTGACCACCGCCTCCTTGCATCCGCCCAGGTCCGAGGGACTGAGGTCCAGCACCTCAAACTTCCAACCCTGCTGCTCCGCGTACCGCTGGTACATCCGGAGCAGATCGGCGGCAAAAAGCGCGCTCTCATCCCCCCCCGCGGCACCGCGCAGTTCCAGGATCGAGTTTCGTGAATCGGCCGGACTGGGTGGCAGGATGCCTTCCTGCACCTGCGCTTCCAACCGCGCCAGTTCGGGTTCCAGCCGGGCAATCTCCTCGGAGGCCATCAGGGCCATTTCGGAACCGGCCGGTTCGCCCTCGCGCAGGGCCCGGTTGTCGGCCAGTTCGGACACCGTGCGCAGGTAGGCATCCCCCGTTTCCACCAACTCCCGAAGTCGCGCGTGTTCCCGGGTCAGCTCCTGACCGCGCTGGGCGTTGGCAAAGGCGTCCGGCGCGCTGAGCTGGGCCTCCACTTCGGCAAAGCGCTCGCGAAACCGTTGGATGAACGGGGTCAATTCCATGCCGTTGGGAACGCTTCCCGCGCCGGGCCCGCCCAAAACAAAACCGCCCGGCGACTGGACATCCAGTCGGCGGGCGGTTGTTTCGGCGGAACGCTACTTCTTCTTCCTGGGAGCCACCGCGGCCTTGGCCGCCTGCATCTCCGCGGTCTTCGCAGCGCGCTGCTGGAACTTGTCCACGCGGCCGGCGGTATCGACGAACTTCTGCTGGCCGGTGTAGAACGGATGCGTAAAGCCGCTGATGCCCATCAGGTACAGCGGATATTCCTGGCCGTCCTCCCACTTCGCGGTCAGGGCGGTGCTGGCGCAGGACCGGGTCAGGAACGACTGCCCGGAGGCGGAATCCCTGAAAATCATCAACCGGTAATTCTTCGGATGCGTGTCTGCCTTCATAAACGGAGCGCGGACGCTACCAATGAAACCCGGTGTGACAAGCTGGATTTTGAATCAACTCGCCCGCCGGGGCGGAATCCGCAGCAACGGATTGCCCCAGTCCCGGTTGCCTTGAGTCCCGGTTTGGAGCATGAAGAGCCCATGCCATCCCGCCTCCGGTCCGATGCCCTCGCGGTCGTCGTGGGGTTCATCGCCGTGGTCGCCGGTTGCTCCCGATCCGATCCGGCCCCCCCGGTCCCGACTCCCGGCGCCGGTTCGGCCGTCGGGACACCCCAATCGGACGACCTCGCCTTTCGGGACAGCATTCCCCGTCAGGGTGGCCCCGAGGGCTACGCCGGGTCGGAGTCCTGCAAGCCCTGCCATGCGGACCAGTTCAACAGCTGGCACCGGACCTTCCACAGGTCCATGACGCAGTATGCGACACCGGAAACGGTGAAGGCCGATTTCAATGGGGTTGTCCTGACCAATGACCAGACCCAGTTCCACCTGTCCCGGGACGGTGAGGAATTGCGCGTCCGGATGGAGAAATCCCCCAAGCCGGGTGCCTCGGACGATCCACCCGCGATGCTGGACACCCGGATCAGCCTCGTCACGGGGTCCCACCACATGCAGGTCTTCTGGGTTCCGGGCGGCTCCGGCAACACCCAGATCGGATTTCCCTTCACCTGGCTTATTCCCGAGGGACGCTGGGTCCCGAGGGACACCACGTTCCTGCGTCCCCCGGGGCTCAGCCGTTCCCCGGAGGTCTGGAACGTGATGTGCAGCCGTTGTCATGCGACCGCCATTGAGCCTAGGGTTGATGCGGCCCGGCACGTCATGGACAGCCGTGCGGCGGAACTGGGGATCTCCTGCGAGGCCTGCCACGGTCCCGGCCAGCGCCATGTTGCCGCGCGCGAGGCCACAGGGCGGACCGGGCCGAAACCGGATGCCGCCACCCTGCACGCCGAGATCCTGCAACCCGAGACGATGGATCCGGTGAGGGCATCGGAGACCTGCGGATTCTGCCATTCCATGAAGTGGATCGATCGTTCGGAGGCGTGGCGGGACAAGGGATTCCGGTTTCGTCCGGGCGATTCCCTCGAGGACACCACTCCGCTCATTCAACCGTCCAAGGCCGCCCAAATTCCCGGACTGCGGGAATACCTGGAGCGGAATCCGACCCTGCTCGCGGACTTCTTCTGGAGCGACGGCATGGGCCGGGTCAGCGGACGCGAGTACAACAGCCTCGTCCAATCCCCCTGCTTCAAGGGGGGGAAGTTTTCGTGCCTCTCCTGTCATTCGTTGCATGACAGTGATCCCAACGACCTTCTCGCGAGAAACCGGGGGGACAATCGCGCCTGCACCCAATGCCACGAACGCTTCACGGATCCCGGCGCGTTGCAGCAGCATACCCATCACCGGACGACCTCGAGCGGCAGCGAGTGCTACAATTGTCACATGCCGCACACGACCTATGGCGTGTTGACGGCCATTCGGAGCCATCAGATCAGCAGTCCCCGGGTGTCGGATGAGCTGGCCACCGGCCGTCCCAACGCCTGCAACCTCTGCCATCTCGACAAGACCCTGGAGTGGACGGCGACCCACCTCTCCGAATGGTTCCACCAGCCGGTTCCCGGGTTTTCGCCATCCCAGCGAACCGTCGCGGACGGTGTCCGACTGGCCCTGGCGGGGGATGCGGGACAACGGGTGTTGCTGGCATGGCACTTCGGATGGGAACCAGCCCGCATCACCTCCGGAAGCGGCTGGATTCCCCCCATGCTCGGAATCCTGATGGACGACCCCTACGCTGCAATTCGGTGCGTCGCGTCACGGTCCCTTCGATCCACCTCGCGATTGGAACCGCCGGGCTACGATTACGTGACCGACCCTGAAGCCCGTCCGGACGCCTGGGAGCAGGTGTGGGGCGAATGGTACCAGGGACTCCGCAGGGAGACTCCCACCCCAACCTTTCCCGAAGCGGTGCTCGTCAAGCCGGTGCCGGCGTCCGAAATGGAGTCCCTCCTGGGACCCCTTCTTCAGACCAGGGACAATCGCCCCATTCGACTCAGGGAGTAATTGGAATCTCAGGGGCCGTCGGACCGGGTCGTGGGGGGTTTTCTGGGGCCCTTGGGATGGACACCTCAAAACACAAAGGGCACCTGCCTCGCGGCAGGTGCCCTTGGAATGGTGTTCCGATTCGATCAGCGACCCCGTTCCATCATTCCGATGGCCCGGTACGCATCCCTTGCACTCTCATTCTCATTGGTCATGAGATTGTCGACCACCTTGGAGCGGAGGCGGGCGTACTCCGCCATGTCCTTCTCGGAAAGCGACCCCTTCAGGGCCATCAAACCGGAGACGGTGTTCTCGTAGTCTCCCTTTGACAGGGACTCGAGAACCTTGGACGCCCCCGGCAGGGTAAACGGCTTGTTGGCGTATTCCTCGGCACTCCGGTCCTTGCATCCCACGCCCATCAACACGGGCAGGATGCAGGCGAGAATGCGCAGACGGTGCGTAAAGGACATGCGTGGGCCGGTTGGGAGAATGGGATCGTAATTACTTCTGGTAGGCCGGTCCATTGAGCAGTTCGTTGGGCCTCGGGAACTTCTTCGCATCGTTGAAGTCGTTGAACAGCTTCAACTTGATGAAGGCCGCGGTGCCGCCAAAGCGACCCACCATCGCGCCACCACCCTTGTCACCCGTCTTGGTGGCATCCTTGTAGTTTCCGCCGCCGGCATGCCGCTGGGAAACACCCTCGCCCGCGGCTTCAGGATTGTTGCCCGCGTCGTTGAAGAAGAATCCGTCGGTTTCGTTCTGCTCCCAAAGCTGGATGTCCAGCGGCAGAAAATCCGACGTTTTATACGTCTTGCCGCCCAAATCCTTGGCCTTGGGGCCGGTGTAACCGGCAACCGTTCCGTTCCAGCAGTAAGACGTGACCTTCACCGGACGGGCGAGCCACCACTTCTTCTGCAATCCGGAACCGCGCAAGGCGACATCCTTCGGGCATTCCAGGACCTTGACGGTCGTCAGGAAGGGGCCGAGCTGTCCGATGCGGAAAAAGCCCATCTGATTGCTGTACTTCACGGAATCCTTGTCCGCACCCACGCAACTCGGCGGCACATTGGGTCCGCCCGGCCAGCGTCCATTGTTCTTGGTCGCGTACGCCCAGCAGTCCGGGCCGGTCAGGTCTGTTCCCCAACCCGGATGCGCGAGATAATCATTGTTATCCGTCGCATACATGTGGCTGGAAAGCAGGACCTGCTTGACGTTGTTGATATCCACCGCCAGCAGGGCGCGGTCCTTGGCCCGACCCAGGGCGGGAAGAAGCATTCCCGCGAGAATGGCGATGATGGCAATAACGACGAGCAGCTCAATCAGCGTGAATGCGCGCCGGCCGCGTGCGTCTGTAGCACAGAGGAATTTTGACGTAATCATAGAGAGCCGTTGTGGAATGCAGGCACTCTTGAGCAACTGTGTGACCTTTGTCAAACGCACACTTTGGGTGGCTTAGGGGGCGCCTCTGGACACGGCCCCGGTCGTAGTCCCGCCTTCAGGCGGTTCCGGCATGAACGCAGGCCGTCAACGGCTGCCGCACCCCGGGTCTCAAAGAATATTTGCCGCCAGCTCAGCCAGTTCGCTGCGCTCGCCCCGGGAGAGCTCCACGTGGGCTGCGATGGCATGCTCGCGGAACCGGTTGACCACGTAGATGAATCCGTTGCTCGCGGCATCCACGTAGGGGTTGTCAATCTGGTAGGGATCCCCGGTCAGCACGATCTTGGTCCCGTGGCCGACCCGGGTGATGATGGTCTTGACCTCCAGCGGCGTCAGGTTCTGCGCCTCGTCAATGATCATGAACTGTCCTGCGATGCTGCGTCCCCGGATGTAGCTCAGCGCCTCGACCACGATCGTCCCGTTGCGTAGCAGATCCGCACTCCGCCGGGAGTCCTGGCCCATGTTCAGGTCCCCCAGCATCTCCAAGGCGTCATGGATGGGCTGCATCCACGGGGACAGCTTTTCCTCGAGGGTCCCGGGGAGGAATCCAATCTCCCGACCCATGGAAATGGTCGGTCGTGCCACCACCAACCGCCGGAACTCACGGTCGTTCACCGTCCGTTTCAATCCGGCAGCCAGCGCGAGCAGGGTCTTTCCCGTGCCCGCCTTGCCCATGAGGGTCACCAGGCGGATCCGCTCATCCAGGAGGGCATCGAGTGCGAAATGCTGCTCCCGGTTGCGCGGACGGATTCCCCAGACGTTCTGGACATCGTGCAACGGAACCAGGCGGCGGCCGCTGACATCCACCTTGCCGAGCATCGTCCGCTTCGGTTCGCCCTCCGCGGTCAAGGTGCAGTACTCGTTCGGACTCCGGACCGGCCCCGCCGCCAGGGGCAGCTCTCCCGATGACCGGAACTCCGCCAACTGCGCCGCGGGCTGCGCCATCTCAAACATGCCCGTGTAGAGATCCCGCAGGTTGACGCGATCCGTTTCATAATCCTCCGCCGGGAGACCGTAGGCGTCCGCCTTCAGCCGCAGGTTGATGTCCTTGGTCACCAGGATCGTGGGCGCCTTCGGATTGGCCTCACGAAACGCGAGGGCCAGGGATAGAATCCGGTTGTCGACGGAGCCGTTGGGAACCGGGGCGGACGAAACCCGGGAGGCGCCATTGGATCCGGCACCCACAGGGTCCAGACGGTCGGCGAATATGATGCGGAGGTGTCCTCCGTGATCGAGCGGCACTCCCTCCGCCAGGGACCCCCGGCTGCGCAATTGATCCAGCAACCGGCTGACCGTGCGCGCATTCTGGCCGCGCTCCGTGGTCTCCCGCTTGAACTTGTCGATTTCCTCGATGACCTCGATGGGGAGCAGTACTTCGTTTTCCTGGAAATTCCTCAGGGCGTCCGGGTCATGCAGCAGGACATTGGTGTCGAGGATGTAGTTCTTCACCCGGCTCGAAGCAGGGGCCGGCCGGATCGTCTTCCGGGGCGTCTTTCGGGAAGGTTCCGAAGGGGAAATCTCAGGGGTGAGGAGGGCCGGGTCAGACGCGAAATCAGACACGCCTTCACAGTGGGCAGCCGTCCAAAACTGACAAGATGAAATCCGTTCCGCGGAGGAAATTAACACAACCCGTAGGGTCACCTCCCCCGGGGGGCACCACCGATGGCGCCGGAGAATGGCGCCAGCCGCCTCACAACAGCCGGGCGAAATTGGCGACGAACCAGGTCAGCAGCAGCGCGACACCCAGGCCGGCCAGGGCGGCGGCCCCCAATGCCGCCCAACCGCTGAGGGGGAGGCGCAGCGGTGAGGAGGCCCGTCCCGCTTCCTTGTTCACGTACAACCGCCGGCTGATGCCGAGCGTGATGGCGGCGATCGCGAGCAGGAGCGGGATGGTGATGCGTCCGTTCAGCCGTTCCCACAGGGAGTCCTCCAGGGACAATCCGGCCCGCAGTCCGGTGAGCGCCCCCAGCGCTCCCCAAACCCACGCGGTATACGCCACCGCACGCGTCGTCGCGAGGGAGGCCACGGAGAATCCGACCGCCAGGGCGGCCAGAGGGAGCACCAGCACGACTCCATACAGGAACTCCGGCCGGCGCAATTCCACGACCGCAATGCCGGTGGAAACGAAAAAGCTCAGGACCAGATCCGTGAGGTTGTTCTGAAGCGCCACGATATTCATGAACGTGACCGCCAACAGACATCCCAGCGCCACGACGAGTCGCGCATCAAACCGCTGCCTCCGGGTTGCCGGCTGGGAGAAGGAGTATTCCTCGCACCCACCCATCACATCCGTCCCGCCAAATACCGGCCCCCCGACAACTCCAAACACCCCGCCGAGGGCAAGAATCCAGGAGGGGTGTGCTACGATGGGCAGAAACCAAACGGCCACCAACCACACCAGGACGACCCCAAGAATCAGCCGCGAATGGGCGAACCATTCCCCCCAAAGCAGTCCCGTCCAGAACCGCCACACCCGTCCCGCGCGGGAAACGGACGCCGGGGCGGGAGCCAGGTCGTCCACGAGCCTCAGAACAGGTTTGTCGGCGGTGGTCATGGAGTCCGGGATCTTCATCGGGTCGAGCCCGGGATGACGTCGATATAAAATTCCCAGGGATAGTCGGAGCCCGGAGGTCCCTCCGCCCTCGCCCCGGGGCGGAACACCTTTCGCTTCACCACGGTTCCGTCATCCGTGCCGCGAAACACCTCGCCCTCGTACTGAAGGTACGGCTTGAAGGTGGTTCCCCCGGGGGCGGGCGGTACGCGCACGCCGTGCAACTGGCAGACGGCGATGCCAAAGTCCCGGCCCTGTCCGATCAGCCGCTGCCAGGCCGGACGCCGCCAACCGAGCGGATGCAGATACGAGAAGGGTTCCGTCTCCTTCACCTCCGCCAGTTCCGCCGACCAGGACCCCGACTCGGGCTCCCGAATGTCAACCTGGCTCCACGTCTCCTGCGAGGCGTTGGCGTTGTTCCCCCAGAAGGAATTCGTGGCACGCTCCCGATCGGGAGCCCCGCGGAGCGCGGGATCCGAGGGACAGAGAAAATTCGACGGCTTCACGGAGTCCGGAAGGGAAGCCATCACGCGGCTGAAGGACCGCGGGCGCTTTTCATTTTCCACGGAGTACGCATGCACCGCCCGGCTCACCAGGCGCAGGTTGTCCATGCACACGAGTCGCTGTCCCCTCACCCGCGCGTTGGCCACCATGGACGACACCAGGGTCATCACCACGCCCGCCGCCGCGAGAACGGACAACAGTTCAAAGACGGTGAATCCAAGGCGGGCCGCGGGCCTGGGGCTGGACAACATCACGATCGGTACGTAGCACCCGACCGCCCCGCCGGCGAGCGGGAATCCGCTGCGGCCCGCCCCGAATCGGACGCCCCCCCCCGGGATGCCGAAGGGTCCGCCCCGCAGGTCACGGATTGGCGGAGCCTGGCGTTGGAGACACCGCCTGGAAGGTCTCCGGCAGCGCGGTGGTCCGGCCGAGGGCCACGTCGTCACCCACCGCGCCAAAAACCACCTCGTCCCGCAGCACGTTCAGGTGCTCGTCGGAATCCACCAACAGGATCTGCTCACCCTCGCCCGACAGCCGGAAATTGGCATGAAGGCCGGGGCTCTCCGTGGAATCCTCGTCCGCCCAGACCAGGAGGTATCCCGCCGCAGGAATTCTCGTTCCCGCGGGGAACGACCACTTCCGGGGCTTGTCCGGATCGTCGCTCAGATACCAGCCGGACAGATCCACCGCGCTCTCGCTTAGGTTGCGGAGTTCGATCCAGTCCTCCAGGTCCCCCTGGGGATCGCGGATGGTGCCCTCATTGGACGCCATGAATTCGTTGATGACCACCGGGGACTCCGCGCGCGCGCCGGCCCGGACCCGGTACGTCAGCGGCCCGAGTTCGGCATGGGCGGGTTGAAACGCGGCCGCCTGCGCCGTGTTGGCGGAACGCGCTTCGACATAGTATCGGACCTTGACCCCGGCGAGGAATCCGCCGGCCTCCGCGCCGTACACCCCGTCCCCGGCCGCGCCATCCTGATGCGCGCCGTCGTCCCACATCGGGACCGCCGTGTATTTTCCCACCGGACCCCCGCGATACCACAGCCATACCGAATCAATGCCCTCATCGCCGGAGGGCTGAACCACCGCCGTCACCGCCGCCGTGCTCCCGGCCGCCGGTTCCGCCTTCAGGGTCACGGACGATATCTTGGGGGGCACCGGACGCAGCTCCGCGTGATTGGTGAGGAAGACATACCGATTCGTGACGAAGGATTTCAGGGACTTCAGGTTGTTGGTGTACGCCGTCATCGTGAACGACTTCTTCGGATCCGCCGCAATGGCCGGCAGGCTCAACGCACTCAGGCGGTCAATGAGCGGGGTCATCACGTCCGGGTGGAACGATTCGTCGAGGACGGTGCGCATGTGCGCCAGGTACCGCTGCTTCAGTTCCGGGATCACCAGCAGTTTGGAAATGACCGGCCGGTTGGTTCCGGTGATTCCGGAGAGCGGGGACAGCGAGACGTCGGAAGTCAGGAAGGCCTCATTGCCATCGTGCTCGACCGGGTGGATGCGCCCGCTTTCCGGCTCGTAGTAGAACCCGTAGTCCGCCCCCTTGTTCCAATAGCTGTCGTCATCGGCGAAGAGGTTTTCCACCGCGAGAAACCACATCCAGGAATCCACGGCGAGGACCTCCTCCACCGCCGTCCGGCGCGACTCCTCCGCCGTGTTGTTGAGCACGTCGATGGCATGGAACAGGCGCTGCCAGGCGAGGTTGGAATCCGCCGCCTTCTTGAGTTCATACTTGTTGGTGTAGTCGGAAATGGAGCCTCCCTGCCAACTCAACGCCGAGGCCGCGCTCGCAAAAGGATTTCCGCCGCCGCCACCACCGGGTCCCCCGGGGCCACCTCCCGTTCCGCCCCCGACATTCGGGGCACGCCAACGATCCCCGTCGTTGCTCGGAAACCATTCCCGGATCAGGTCGCCATCCTCCTGCTGCGCGAGGGAATAAACACCCCAGTTGGCGCCGTTGATGAACAGGGAGGCCAGTGCCCCGCGCGGACTCGGGGCGTACCGGTGCATGACGTTGAAGTAGATCGGCTCCCTCAGGATCGTCCCGTCCCCGGCGGCGTTGTTGAGGTTCACCGTTTCGTAACCCAACAACTCCGATTCGGAATGGGTCCAGTTGATCTCCAGGTTCACCGACTTCTTGGTGCCGCCCATGGTGAAGGAGGTGTTGCCCTTGTAACGGGCGCCCACGCCGGTCCGGACGGCCCCGTTGTCCAGTTCCAGGGTGCACGTGACATTGGTGCCGGTCGTCCGGGCGGTGGTCAGCAACGACTGCCAATTGGACTCCACGAACGTCAGGTGGAAGGTCCGGATCAGCGAGTCGTCGTACAAACCGTCCGTCCCGGTCACCCGGAAGAATTCCCCGCTGGAGTCGCCCGAGGACACCGCGCGCCCTGGCGGTTCGGTCTCGTCCGAAATCAGGGGTGGCATCCCCTCCGGTCGCGACCAGGACTCGAGATCCGACGACACCTCGATCCACCAGTCCTTCCTGGGGGAACCGAAGATGCGAAGCTCGGGGCCCGACGCGGAGTTCTGGAGTTCGACACGGGTTTCCCGCGCCGCCGCAGTCAGGGCCATCAAGATGGACAGGAGCCAAGACGGTTTCATGACAGAATCCTCCTTTCAGGTTGGATCTTATGGGACGGCCTCACTTGGACGCTGCGGACGCCGGGGTGACCTTGAGCAAATAGGCCCGCCGTTGGTCGGCGAAGTTCTTCAACGCGAGGGTGCGCCCGTCGTCCTCGGTGAGGCTCTTCTGGAAGGATTCCGTGGAATCAAGCTTCCGGGTGTCCGCGGCCACGGCCGAAGCGATCAGGGCGTGGTAGGCCTCGGCACGGGGTCCGAGGTTCTTCCAGTCCAGATGGCGGTCGGCAATCTCCCGGACATGGGCCAGGTAGCGCGCCTTCAGCGAAGGCACCGCCAGCAGTTTTGAAATGAGCGGCTTCGAGGCATCCGATGCCGCGAACAGCGGATCCAGATCCACTCCCTGAATGGCCGTGCCACCCCGGCCCCCGGGCGGGAATCCTCCCGCGGGCGCACCCGGGACAGGACCGGCACCTTCGGGTCTCGGCGCGGGTCCCCCGGAAATTCCCGATGCCTCCCCGCCCCGGGGACGACGTCCAAATCCCGGACCGCCGCCCGGACCTCCTCCGAACCCAGGACCACCGGGACGCGAAAACGACTCGTTCGCATCCTGGGGCAGAATGTGGAATCGCCCCTTCTCGTCCCGGTAGATGCTGTAGTCACTGGTGCGGATCCAGTAGCCGTCATTGTTGATCAGCGCGTTGTCGAGTGCGAGAAAGCGGAGGGCGCCGTCCACGTCGAGAACCGGTTCCAAGGCTGCCTCAAGCTTATCCGCCGGAGTCTCGTTCAGGATCCGGCAGAGTTCGATCAGGGCCTTCCAGGATTCCACGTCATCCTTGCTCTTGATCTCGTAGATCTTCCGGTAGTCGTCCACGTTGGTCCCCAGGTAGGCCAGGCTTCCCCGTCCCCCCGGACTCCCCGGAACCTTCCACCGGGCTCCCTTCTTCGAACCGTACCACTCCTTCACGAAGTCCTTGTTGAACTGCTCGACGTTGACGTAGAGGCCCCAGGACTCGCCGTTGATCACCACCTGCACGAAGTTGGCCTTCGGCGCGGGCAGATACTCCCGGGCAATGTCGTAGAAGAGCACGGCGCGGAGGAACGAGGGGTCCTCGTGGCTGTTGAGCAGATTCAGGGTCCGATAGCCGCCGACATTCTGGCCGTCGTGGACAAAATCCAGGGTGAGGTTCAGGGAACGCTTCCGCCCCTCCCCTACCATGTCGTAGGACGACATGCCGCGAAAATGGACACCGACGTCCGCGTAGATCTTTCCGTCCACCGTCACTTGGGCCGGCACGAGGACGTCGGTGTCATGAAAGTCTGACAATTCCCGTTCCCAGTCCGCGTTCTCGAACTGCAGGAATACGGTGCGCACCGTCTTGGGGTCGTAGAACGGCACCCCGGTATGGGACGCCACATCCGAGGGCGACACCTTCGGACCCGGGGTCGCCGCCACGGAGGCCTGGGCGCGCGGACCCATCCGCCCGGGCCCCCCGCGACGGGATCCGGACGCATTGTCCTTCGCCCGTTGTTCCCGGGCCGCCTTCCGTTCGGCGGCGTTGAGTCGTCCATCCCCATTCTGGTCAAATTGCTGGACCAACTTCGTCTCAGGTCGCATTCCGCCGCCGCCCGGCCCGCCCGGCCCGCCCGGACCACCAGGCCCACCAGGCCCACCAGGCCCACCAGGCCCACCGGGGCCGGGGGGAAAGTCGGGCGTGCCGTCGCCCGGCCCGGGCGGCTGCTGGGCTTCGGCAGAATAGGCCAGGAACCCCAGCAGGAGGGTCACTGCAACGGGCCGTGGAAGTCGAAGGAAGGTCCTCATGGAGTCAGGAAAAGAGGTTCGGAGTTTGAGGGTGCGTTTTGGACTTCCTCGGAATCAGGGAGTCCCCGTATTGGCTCCCGGAACGCGGAAGCTGACCTGGTAGAATCCCTTCACGGCCTTGGCGTCCACATACAGGTCCAGGGACCCCTCCGCGGTTGCCGTGTGGATGCTGCGATCCACGGCGCCGTCCTGGGTGAGGGAGAACGGGAGTGCGGACCAGCCCAGATCCGCAAAGGTCGGATTGCCGTACACCTCGTAGCTGTATCCGGCGTAGGCCGGGACCCGGATGCGATACCGGGATGCCCCCGCGGACGTCTCGACCGGCACCCCGGCCACCACCAGACTCCCCCCATTGGGATAGGTTGGCTCGGTGTAGGTTCGCCCAACGACGTAATCCCAGGTTGCCTCCTGCTCTCCCGTGGTTGTGCCGGCCACTTCGGAGAAATCGAGCAGCATCGTCGCCCGCTGGGTGGCGTTCGACACTGTGGAGAACACGTTGTCGTTGGAGTTCTGCGTCTCCCAAACCGCGCCGTTCAAATCGAGTGCGGTCTCGTTCCAACCGGTCTGCGTCGTGGTCCGCTTCGTCTCCCCGGGCAGGGTCACCCCCCAGTGATAGTGACGGGTCCGGCCGCGATAGAGGCCTGCCTTGATGGTGCGAAAACGATAGCGTCCGTCGGATCCGGTGAGGTACTGGCCAAATCCGGCGAACGCCGCGTCGCACGCGGAGTTCCGGGTGGCGCTGGTGGAGTACAGATAGTCGCCCTCGCGGTCGGCGTGCCACAGTTCGACGAGGGCGCCCGGGACTGGATTCCCGCTGGCATCGAGGACCCGCCCGCTGATGTAGGTCACCACGCCCGACGCGATCGTCAGGCTGTCATTCAACTGGACGAGGTCGTTGTCCTTGTCGAGGGGGATGTTCTTTGCGAGCGGATAGTACGGCCCCTGGGTCACGGTGGGAGCCACGGTCAGCGCCTCGGCGAGGAAGCCGGGCAGGGTGAATCCCGCTGAGGCGAGGGCCATGCCGCGGAAGAAGCGGCGGCGATCGACGGGGATGTGAAAGGGATGAACGGTGGATTTCATGGTTTTGCTCCTGTGTTGCCCGCCCCGGACGGGGCGTTGATCTGGCGTCACTCAACGCACGCCACGTAAAGACCCGATGTCGAAATCCGGGAAAATCGTAAATGGATTGTAAAGATGTCCCGGCTTCCGGGCTTTGTGGAATGGGGAGGCCCGGGATACGGTGCGGACATGCGACGTGCCTCCGGCCTGGCCGGACGTTATCGAATCGGCTCCGTTCCCTACCTCAACGCCCTCCCGTTGACGCGGGATCTCGGCCATCCCGTCGTGCTGCTGCCCCCGGCGGCGCTCGCCGTCGAACTTCATGCCGGACATCTCGACGCCGCCCTGGTGAGCGTCACCGAGCCCCTCCTTCATCCGGGCTACAGGATCGTGGATGGGGCCGGGATCGTGTCACACGGGCCCGTGGCCAGCGTCTTCCTTGCGCACCGCGGACCGCTGGAGGGGATCCAAACCGTCCACGTGGACCCGGCGACCCGGACCAGCATCGAACTGCTGAGGATCCTGCTCGCGGAGCGTGGATGCCGGCCCGGGTTTCGTCCGCTCGACCGCTACGCCGACGCGTCGAGCCTCGACGCGGTCCTGCTGATCGGGAATCCCGCCTTGGAGTTCCGTCGATCCGGCGCGACCCACGAACTTTGGGATCTTGGGGGCGCGTGGGCGCAGTTCACCGGACTTCCCTTCGTCTATGCCACCTGGGTTGTGCGCGACGGTCCGGAGGCCGTTCCGCTGGCCCGGAGCCTTCGCGCCGCCGCTGAAACCGGCATCGCCGCCATCCCGACCCTGGTGGATTCGCGGCCCGAGTTTGATCGGGCGCTCCGGGAAGCCTATCTCGGGGGGCACATCCGCTATCTGATCGGTCCGGTCGAGAAGTCGGGGGTCCTTCGCTTTGCCGAGTTGCTTGCGAAACACGGCGGTCAACGGGTGTTCCCGCCGCACTTCGTCTGAGGCGACCGGCTACTTGATCCCCATCAGCCGTTCGCGCCAGATCCTGTGGAGTTCCACCGTGGCGACGACGTCGCGCAGGCAGTATTCGGCAATCTCCCGGTGGCGTCCCTCGGCAAGAAGGCTCGGGACATCCATTCCGGTCACGCCCTGCGCCTTGGGCGAGGGAATGCCGAAGGCCTTGCAGTAAAAATCCAGGTTGAACTTCCGCGCCGCGCCGTCGCGTCCGCTCACATTGTAAAAGGTGAACTGCTCGGCGAGGTCGCAATGCGGCTCGGTCTGGTACCGGTACCCGAGCCAGTCCTTGCGCGAAATGGGAACATTGAGCAGTGCCGAACGGAGGTAGAGAAACGGCACGTCGAAGCCCCGTCCATTGAAGGTCACCACCTGGTCGTAACGCCGGGCGACCTCCCAGAAGGCGGTCAACAACTCCGCTTCGTCCACCTGCGGGGCGAATTCCACCCCGGCGGTGCCGTCCTCCTCCTCCTCAAAATCGTCCGATTGGTACAACACCTGGCCCTTGCCCGAATCGGCATTCACCATGGCGATGCAGACGACCTGCGCCGTCAGGGGCCAGAGACTGAACTGCTGGGCGATTTCGGCGC
The DNA here is from genome assembly GCA_016793645.1 of Verrucomicrobiales bacterium. Taxonomy (GTDB): domain Bacteria; phylum Verrucomicrobiota; class Verrucomicrobiia; order Limisphaerales; family UBA9464; genus UBA9464. The sequence goes on from JAEUHD010000228.1 coordinate 58,097, forward strand.
GACGGCGCGCCTGTTCATCCGGATCCGGAAGCCGCGAGGCATCCCGGAACAGGTACTCCTGCTGGGCCTCGTCGAAATGCTCCAGCCCGAGGGCGGATGTTTCGATGTCGAAGACCAGACAGGCCACGGACGGAAAGAGTGGGTGGGAAGGAAGGGGTGGGGGAGAGCAAACCAGGCCCGCCGGCCGGTGGGGCAACCGGCGGGCCGTCGCAGTCGCAGCCGGGACGGAAACTTACCGGTCACGCAGGGCGCACGGGGTTCCGTCCCGGTGGATCAGACCGAGGGCAACCTATTTCTTCTTGGCTGCTTTCTTGACGGCCTTCTTGGCGGGCTTGGCCGCCTTTTTGGGTGCTGCTTTTTTCTTCGGGGGCATTCCTCTCACCTCCAATCGGACATCTTCGGTGCGGCCAGTACGACCACACTAAGTTGGGGAAATAAATGGACTCGTTCAGGAAGATGCTACGTGCTTGTAACGAAGGGTCGGGTCTTCACGCCAGAAATTTCGCAAACCAATTTTCGGAGCGCCCAGGGTTGCATCGCGCCTCTTGCCTCGCGAATCCGCGTCCCTAGGCTGCGTCCTCTCATGTCCGCCGCCGGCGACTCCCAGCTCACTCCAATGATGGCGCAGTATCGGCGCATCAAGTCGGGACTCCCCCGCGATGCGCTGCTGCTGTTCCGCCTGGGGGACTTCTACGAGATGTTCTTCGAGGATGCCGTCGCCGGATCCCAGTTGCTCAATCTCGCGCTGACGCAGCGCAACGGGATCCCGATGTGCGGACTGCCCTTCCACGCGGCAAACACCTACATCGGACGGCTGCTGCGGCACGGACGCAAGGTGGCGCTGTGCGACCAGACCGAGGATGCGAAGCCGGGCAAGCTGGTGAATCGCGAGGTCACGGCGATCGTGTCGCCGGGCACCCACTTTGATGACCGGCTTCTGCAGGCGGAGCGGAACAACTTCCTCGCGTCCGTCTGCGCCCATGGATCCGCGTTCGGACTGGCCTGCGTCGACCTCACCACCGGTGACTTCCGCGTCACGGAGGTGGAGGACGTCCGCACGCTCCTCGCGGAACTGGATCGCCTCCGACCCGCCGAACTCATTTTCCCCGCGGGCGCGACGGCCCTGCGCGCCCAACTGGGAGGAGGCAATCCGGCGGAGCCCGGGGCTGCGGCGCCGGCCCCCGGATCCGGCGATGTGCAATGGGTGGGCTACGAGGACTGGACCTTCCTGCCGGAGACGTCCGAGTTCACCCTGCGCGAGCAGTTCCAGGTTGCCTCCCTCGACGGATTCGGCCTTCGGAACCGCGGCGCCGCCATCGGAGCTGCCGGCGCGGTTCTCCATTACCTCACCCACCAACTGCGCCGCGATCTCGCACACTTGACGCGGCTCACCTGCTACCAGGTCACCGGATATCTCATCCTGGATGCCACCTCGTTGCGCAATCTTGAGATCCTGGAGCCGCTCCACCGCGATGCCGCACGCAATCTCACGTTGTTCGGTGCACTCAACCGGACCGTGACGCCGATGGGGGCCCGACGGCTTCGGGACTGGCTCACGCAGCCGCTCGCCACCGTGGATTCCATCCGCGACCGCCAGGATGCCGTGGAGGTCTGGTTGTCGAATCCGGAGGCCCTGGCCGGATTCCGCGTCCGTCTCACCGAGGTTCGGGATCTGGAGCGGACCCTGTCGCGGCTCAGTCTCGGCTCGGGAAATGCACGCGATCTTCTCGCCCTTCGCATGGCGCTCGAACAGATCCCGGGACTTCGGGAGATCCTGGGCGGCATGCACGGGTTTCCTCCCGCCGATCCGGATCTGCCGCCGGATGGATCCGAATCCGAGTCCCCCGGGAACCCGGGGCTTCTGGCGTCGCTCGCCGCCGGATTGTCCGAACTCCCCGCGCTCGTGGAACTGCTGCATCGCGCCATCGCCGACGAACCACCGCTGGCGGTCAAGGAAGGCGGGCTCATCCGCGACGGCTTCAGTCCGGAACTCGACGAACTCCGGGGCGCCGCGCGCGGCGGAAAGGAATGGCTCGCACGACTGCAGCAGGACGAGATCGCGCGGACGGGCATTCCGTCCCTCAAGATCGGATTCAACTCCGTCTTCGGATACTATCTGGAGGTTACCAAGTCGCATCTCGCCAAGGTGCCGCCCGAGTGGGTCCGGAAGCAGACCGTCTCCAACGGGGAACGCTTCATCACCCAGGACCTGAAGGCGATGGAGTCCAAGATTCTTGGCGCCGAGGAACGGGCGACGAAGCTGGAGTACGAACTGTTCCTCCAGGTCCGCACCCAGGTCCTCGCGGAACTGCGTCCGATCCAGGAAACCGCGTCGTCCCTCGCACAGCTCGACGTGCTTGCCGCCTTCGCGGAGACGGCGCGGCTCCACGGATGGATCCGCCCCGAGGTTGGCGATGATGGCGTGCTTCAGATCGCGGATGGAAGGCATCCGGTGCTGGAGCAGGCGATGAACGGCGAACGGTTCATTCCCAACGATACCGCGCTCGATCCGGCCGCCGGACAGATCGCGCTCATCACCGGTCCCAACATGGCGGGCAAGAGCACCTACATCCGCCAGGTGGCCCTGCTGGCCCTGCTGGCCCACACCGGATCCTGCGTCCCCGCCGCCCGTGCGCGCATCGACCTCCTCGACCGCATCTTCACCCGGATCGGTGCCAGTGACGACCTTGCGCGCGGCCAGAGCACGTTCATGGTCGAGATGAGCGAGACCGCCAACATCCTGAACAACGCCACGCGCCGCAGTCTCGTCATCCTCGATGAGATCGGCCGGGGCACGAGCACGTTCGACGGATTGAGCCTCGCGTGGAGCATTGTCGAGCACCTGCACCACCAGGTCGGGGCCAAGACGCTGTTCGCCACCCATTATCATGAACTCACGGAACTCGGATCCACGCCGTCCGAGGACGGAACGGAACCCGGGAAGACGCCCGAAGTCCCGCGTCCGCCCCGGCTGGCGCGGGTGCGAAACTACCACGTCGCCGTACGCGAATACGGCGAGCAGCTCGTCTTTCTCCGCAAGGTGCAGCCCGGCGCGACGGACAAGAGCCACGGCATCCAGGTGGCCCGACTGGCGGGCGTTCCCCAACCCGTGATCGCCCGGGCCCGCCAGATCCTCCAGGTCCTGGAGGAGGCGGAACTCAACCTTCAGGAAGGTCTGGCGGCACAATCCGGAGCCGCCGGCCCAGCACCGGACGGCGAACGCCCACGGCGGCGTCGTGCGAATCGCGAACCCCTCCAGAAGCTGGCGCCAAATCCCCAGCTCGATTTGTTCTCCTAACCCAACGCGCTTCCGATCCTCCACCTCTGGCTTCCATGAATTCCCCGATCCTTTCCTCCACCGGGCGCGTCCTCGCCTCCGCCGTTCTGCTGGCGCTCCTGCTGGGATGCCAGTCGGCGTCCTCCACGTCGCGAACGCTCCGCTCCGCCCTGCTGTTCGAAGCCACCTTCGATCAGGGACCGGACGCTGACGTCTCCACCGGGGACCGCAGGCTTTACTTCGCACCGTCCCTCAACGACCGCGACAACGCGCGTCCCGGGTTGCCGCCGGATGGATGGGTGGAAATCGCCCGGGGCGCCGGGGTCCACGGAGACGCGTTGCGGTTCGTCCGGACGGGATCGCCCATCGTCTACTTTTCCGCCGACGGAAACGCGGGCTACCGGACGAAGGACTGGAGCGGGACGGTCTCCTTCTGGCTCAAGGTGAATCCGGCGGCGGAGTTGGCGGAGGGATTCTGCGATCCCATCCAGCTCACGTCGAAGTCCTGGGACAACGCCGCCTTCTTCTGCGAATTTGAGAAGCGTCCCACGGGAATTCCGTTCCGACTCGGCGTCTATCCGGATTTCCCGGTGTGGAATCCCACGAACCGCAAATGGGAGGACATGTCCGCTGCGGAGAAGCCGCTGCTCAGCATTCCGAACCCGCCGTTCCGGGGAGACCGCTGGACCCATGTGGTCTTCACCTTTGAACACTTCAACACGGGCCGTGCGGACGGTGTGGCGCGGCTCTACCTCGACGGTGTCCCCGCCGGAACCATTCCGGCCCGCACCCAGACCTTCACCTGGGATCCGCTGCGCGCCCGCATTCTGCTGGGCGTGGGCTACGTGGGACTTTGGGACGAACTCGCCGTGTTCAACCGGGCGCTCACGCCAAACGAGATTCAGGCCCTTCATCAACTGCCCGGCGGAATCCGGGACCTCGGGCAGTGACCGCGTGAAATGTCCCGGAAGGAAGTCCCGGACTACACGGCAGAGCCCGCGGCATGGGCACTGGCCCATGCCCACTGGAAATTGAATCCACCCAGCCAGCCGGTGACATCCACGACCTCACCGATGAAGTGAAGTCCGGGCACCCGCCGGCTTTCGAGGGTCTTGGATGACAGTTCCGCGGTGTCCACGCCGCCCACCGTCACCTCGGCCTTGGGATATCCCTCATCCCCGGCGGGAAGAATCGTCCAGCCGTGCACCTGGTCCGCCAGGTCCTCCAGCTTCTTCCGCGGCCATTGCGCGAGCGGGGACTCATTCGCGTGGCGTGCCGCCCAGAGTTGCAGGAAGCGGTCGGGCCACACGCCGCGCATCGCCTGCCGGAAGGTCTGCCCCCCGCGACCCGGTCCGCGTACCAGATCGAGAACCGTTTTGCCGGGCAGGAGGTCCACCCGCACCGGTTCACCCGGCCGCCAGTGGCTGGAAATCTGAAGGACCGATGGGCCGCTGATGCCCCGGTGGGTGAACAACAGGTTTTCGCGGAACCGCGGCGCGTCCGGACCCGCCCGAAGCTCGCAGTCGAGGGAGAGTCCGCTGAGCGCTCCCAGCGCCTCCACGTCCTGCGGCGGCCACACCAGGGGCACGAGGCCCGGACGCGGAGGAACGATCCGGAGTCCAAACTGCTCCGCCACCCGGTACCCGAACGGCGTTGCGCCCAGTTTCGGAAAGGAAAGCCCCCCCGTGGCGATGACCAGTGAGGACGCGGTGACCTCCCCCGCCGTCCCGAGACCCACGATGAACTCCGATCGGGGCATCGGGTCCCCGGAGGTTCCCTCCCTGGACGCCTCGCGACGGACGGTGATTCCCTGGACGCCGCATCGCAGGGCCACTCCGGCGTCCGAACACTCCGCCTCCAGCATCTGCAGGATCTGCTTCGAACTGTGGTCGCAGAACAACTGCCCCAGCTTCTTTTCGTGCCAGGCGATGCCGTGCCGGTCCACGAGGGCGATGAAGTCCGCCGGACGAAACCGCGCCAGCGCCGACTTCACGAAATGCGGACTGCCAGAGGTGACGTAGTTCGCCGGACCCGCGTGGAGATTGGTGAAATTGCAGCGGCCGCCGCCGGAGATGAGGATCTTGTTTCCCGGACGGCTGTTGTGCTCCAGCACCAGGACGCGACGCCCGCGCGCTCCTGCCGTCGCCGCACAGAACAATCCTGCGGCGCCCGCGCCGACCACGATGACGTCATACCGGTCCACTCCCGGCCGACCTTCTCAGCGGGGAACGTCCGGGTCACGCCCGCAAACCACGGACACCCCAAAAGCGGAGGCTCAAAAGCGTTGCCGGCAGTCCCGCGCCCCGTATTCTGGTCGCCCTTCAACGCAACTCGTATGAGCGACACCTACGTTCCCCTGATCAGTTCCGGCGTGGCCGGCCCCCTCGGCATCCTCCATCTTCCCCGCCTCTGGCAGAAGGTCTCCCTCGAGGCCCGCGGCAAGCTCGCCCCGGGGTACCCGGGCATCGGCAAGGGGTACGACATGATGGTCATCAGCGCCCTCGGCCTGGATGCCGAGGCGGTGAAGAAGTTCATCACCGAGCAGAAGCCCACCTACCCCCAGTTTGAGGCGTGGATCAAGGCCCAGCCCGGCGTGAATCTCACCAAGGCCAACATCCACAAGTCCAACCTCGCCATTGCCGGCTACGTCCACACCGATGAGGTCCGCAAGGGAATCCTCGCGGCCAACGGACTGCCCGATGACGGCGGCGTGCTCCCCGACGCCATCAATCTCAACAACCTCGACGACTGGTACGAATTCCACCAGGCCGTCCTGAAGTAATCCCCACGTTTTCCCGCGCAGAACGCCGGCACGGGCTCCCGTGCCGGCGTTTCCTTTGCCCCAACCCTTCCCCCCCGGTGCTCACGACGGGTGGTGCCCCGTGCGGGCATCCTCCTCCGCGATCAGGCGCATCACCTCCGACGGCGCGCGGCGGTGGCGGATCAATGCCGCCATGGTCCGCAACGCCGGACCGGCATGCCGGAAAAACCTCTGATACGCGGCGCAAAGGTAGTTGAGTCCAGGTTCGCCGTCGGGCGTCCGCAGAAAGCGGTTTTTCGGACACTCCCCATTGCAGGCGAAGCGCACATCACAGCGACGACAATACTGCGGCAGCGTTTCCGCCTTGGCGGCGCCGAAGGCCCGCTGGCGCGACCCCCGCACCAGATCCCCCAGGGATGTCTCCAGCAGATTGCCAATCCGGTACTCCGGATAGACGAAGTGGTCGCAGGAATACACGTCGCCGGTGTGCTCCAGGGCCACGCCGTCCCCGCAGGTCTCGCGGAACAGGCACAAGCCGGCGGGCAGCCCCATCCAGATCCCCAGGGACACGTCGAACAGTTGAACAAAGGTGCTCCCGACGTCGTGTCGCACCCAGTGGTCGAAAATCCGGACCAGGAATTCCCCGTAGTCGGCGGCGGGAACGGTCCAGTCGGTCACCTGGACCTCGTCGCCGTCCGGACGCGGGGGCGGGGCATGGCTGAAGCCGCGGGCACGGGTTTCCACACCGGGAAGGCGTTCGACCAGCGGGATGAACTGCAGGTGTCGGGAGCCGATCTCCTGGAGAAACCGGTACACCTCCAGGGGGTGCCGCCCGTTTTCCCGGTGCACGACCGTCAGTGTATTGAAGTCCACGCCATGCCGGCGCAGTGCGTCCAGACCACGCATCACCCGGTCCCACGTGGGCCGTCCCGCCTTGTCCACGCGGTAGGCGTCGTGCAGCGCGGCGGGACCGTCCACGCTCAGGCCGACCAGAAAATTCTCCCGCTTCAGGAATTCGCCCCAGGAATCGTCCAGCAACACCCCGTTGGTCTGAAAGGCGTTCTGCACGGTGCGCCCCGCACCGAACTGCCGCTGCAGGGCGACCGCGCGTTCGAAGAAGTCGATGCCCAGGAGGGTGGGCTCGCCCCCCTGCCACGCAAACACCACCTCGGGCCCCCGCTGGCTCTCGAACTGCTGCTTCACGTAGGCCGACAGCACCGCGTCGCTCATCCGGACCCGGCTGCCCGGCGCGTACAGCGACTCCTTGTCGAGGTAGAAGCAGTAGCGGCAGTCGAGATTGCACAGCGCCCCGGACGGCTTCGCCATCACGTGGAAGCGGTCGGGGGGGCCGGTCACGGCGGTCCGGCCGGCTTGGCCGCCCAGACGAGGCGGAAGTATGCCTTGCCATTCAGGGGCCGGGTGCAGAGGGCGACCGGACCGTTGTTGCCCTCCACAGGCTGCGAGACCGGGGGCGTCAGTTCGGGCTGCGGGTCACCACAGAGCACGGCGGGAATATCCTCCCACGTCACCAGGTCCGAGGATCTCTGGAGGAAGTAGATCTCATTGGACCGGGACAGGAAGGTCACCTGCACGAGGGTGTGCTCCACCAGGACGCCGAGCACCACCGTCTTGTAGCTTACCACCGCCAACTGCAGGTCCTCGGGCGGGACCGGCGCCTCCATCGGACGCGGCTGCAGCCGTTCCGCGGCGGCCAGGGCCAGGGTGCGCATCAGCGTGGAGCGGGCGACGGCCTGCTCGGGTGTGAGCACCGGCGGGTGGGGACGGGTGGCCGCCCACTGCGAGAGGTTCTTCATCTCCAGCGGCTGCCCGTAGGTGCTGTCGTAGTCGCCGCCCTGCGGACGCAGATCGTAGAACTCCTCCTGGTCGCCCACGGACGGATCCCCGTAGTACTTCGCATATTTGAAGTCCGCCGTGCGGATCATCTGGATGCGGTTGATGGGATGCGCCACGCCGTTCGGAAACTGGGTCTCGTCCTGACCGGCATAGATGTCGTCAAAGGTGAAGAGCACATGATCCTGGACCGGGGGCGCCGAGGGATTCAGCAGGATGCTGCTGTAATCCACGCCCCGGAATCCCTTGGCCCGCCAGTCGGGCACCCCGACCAGGGAGCAGAGCGTGGGCAGCAGGTCCACGTGCGACACCAGCGCCTGCGTCGATCCACGTCCCCGGAAGAGTTCGGGGTTCGACCAGATCAACGGCACCCGCAGGGCCTCCTCGTAGACCACGAACGGCTTCTGACGCAGCCCGCCGTGACACATCGCCATTTCCCCGTGATCGGAGGTGCGGATGATGATCGTGTCCCGGAGCAGTTGCTCCCCGGCGGTCCCGCCCTGGTCGAACACCGCCAGCAATTCTCCCAGTTGGGAGTCCACCAACTGCATCAGGTTTCCGTAGAAGTTCAGGTAATTGAGCTTCTTGTCATCCGAGGCCAGGATTCCCAGGCCCGCCGAGGCGATCTTGTACTGCTCCTGCGCCAGGGGCTTGTTGTTCTCCAGGAGGTTCTCACCGACGGTCGGTGGCAGGGCGATGGGAGGGTCCGTCGGCACCAGCCAGTCCGGAGTATAGCCACCCCCGAGGAACTTATCCGGTTTGGGATAGGCCAGCACGTCGTGCGGATTGACCAAGGACACGATCAGGCAGAAGGGCCGCGGGGAGGGATTCGCCACCCGGCCCTGGAGGAACGCGATCGCGTCGTCAATGTACCGCCCGTCGTTGTCCGCGAACCCGCCACCAAACTGCGTCGGATCGGTGTTCATGCCCGCGTCGGGCGGATCCCATCCGTCAAAGCCGTACCGCGAGATGTCGTCGGGAAGGGTCACCCCGGGATCCGCCCCCTGCACGCCCTTGCTCAAATGCCACTTGCCCTTGTAGATCACGTCATAGCCCGCCTCCTTGAGGCAGGTGGCCATGTTCGGGAGCGTCGGATCAAGCTGGTGCTCCACCGGGGACTGCTCCATGTCGAGCGTGAGCGTGTCCTTGGACTGGTGCTGCACCGGGAACAGCCCGGTGAAGAGCGTGGTCCGGGATGGCGTGCACATGGTGGACGCGCAGAAGGCGTTCTCGAAGGTGAGCCCGTCCCGCTTCAACCGCTGGGTGTTGGGGAGGAACTTCTCCTCCCAGCCGGACGGAAACCACTGGGGCTTCCGCTCCTGGTCCGTCATGAAGATCAGGATGTTCTTGCGCACCGGACCGGCGGACGCGGCGGTCGCCGGCGTAACCACTCCCAGGAAATGGCTGCCCAGGATCGATCCCACGGCGACCGATGACGTCTTGAGGAACCGACGCCGATCCAGATCGGCCGCGGAAGGTTGGGATGGATTCATGCGGCGGACGGGATGCGGGAGGCTTACGGACTTAGTTCTCCCCGGTTCTCCCCGGAAATGTCAAGGGATGTGAACGCGGTTGTCGGTCAGTTCCTCCCAGCGCGTCGCGCCGTAGACGGTCAGCCCGATTTCAATCCCCAACCCGCCGGCGAGCGACAGGAGTTCCGGGGGGAAGCTCCAGCCGGCGATGACCGCCTCCCTGGGCCAGAGGATGCCGAAGTCGAGGCTTCCCTTCGCCGACCCCCGCAGACGCGAGAGCTGGCGCCGGTGGGTGCGCAGAAAGCGGATGACCTGACGGACCTGGGCCGCGATCTGACGGTCGCTCCCGGTCCGGCTGGCCGCGAGCCTGAATCCCGAGTCAGGACGGGTCTTCCGCTTCCACTTCTTTTGCAGGAACTTCGATTGCAGGGGCTCCCCCCGGCGCCAAATCCTTGCCCGGCGACGCAGCGGGGAACCTTCAAGGAAGCGGTCCGGGTCAAAGTCACGACCGGAAACGGTGAGGTGGCAGATCATGGGGAAGGATTGCAGAGACTGTCCGAAAACTCAGCGGGTCCTGCGGCGAGGGATTTTGGTGGTGGCCAGGGCGGCGAGTGCCGTCGGTCTGTCACGCCGGGCCAAGGTACGCAACCGGGAAGCGGGCGTCTGCCCGACGCGGACACCCCATGGTTCGACCGTCGTTCGCTACATCGATCTCCGTGCGGATCGCCAGCAGATCAGAATGCCACCGCCCGACACTAGGCACGCCGATACGTCTCCGTAGAACGGCCAGGGAGGAAGCCCGAGCCGCACGCCGTGCCCGAGCAGGATGATTCCCTCCACCAGCGCGAACCATCCCATCCAGGGAATCATCTCCCTGAACCGCTTCGGCCGGATCATCAGCAGGAGGTAGAGGCAGCCCACGAGGGCGAATGCACCGGAGGCCATCCGCAGCCAGTAGTCGAGCATCCGGTCGTAGGTCACCGGGCCGGAGCCGAGGCCCTCCATTGCATGGGCGGCGGTCTGCCACTTCAGGAATACACCGGGCGCCGCCGCACCCCAGGTGGCCGCACCCAGGCCAAGGAAGGCGCGCAAAAGCGTCAGTTTCATAGGTCCGTCAGACGCCCGATGTTAGGAAGCTTTCCCCGGTTTTGGTTTCATCCTGGTCACCTTGTAGACCTGCCCCTTCTTGTCGTATGTGGTCCAGTCGCCGGCCTGCTCGCCGTTCTCGAAGTATCCAGCGCGCATCCTCGTGCCGTCCAATCTGAACCACTCCCAATAGCCGGTCGGGACTCCGTTGACCGTCTGTCCCCTGGCCCAAACGCTGCCATCCTTGTGATACTCGATGTGGTCCCTTGGGGATGCTTTCCTGGTGGGCATGAGGATAATGTGCTGTGGGTTGATGCCAACGACCCAGGCTCAGCGAGCCGGCGCGCGGGACGCAATGATTTCCAACCACGGCGTCCTGCCGGGTCTGCTGTAGCGTTCTGAAAGTGGATTTGTCATCGGTCTGGAAACCCGAACAAGCCGGTAACGAACCACAGGATGCCCCGGAACAACCCCAACATGCCGACAAGGAGCAGTGGATGCCACCACTGCAATTGCGGATACGCGGGCATGAGCAAAGCCATCGCTACAGACATCAGCACCATGGCGACGGCTTCAAGCAGCGCGACGTGTTGCCAGCCGAACGCTCTCCCGCTGCGCTCTCCAATCCAGTCCAACACCCTGTCGGGATGGACAATCACAGCAGCGAGTCCGAGAATGATGATGTCGTACCAGTGCCAATGGCCGCTTCCGAATCTCATGGGAGGATGCTCATGCCGCGTTACTGAACGCTGACCAATGACGGGGATCGTGCAGTGCGCAAACGCGATGGGGCAGGAAATTCAGCGCGCTCTTCGTTGTTCGGTCGAGCCTCGGTTCGGCGAGCCCATCAAATCCATTTCTCAAACGTCTCGGCATCCATGTCGATATCCGTCCGGAGCTGCAGAAAATGGTGGCTGCCACGGATCCGCAGCACACGACCGCAGCCTCACCGGCTGGGGCGCCCAATTCGACGCGCCTTGGGCGCGCTGTCGTGGGCGCGGCACGCGTCGGCGCCTCAGCGGTTTCGTCAGGTGACTTCAGACCCGAAGATCCTTCGCGCAGCGGACGCGAAGGAGAGGTCACCCGCGGGCGGCAGCCCGCAGCCACCTCACTTGGATGGGAAGAGATACCCTCCCGGCACGCGATTCCGAGGACCTCGATGGCTTACCGCCACCGGACGGTTTTCACGAAGACCAGGAGGTCGGCGAGTTCCTGGCGGCTGAGTTGTTCGTCCAACCCGGCCGGCATGACGCTGATGACTCCCGGCTGGATCTCCGCAATTTCCTCGCGCCGGATCCGCTGCTCCGCGCCCGGACCGGTCACCAGCGTGATCTCCTCGGGCGTTTCCCGGCGAACGACTCCGTTGATCTCATCGCCGCCCTTCAGCGTGACGCGACTGGGTTCGTAGCTCCGGACAAAACTCAGGCTGGGATACACGATGGATTCCAAAAGATCTCGCTCGCTGCGCACCTCCCCGATCTTCGTCAGTTCGGGACCCACATTGCCGCCGAGATATCCAATCCGGTGGCAGGTGGAACACGCCGCCTTGGATCCATTGAACACCGACTGGCCGCGACGGAGGTCGCCGTTGGCGGCCTTCAGTTCCTCCAGGAGTCCGTCCAACCGTCGCGCCTGCTGGGCGGCATCGGCGTTCAGGCTGACGATAAACACCTCGGACTCCGCCTTGACCGGATCCGGGAACTTCGCGAAGTGGGGCTTCAGCTGTGTGGGATGCAGCGCTCGGGCGCTCTTGGAACCCTGCAATGCGGCGAGAAGATTGCGTCCGAGGGCCTCGTCGCCGCCGGCATCGTAGGCCTGCAACAGCAGGTTCAACTCCAACGGACCCGCCGTCTTCAAATCACCGGAGAGAGTTTGGAGCGATGCAGGATCCAGCGTTGCCTTTCCGAGGACACCTGCGGCGCGGGCCCGTACCGCCGGAGCCGACGCTGCGCCGAGTTGGCTGCGGAGGAAGGCGACATCCCCGGATTCCAGCACCACCCCGCCGGGCAGCGCGGCCAGGGCGCCGAGCCGAAGTTCCGAGGATCGGGTGCTGTCCCGGGACAAGGCCAGGAGCGCGGCCGTGACTGCCGGATTCGAATTCAGTGACTTCGCGGTGGTGATCGCCGTGTCCACCTCGGGGCCCTTTCCCTTCAACACCGTCAGCACCGCCTCGCGCCAGCGCGCCGGGGGTTCCTTCAGTCCCGATCCAGCGATCGCCCGCAGCGCAGCGAGGCGCGTTCCCTCGGGGAATCCGGACTGCACCACCGCCTCCGCCAGCAGTTCCTGCCCCCGCGCGTCCTGGGTCAGGATTCCCAACTGGCTCTCCAGCGAAGTGCGGGCCTCGGCGGACAGCTCCGATCCGAGTAGCCGCGTCCGGAACCAGTCCGCGAGTTCCGCACCCCAGGCAGGATGCCGTCCCAGGATCCAGTCGGCGGCCACGCGGAGCCGTTCGTCCGGGACGTTGAGGAACGGAACCACCTCCGTGGCCTTGAGTCCGCCTCCGTCCATTTGGTCGAGCGCGATCAAGGCCGCCCGGCGGGTGTTCATGGACGCGGCGGACAACCCGGCCCGGGTTTCCACCGGTGCAGCGATCTGGATCAGGGAATGGATCAGGCTGTGCTCCAGGAATGCATCGTCGCCCCGGGCCGTCCCGGTCAACAGGATCGGGACTGCCGATCGCGACCGCAGCCGCCCCAGTCCTTCCGCCGCCGAGCGCACCAACGCCGCGTCATCGCTGGATGCGAGCTTGAGCAGGCGGCCTTCGGTCGCGGGATCGGGCCGCAGCGACAATGCCTTGGCGGCGGCGCGGCGGACTCCCGGGTCCGAATGATCGAGCGCCTCGATGAACAAGGCGGTCGCCGCCGGTGTCCCGATGCGGAACGCCGCCCAAACGGCCTCCTGTCGCTGACGCCAGGAGGGACCTTCCAGTGCTGCATTCCTCAGCGCCGGAAGCGCCGGTGCCCCGGCCGCCACCAGCCAGCGCACCGCGGCCGAGCGGAGATTGGGCGGATCCGAAGCCAGCAGCGATGCGGCCTGTACAAAACCAGCGGGTCCCACCTGCTTCGGAAGTCCTGCGGCCACCCCGCTCCAAAGTTCCTTGGGCCGAGGCGCACCGGCCCGCCGCACGCGATACACCGCGCCCAGCACATCCGGCTTGGCGAGCTGCGAACTGGGACAGCAGAGGCGGTACCAGCCGCCGGTGTCCACCACCAGCAGGCTCCCGTCGGCATCCTCAAGCACGTCGGTGGGATGAAAGTCGGTATGATCCGAAACCAGGAAATCACTGTCGGTGCTGGCAAAGGTCGCACCGGACGGACGCAGGACGTGTCGCGTGACCTTGTGCAGGTTGAAGGTGGTCGCGAACAGGTTGTCACGGAAGTCGACTCCAAACGCCGCCGACTCGTACCGGGTCAGTCCGCACTCCGCCGCCGGGCCCGCCTCAAAGAACGGATGGAAGAGGTCGGGTCCGGTCCGGGTCACCCGGCCATCGTCGAGCACGTCGTTCACCTTGCCGTAAACGCCGCCATAGATCGCGTGGGCCACGCCGTCACGGAATCCCGGCTGGGTGAAGTCGATGAACGTGCTGGAGAACAGCGTTTCGCCGTCGGGGGTGAAGGTGATCTCCACCGGATTGTCCATGCCTCCGGACATCACCACATCGAGGTCCGAGCCGTCCGGACGGGCCCGATAAATGTGTGCCGCCTTGTCCTTGAGGATGCGTCCATTTCCCAGCGGATGCGTCTGTTCCGCGAATGCGCCCTTGGTCCAGTAGAGATACCCGTCCGGACCCAGATGCGGACCATGGATGTCATTGGCGCATCCGGTCAGGGTGCCACCCTTGAACCATTCCTCCCGGCGGTCGGCCTTTCCGTCCCCATCGGTATCGGTGAATTTCCAGATGCTCGGGGGCGCCGCCACGTACACCGAGCCGTCGTACCACAGGCAGCCCTGCGGGAACATGACCTGCTCGGCGAACACCACCGTCCGGTCGTACACCCCGTCGCCGTCGCTGTCCTCCAGGCGGAGCAGGCGGTGATTCGGGTGCTTGAGTTGTTCCGACGGCGCCTCATTGGAACCGGAGGAGTCGGTGACGTAGAGATTGCCGCGGTCATCAAGGCTCGCGCTCACCGGACGCGGCGCCAGGTCCGACGACGCGGCGAGGCTGACCTCAAATCCGTCCGGAACCGTGAAGGAACGCTGGTTGACCGTGGTGGTGGCGCCGCGGGCGGGAAGGACGGCGAGGGCGATCAGCGGGACGAGGCGCAGGACGTTCACAGGGGAAAGGCTGCCCGAGTCGCGCCAAAAAATGCACCCTGAAACCACGCATCGCGACATTGCCCGTTCGTAGTGCAGGCTTTAGCCTGTTCCACTCCCGTTCGTAGTCCCGTCTCCAGACGGCCCCTTCCTTCCTTCGCGGAACCGCGGTTGCACGCCGGACCGCCTGAAGGCCGCACCAGGGCGCTTGGCGATCGATCACCATAGGCGGGACGATGCCCATCGAGGCCGTGGAGCGACGTTTACAGGCGCTTCAGAATCTCCCGGGCCAGGCGCCGCTTGTGGCGGTGGGCCACCACATAGACGGTCGCGACGGGCATCTTGAGGGCCTTGGCAATCCGTTGGGCGGACCAGTCCGCGCAGTAGTAGAATTCCAGGATCTGCAAATCGCGCGCCTTCATTTCGCGGCCCAGGACCTCCATGGACCGTGTGAGGGCTTCCTGAAATTCGGTCTCGGTCATCCCGGGCTCCCCTTCGGGCGCCGCCAGCTCCCCCACGGGGGAATCCTCAGCATCCAGGGAGGTGGTGGATTGGGTCTTCAACTGACGGAACCGGGAGGTGATGCGCCAGCGCACCAGCCGGAACAGGAAATTGCGGAAGCTGCCGCGACGCTCGCCAAGCTTGAATCCCACCAGCCCGCGACACAGGTCCCGGAACACGTCCTGGGTGACGTCCTGGGCGTCCTGCAGGGTCAAACCCGACCCCCGCGCCATACCGAGCACGACCCGCCGGTAGATCTGGTCGAACTCGTTCCAGCGCGTCCCGAGGGAGGGGTCGCTGATGTTCTCAATCAGGCTGCGGTTCGTCGCCAGGGTGCTGACGGCCGTCGGAGTGGAGTGGAGTGCCATGGTCACAAGGGGAGAACCCCGCACGGGGACCATTCCTTACAAAATTTTGACGGCCGCTTCCATTCCAATCCCAGCCCCGCTCGTTCGTAGTCCAGCCTTCAGGCTGCTCCCCGCGTCCCCCGAACCACAGGCTGAAGCCTGCACGACCAGCGTCCCGATCCGCCCGCACGTTCGTAGTGCAGGCTTCAGCCTGTCTGGCGGGCCGCGACGGCGGACAGGGCTGCCGTACTCCCCGGGGTTTCTCCAGAGCGCTTGCACGATGGCGGCCGTCCCCGCAGCCTTGCGTCCCGTTTCATGAGCGTGCCCGATCGTTTCCTTCCCGCCCCGCGGATCTCCCCGCCGCTGGATCCCCAGTTTCGTCCCGCCGTCCTGGCCAGCCGCGCCTTCGACCGCGAGGCGACGGTTGCCGTCACCCTCGCGCTGGAGCAGGCCGACGGATCGGTGTTTCACCATTCGTTGAGGGTGCTTCCGGAGTCGCATCCGGATGCCGCCGCGGCCAACGCGTTCTTCATCGGCCGCCTCGCGAAGTTCCTGTTGTGGGCCTGGGGCGGCTGGCGCATCCATGTGGCGGGCCCGGCGTCCCTGGCGGAATCGTTGCGGCGTCACTACGCCGACGACGCCACCGGCCGCTTCGACTCCGAGGTGATCGGACGGAAGATCTACGACCATGCCATCGAGGTGGTGACCGTGGCATCGCCCGAAGCGCTTCCCCCGGCGCGTGCGACCAGTGCGCCGCTGGGACGACACCTGGATGGCTGCCGCATCGGATTCGACCTCGGCGGCAGTGATCGCAAGGTGGCGGCGGTCAAGGACGGCCAATGCGTCTTCAGTGAGGAGATCGTCTGGGATCCGTACTTCCAGAAGGACGTCCAGTATCATTTCGACGGCGTGATGGATTCCCTGCGCAAGGCCGCCGCGCATCTGCCCCGGGTGGACGCCATCGGCGGCTCCGCCGCGGGGGTCTATGTGAACAATCGCGTGAAGGTGGCTTCGCTGTTCCGTGGCGTGCCTCCCGACCAGTTTGAGACGCGGGCCAAGAACCTGTTCCTCGACCTGCGGAAGGAGTGGGGCGGCATTCCGTTTGATGTGGTGAACGATGGCGAAGTCACGGCGCTGGCGGGGTCCATGTCGCTGGGACAAAACGCGGTGCTGGGCGTCGCGATGGGTACGAGCACGGCGGCCGGCTTCGTGACCCCGGAGGGCAGCATCACCACGTGGCTCAACGAACTCGCCTTTGTGCCGGTGGATTACCATCCGTCGGCGCCCAAGGATGAGTGGTCGGGGGACTTCGGCTGCGGCGTGCAGTACTTCTCGCAGCAGGCGGTGGGACGGCTGCTCGGGCCGGCCGGCATCGAGGTGGAGCCGGGGCTCGGCCTTCCCGAGAAGTTGAAGCATGTGCAGGCGCTGATGAAGTCCGGGGATCCCCGCGCGGCGAAGATCTACGAGTCGATCGGCGTGTTCCTGGGGTATGCCCTGGCCCACTGGGCCGAATTTTATGACGTCCGCCACGTGCTGGTGCTGGGGCGGGTCATGACGGGGCGCGGCGGCGATTTGATCCTGGAATGCGCCCGGCGGGTGCTCGATACCGAGTTCCCGGAATTGTCAGGGCGAATGGCCTTCCAGGTTCCCGACGAGAAGGACAAGCGGCACGGACAGGCCATTGCCGCGGCGAGTCTGCCCTCCCTTTCCTGAAACCGTCCCTGACCCTCCGGTCCCGAGAAACACTCCCGTCACTCCGATGAATCCCTACTCCCATCTGGTCTCCGAATACGCCCGCTTTTTCCGCGAAGGGAAGCAGTATCCGCTGGGCGGGTTTCCATTTCCCCCGGTGGCCGCGCCGGCGGCGGGGGCGCCCCGGGCCCTCATTTTTTCGCCGCATCCGGACGACGAATGCATCATCGGCGGACTGGCCCTCCGGCTTCAGCGCGAATCGGGCTGGAACATCCGGAATGTGGCCGTGACGCAGGGCAGCAGCCGTCCGCGCCAGGCCGCGCGGTGGCAGGAATTGCAGGAGGCCTGCCGGTATCTGGGATTCGGGTTGATCGCCACGGCGCCGAATGGATTGGAACAAATCACGCCCAAGGCGCGTGCCGAGGATCCGGAGGGGTGGAAGGCGAAGGTCGCCGGGATCGCCAGGATTCTCGCGGCCGAGACGCCGGCCGCGGTGTTCGTGCCCCACGAGCACGATTGGAACGGAACCCACATTGGCGTTCATCATCTCGTTCTCGATGCGCTGGCGACGCTGCCGCCCGCGTTTGCCACCGCCATTGTGGAAACGGAGTACTGGGGACAGATGACGCGTCCGAACCTGATGGTGGAAGTCAGCGAGGGGCAACTGGCGGACCAGGTCACCGCGTTGTCGTTCCATGTGGGCGAAGTGCAGCGGAATCCGTTTCACCTGCTCCTGCCCGCCTGGATGCAGGACAACGTGCGCCGGGGCAGCGAACTGGTCGGCGGCCAGGGGGGCGCGGCGCCGAGCTTCGGTTTTGCCACGCTCTACCGGCTGCGGCACTGGCGGGGCGGCCGGGTTGAGGACACCGCGGGCGGACGCAATCTGGGACTGTCGGACGCCCCGGCGTCTCTGTTTCGCTGACGAGCTCCGCCCGTCCGGGATCCGTCCGTCCCTCAGGTCGCGACCGGGGTATCCATCCCGGGCGACACCGGTCGCAGGCGCCGGATGGCCTCAATGACCCGCGCGGCCGCGAAATCCACATCGTCCGCGGTCGTCGGACGCCCCAGACCAAACCGAAGCGTCGCCCGGGCCAGCCCCGGGTCGAGTCCGAGGGCCAGAAGCACGTGGCTTGGTTCCCCGCTCGCCGCGTTGCAGGCGGATCCGCTGGACACGGCGACCTCGGGCAGGGCGTGCAACAGGGCCTCCCCGTCGACCCCGGGAAAACTCACATTGAGATTGTTCGGAAGCCGGTGTGTCCAGGTGCCGTTGATCCGCAGATCGCCCAGGGCCGCGGCGAGGGTTTCCTTCAGATGATCCCGCAGCGTCGTGAGGCGTTGGGCGTCCGATTCCCGGCTTTTCCGGGCCAGGTCACACGCCTCCCCGAGGCCGACGATGCCGGGCACATTGAGCGTTCCGGCCCGGAGTCCCTGCTCCTGCCCGCCGCCGTCCAGTTGGGCGATGAGTTCCGCACCGGACCTTCCCGAGCCGACCATCAACGCGCCGACCCCCTTTGGTCCGTACATTTTGTGGCCGCTCAGGGTGAGCAGGTCCACGGGGACTTTCTGGACATCCAGGGACAGGAGGGCGGCGGCCTGGGTGAAGTCGGTGTGGAACAGGATGCCGCGCTCGCGGGCCAGTCGTCCGATCGCCTCGAGGGGCTGCAACGTCCCGATCTCGTTGTTGGCGGCCATGACGCTGATCAGCGCCGTATCCTCGCCGAGGGAACGTTCGAGGAGATCGAGAGGGAGGCGTCCATCGCCGGCGACGGGCAACACCGTCACGCGGATGCCGTCCCGGGAGAGCCGCGCAAGGGGATCCAGCACCGACTTGTGTTCGGTGGCGGTGGTGACGATGTGGGTGCTGCGCCCGCGTCGCGCTCCGACGAGTCCCTTCAGGACGAGGTTGTTGGACTCCGTGGCGCCGCTGGTGAAGAGAATCTCCGAAGGGGCGGCATTGAGGAGTCGTGCCACCTGGGCGCGTGCCGTCCCGACCGCCTCCTGGGCCTGCCATCCATACGCGTGGCCGAGGCTTCCGGGATTCCCGAAAACTTCGGTGAAATAGGGTCGCATCGCCTCGAACACCGAGGGCGCAACCGGGGTGGTGGCGTGATGGTCGAGATAGACGGGCGAGGTCATCGCGAGGACGGCGGAATCACGCCGCTGCGGATTCGCTCGTAGTCCGCAGGAGTGTCCACATCGCATTCCGCCTCCGGACACGGGAGGATTTCCGCGTCCTCCCGATGCGTCAGGATCATCCCCTTGCAACCCTGGGTGGGCTCCAATTGCAGGAGGGCCGGGTAGAGATCCCTCGCAAACAGCACCGGAACCCCGACGGTTCCGGCGTACCCGGACGCGACGATGGGACGCCCGGTCCGGCGATGGGTCTCGACGATGCGGGAATAGGTTGCCGACGAGACGAGAGGCTGGTCGGCGAGGGTCAGGATGACCGACGGGCAACCGCGGGAGTCGAGCGCCTGGATGCCCGTGCGGATGGTGGTACCCATGCCGTCCTCCCACGAGGGATTCTCGACGATCTCTACCGGAAGGCCCGCGAGGCACTCGCGGATCCGGACGGATTCGTATCCGAGGACGGCGAGCACCGGGGAGCATCCCGACGCGATGGCCTGTTCCGCGGCGTGGCGCAGAAGAGGGCGCCCGTTCCAATCCATCAATTGCTTGGGCTGGCCCATCCTTCCGGATCGGCCTGCGGCGAGCAGGAGGATTCCGGTCGTGGCGCTTGGGGAGGTGCTTTCGGCGGAGGTCATGACGGGTAGGGGCGGTGTCGTCCGCGGCACAGCCACGAGCCGTCCCGCGGACGCGAACCGATGGGTGGGGTCACGCGGCGGCTTCGCAGACTTCGAGGGTCGTGGCTTCGTCTGCTGCGGACAGTGCGGTGTCCGTGCAACCGCATTCCGGGACGGGAACGTGCAGGGAGCCCCGCCGCCGCCGGAGGGAGCCCCCGGCCCGGCCGGCGAGCACCGATTGAATCTCCGCGACGATGGAAAGGGCGATGGTCTCCGGATGATCCGCGCCGAGGTCGAGTCCCACGGGGGCGTGGATGTCGCAGGATCCGGGTTCCACGCCGGCATCGCGAAAGAGGCTTTCCGCCCGATGATGGGGTCCGAGCAGGCCGAGATAGCGGGGATGACATTCCAGGATGCGGGGGAGCAGGGCGCGATCGCGCGGGTAGTTGTGGGTCATCAACACCACGGCCGCGCGCTCGTCAATGCCGAGGGACGACAGGTCATCCCCGTCGGGCAGGGGGACCACCCGTTCCACGCCCGGGAATCGACCGCTGGATGCGGGGCCGGAGTGCGCGTCGACCACCGTGACCCGCCATCCGAGGATGGCGGCCATGCGGGCAAGCGGCACGACGTCCAGACCGCCTCCGAAGACAACCAGTCGCTGCGGGAGCCCGATCCACTCGATGAAGACGTCCGCCTCCGGACTGTGGAAGAGCCGCCCGGCCTCCTCCTCCAGCGTGGTCTGCATCGCGTCCGACACCGCCGCGGCCAGCGGGGAGCCGGAAAGGGATCCTCCCGCGTCACCCTCCGCGTCCCGGAACCAACGATCTCCGATCCGCCAGGGCGTCCCGTCACCGGTCCGGATCACGGTGGCGATGGCACACGGAGTCTCCGCGCTTTGTCGCGCCTCGATGAACTCGAGGGATTCCCGCACGCCTGGTGACGCGACCCGCTCCAGCAGGATGGAGATGACCCCGTTGCATCCGAGTCCGAATTCCCAGGCCACATCGGGGGCCGAGTTGTCGAAGGTGCGCACGACGCCGAGTCCCTGGGACGTCCACCACGCCGCCTTGCGGGCAACATCCCCCTCGAGGCAGCCCCCGCTGATGGTGCCGACGCGACGGCCATTGGGGAGCAGCAGCATCCGGGCACCGGGTCTCCGGTAGGAGGAACCGCGGACTTGGACGACCGTCGCGAGCACCGACGTTTCGGCGGTCACGCCCAGCCGCCGCCATTCCTGGAGGATCGATTGAAGTTCATTCATGGCGCTCAAAGTCCGGACATGGACGTTCCCGGGAACAGGGGCAGGGAGGTCACCCGGGTCTTCTTGAGGCGGGAGTAGGCGTTGGCGAGCGCGGGTGCCGAGGGGGGGACTCCCGGTTCGCCGATGCCCGTGGGCGGATTGGCGCTGGTCATCACCTTGACGGTGATTGTCGGGGTCTCATTGAGCCGCATCATCCGGTAGCGATTGAAGTTCCCCTGGCTGGCGACGCCGTTGACGAACTTCATCTCCCCCCAGAGCGCCGCGGTCAGCCCATGAATGATGGCGCCCTGGATCTGGGCTTCGACCGAGTCTGGATTGATCACCGTTCCGCAATCCACGACGGCCGCGACGCGATGAATCACGACGGCGCCTGCGGTGGGGGCGGAGATCTCGATCACTTCGCACACCAGTGTGCCGAACGATTCCGCGACGGCCATGCCCCATGCGCGGTTCGACGGAAGCGTCTTGCGCCAGGAGGAGGCCGCGTCAGCGGCGGCGAGGAGGTCCAGATATCGCGGGTCGCTGACCAGGCTGGCGCGGAACACGAAGGGGTCGCGTCCGGCGGCGATCGCCAGCATGTCGATCATCGACTCCACGGCGAACGCATTGATGGAGGCGCCGACGGAACGCCAGAACCCGACAGGAATGCCGGACGGCAGGGGAACCCATTCCGTCAGGGACATCGCGCGGGTGTACGGGAGTCGGACGGAACCTTCGATGGCCTGGCTGTCGAGTCCCGCACGGCCGCGCTGTTGAAGGATGGAGGGGGAGACATTGCGGTACCACCACGCGGTGATGCCGCCGGTCGCATTCAACCCGGCCCGGACCCGGATGACGGCCATGGGGCGGTATTGGTCGTGTCCAAAGTCCTCCTCACGCATCCACGTCAGCTTGACCGGTCGTCCCACCGCCACGGCGATCTGCACGGCCTGACTGATGTAGTCCTGTTCGATCTTTCGTCCCAGTCCGCCGCCGAGGAAGGTGGTGTGGACGGTGATCTGGGCCGGGGTCAGGGACGGGGCCACGACGTTTGCGGTCGCCACCACGGACATCGCGGACTGGGTGGGCGCCCAGATTTCCAGTCCGGTAAGGACACCCGCCGTATGGGTCGGGCGGACCGAGCAGTTCAGCACCTCCATCGTCGCATGGGCGAGGTGCGGCACGGTGAAGGTGGCTTCGAGGGACTTTGCAGAACTGCCGAGCACGGTCTTCAGCGTCGCGGGATCCGGTGCGGCGGACGCGGGTTCCGCAACGATGGGCTGGCCGGTCTCCAGCAGTTGTTTGGCGAGGGTGACGAGACTGGCCGAGTCCACGGACGCCGTGCTGGCCGGCAGAGCCCACTGCACCTTCAAGCCCTGGGCAATTTTCTTTGCCTTCCACGTGTTGTCCGCCACGACCGCCACGGCGTTGAACGAGTTCTTGGCGATGGCCCCGCGGTCGGCGGGGGTGAAGCACGGGACCACGGCGATGGCGCCGGACGGCGTTGCGGGCGTGAGGGCCAGGGTTCCACCGATCGTGGGGCAGTGCTTGATGACCGCGAAGACCATGCCAGGCAGGAACACGTCGATCCCGTACAGCGCGGATCCGTTGGTCTTGGGCGGAATGTCCGGCCGGGCCAGCGGCTTGCCGATCAGGCGGAATTGGTCGGGAGGCGTGAGGGGAATGACGGCGGGCAGGAGGGCCTGGGCCTGGGGGGTTGCGGCCTGCAGGGCGAGACTTCCGTAATTCCACGACTGCAGGGCCCCCGTGACCGGGTCCTTGCGGGTGATGACCCCGGATTTTGCGGAGTAGTTGCCACGGGCGGTGTCCCCGGTCGTCAGCATGGCTGCGGCGACCAGCAGTTCGCGGGCGGTGGCTGCGGCTGTTCGCAGGGGGAGATACCGCCGCGAGACCGCACTGCTGCCGCCGGTCGTGTAGGAGATTTTGGCGTCGGCGTCCGCGGGGCGGATCGTCAACTGGTTCCAGTCGACCATGAGTTCCTCGGCGAGGATTTGCGACAGTCCGGACATGGATCCCTGACCCATTTCACAGCCGCCGAAAAGCAGGGTGATCTTCCCGTCGGTGCCGATGCGCACCCACGCGTTGAGTTGGGCCTCGGTGGCGGGGGCCGTCGCGGCCTCGAGCATTCGCCCTCCGTCGGGGAGGAAGAATCCAATGGAAAGTCCCCCCGCCACGGAGACGAGGAAGTTTCGGCGTGAGCATCCGCTGGGGGAAACGGGTTGACCGGCGGAGTCGGCGGTATGGTTACAGGACATGGTATTCCGGTGTTGGGGGTGGAAGGACTCAGAGGGTTTTCACCGCCCGGCGGATCCGCTCGTAGGTGCCGCAGACGCACACGTTCTTCAGTTCGGGCAGGATTTCGTTTCCGTGGTGCCCTGCACGACGGGCTCCCTCCGTCGCCATGATCATCCCCGACTGGCAATAACCGCATTGAGGCACCTGGCACTGGATCCAAGCCTTTTGTACGGGATGGCTGTTGGTGGCCGACAGACCCTCGATCGTCACGATCTTCTTCCCGACGGCGGAGGAGACGTCGAACACGCACGAGTGCTCCACCTGTCCGTCGATGAGCACCGTGCACGCCCCGCAGACTTCAATGCCGCAGCCGTATTTGGTTCCCGTGAGTCCCAACACATCCCGCAACACCCAAAGGAGTGGTGTCTCGGCATCGGTGACGTTGGCTTGATAGGTGACTCCGTTGACGTTGAGCGTGTACATCCCTGTGTCCCTTCTGAACAGGGATCACTCCTGGATTGGACGCGTCGAAACGGGTGATCCCAAACCTCCGGGGGGCCCTGCACGACATGCGGGGTGGCGAAGGACGTTCCGCCGGTGGACTCCGGTCTGTCGCGGGCGCGACCGTTCCGGGGCCGATTTCAACTGGGTGTGGACTTACGGCACTCCATTCCGCTCCATTTTGCAAGCCGGAAGTAACCCAATTTGGCAGGGTTGACGTGGGTGGGGTGTTACCAACCCCCTGCGAAGACGGGGCGGAATCGGGCTTCGGTGAGGATGCGCGCCACTTCGTCCCGGCGCTCGCCCTGGATCTCAATGTTGCCATCCTTGACGGTACCGCCGGCACCGCAGGCCTTCTGCATGGCGTGGGCGAGACGTTCCTTTTCCTCGAGGCTGATGCCGAGGAATCCGGTCACGACCATGACCGTCTTCCCGCCGCGACCGGCCTTTTGCCGGGTGATGTCCACGCGGCCACGACTTTTGCGGGCGTCCTTCGCGGGCGCCGGGGATGCCGTTGCCGGCGCTTCGGCCGGCCCCTCGGGAAGCCCCACCGAATCCAGTCCGGCGAAGGGGTTGTGTCCGAAGGCCGGTCCGCCGTCCGTGGGAATGCGCTTGGATCCGCTCATGGTCTGCGGGCGCAGCCTACCGGATATCTGCGGCGCCGGCCAGACGCGCTTGTCGTGTGGTCGTGTGGGGCAGGGGGCGGAAGCCGTGAGGATTGTCGTTTGTGACGTCGTGGGATTGTCGCGTAAGGTGCCCGCATGTCACTCCCGCCATCCGGGTTCCTGCAACCGTCGAGGGTTGAACTCCTCCGACGCGGGGCCGGCCTTCTTGCACTGATGCTGGGTTTGGTGGATGTGCGCACGGCCGGGGCTGCCCAGAAGGCGTCCGGTGTGGTGTTCGAGGATTCCAATGGGAATGGGATTCGCGACGCGGGGGAACCCGGTTTGCCCGGGGTCCGGGTCTCCAACCAACGGAACATTGTACGGACCGACGCGGGTGGGCGGTGGACCCTGCCGGTGCTGGAGGGCGGCGAGACGACCTTTTTTGTGATCAAGCCCCGGGGCTATGCGCCGCCTCTGGGGCCGCATCAGCTGCCCCGTTTTTCCTACACCTACAAACCCTCGGGTTCCCCCAACCTCAAATTCCCCGGACTCCCGCCGACCGGTCCGCTGCCGGCATCCGTGGATTTCGCGTTGCAGTCCCGGCGCGAACCCGAGGTCTTCCAGGCGATCTTCTTCGGGGACACCCAGCCCCGTGACCTCCGCGAAGTGGACTATTTCAAGCACGACCTCGTGGAGGAGTTGATCGGGCAGACCAACGCGTCCTTTGGGGTGACGCTGGGGGACATCGTGTTTGACGACCTCAGCATCATGGAGCCCCACAACGCCGCGGTGGCCCTGATCGGGATCCCCTGGTGGAACGTGATCGGAAACCACGACATCAACACCGATGCCCCGTCTGCGGCGGATGCGGACGACACGTTCAACCGGGTTTACGGACCGGCGTACTACTCGTTTGACTACGGTCCGGTTCACTTTGTGGCGTTGGACAACATCCTGTGGGTTCCTCCCGCGGATCGGGCCGGGGGCACCAAGGTCTGGAAACCCGCCTTGGACGCGCGCCAGCTCGCCTGGCTGGCGGAGGATCTGAAGTCCGTGCCCGAGCGTCAGCCCGTGATGCTGATGATGCATGTGCCGCTCAATGACATGACCAACCGCACCGAGGTGTACCGGCTCATTGAGCGTCGCCCGTTCTGCCTGAGCGTCGCCGGCCACACCCATTGGCATGAGCATCGGTTTTTGCGCCGTGAGGACGGCTGGCTCGCGCCGGTGCCCCATCATCACATCGTCAATGTCACCGCCTGCGGCAGTTGGTGGAGCGGACAACCCGATGAATTGGGAATTCCGATGACCACCATGGCGTGCGGGGCTCCCAATGGCTACACGGTGATGACCTTTCGCGATGGCCAGGTGGCGGTCGACTTCAAGGCGGCGCGGCGTCCGGCGTCCTATCAGATGAACATCGTTGCCCCCGAGTCGGTGGCCTCCGCCGCCACGGGAACCACCCCCGTTTATGTGAACCTCTTCAACGGCGCCGAGAATTCGGTGGTGGAGCTGCGCCTCGACAACCAGGGGCCGTGGCAGCGGTTGGAGAAGGTTCGGGAACAGGATCCGATGCTGCTCGCGCAGCGGACGCGGGAAGGCACCAATGCCGTCGCGCCCTGGCGGTTGCTGCCCAATCCCATTCTTTCCCCCCACCTGTGGAAGGGGTGGATGCCCGCCCAGGTGGCTCCCGGGGTTCACTACCTCTGTGTCCAGGGCCGGGATGTCAACGGAACGCTGCACCCGGCGGTGCGGGCGATCACCGTGGAGTAAGCGGTCCGCATCCCCGGGGGGACTCGGCGATGTTGAGGTAGGCCGGGGGCATGTTGGCCCAGACCGGGGCGCTGTGGGTGACCCGGGCGAATCGTTCCCTCAACAGTCGTTGCGTGATCGAGACGCGTCCCAGGGAGCGGCTGTGCAGGTAATGGAAGGTCACCAGGCGGGCCGTGGGGGCGAGATAGGGCGTCAGGGCGTCCAGCACCGCCGCCTGCCGGGCTTCCCCCCAGAGCGCCCAGGGCAGACCGCTGATGATCCGGTCAACCCGGGAAATGCCCAGGGAAGGAGCCACCTTGGGGAAGTCCTCGACGGGAGCCGCAACCACCCGGACGCTGGGAAACTCCCTCCGGAGTCCGGCAGCCAGGTCGGCCGAAAGCTCGAACACGGTCAATGGATTCTCGGGGTGCCGGGCCACCAATTCCCGGGTGAAGGAGCCGCTGCCGCCCCCGAGTTCGATCACCACATCCCCCGGAGCCACCTGGGCGGCAGCCACGATGGCTCGCGCCAACTGGCGTCCCGAGGGCGCAATGGCACCCATCCGGACGGGATTTCGTGCGACATCACGGATGAAGAGCAGCGTGGACAAGGCGGGAAGTGATCGGGTGGGTTTGACGGCGGGGTGATATTTTGGGGCGGTTCCTGGAGGCCGGGAACGCGGAGCCTCCGGAGCCGCTTTGGATCTTTTTGAAATGGAGGGATCCCGGAAACCTCCGGTCAACGTCTTTCTTGGGATGTTGCCGGCCTCGTGGCACTTTGAAGTGACCTCGATTCCCCGATGTCCCCCTCCCTGGCATTCCATCTGGTACTCGGTTTTGGGGCTGGAGGAATGTTTATCGCCGCTTGTTCAAGGGTGGCGGAGCGATTGGGTCCCCGCCTGGGCGGGCTCCTGACCGGAATGCCATCCACGGTGGTCGTCACGTTCCTGTTCATCGGGTACACCGATTCCCGGCAACGCGTCGTGGAGGAATGCACGTTTGTCCCGGTGGCGCTGGCCCTGAATTGCGTGCTCCTTGCGACCTTCGGGTGGCTGGCCAGTCGCCGCGTTGTCCTTGCGTTGCCCGCGGCAGTGGGGGTCTGGGTCCTTCTGGCGGCAGCGGCCGTCCGGTGGATTCCCCGACGGATGGATGCCGGTCTCCTGCTCCTGGCCGTCACCTACGTGGTGGCCTGGTCCAGCCTCCCCCGGGGGGCTGGGGCGGGATGTCATCCGTCCACCTTGTCCTCCCCGGCCCGGATGACCCTTCGTGCCCTGGTGGGAGGTGCCATGGTTGCCTTGGGCATTTGGCTGGGATCGTCCTCGGGTCCCTTCCTGGCGGGCATCAGTTCCAGTTTTCCCGTGGCCGGGGTCTCCACCCTGGGCCTGGTCTCGTGGTATCGCGGGACGCCGTTCGCGGCGGAGATGGTCCGTCCGATGATGACGAGCGGATCGGTGACCATCCTGGTTTACGCCCTGGCCGTCCGGATCACCTATCCCGGTGCCGGCGTTGCGTTGGGAACCCTGCTGGCGCTTCTGGCCTCGACCGCCGCTGCGGGCCTGCTGTACCTCCTTCAAAACGCACGCAACACCCGGGCCCCCTCCCCATGTCCCCCAATTCCCCCCGCCGCCGGCCGCTGATCGACGCACACGTCCACCTTGTGGATTTCCTTCAGGGCTCCGACGGCCTCCGGGCGCTGCTGGGTCGGATGGACGACGCGGGCGTCGAGAAGGCGGTGGCGTTTGGGATGCCGGTGATCAAGAAGTGGAATGCCTTTGATCCCGTGGAGCCCCGGTACTACCTCGACGACAACGCACGGTGCTACTACTACTCCTACACGGATCAGCTGGTGGCCTCGGCCTGGGAATCGTTGGATCCGATGGAACGATCCCGCTTCGCGCTGCTTGCCTGCGGATTCAATCCGACCGATCGCCATGCCGTCCGTCACCTCGAGCGGGTCGTCGGAGACCGGGAGTGCTGGCGGGGTGTCGGGGAGGTGCTGCTGCGGCACGACGACCTGACCAATCTCACCCTTGAGGAGACGGCGCGCGCCAACCATCCGGCCCTGCAGCCGGTGTACGGGTTCTGCGCCGACCGGGGCCTGCCGATCCTGCTCCACCAAAACAGCACTTCGGTCGGGCGTCACGACCAGTACGTCTACCTCCATGAACTGGAGGAGGTGCTCGACCGGCATCGCGAACTGACCGTTGTGTGGGGCCATTGCGGATTTTCCCGCCGGGTCGGTCATGACCGGTATCATGAGATGATGGATCGCATGCTCCGGACGCATTCGCGCCTGCATGCCGACCTGTCCTGGGTGGGTTTTGACGAGGTGATCTGTCCGGGAGGGGTGGCGGACCCGAATTGGCTGGAACTGGTCCGGAACCATCCTGATCGGTTTCTGCTGGGGTCGGATCTCGTCGGTCACTTTACGGAACTCGGTCCGACGCTCCGGAGGTTTGACCCGTTCCTGGAGGCCCTGGGGGATCCTGTCGCGGATGGCGTGGCCCGGGGCAACGCCCTGAGGCTGTTCTTTCCGGAGATCGCACCGTCCCACTAGCCGGCGGACTCACGCGGCAGGGTGGATTTGGGAGTGCGTGTCGCATCGATGCCGCCTTGCGATTCGCGCCCGTCCCGGGGAACTCGCACGGATTCCCGCACCCCGCCTCACCCGCGGGAAAGCGGGAGCTTCGCACCCGCATTCCAGATTCAGCGCCCCGTCACGAAGGTCCACCACCGCCGCGGTTCGTCCACGAGGAGTTCGCGGAGGAGGTGCTGGACCTCGGCGGCGCGGGGTTCCTCCAACCGCTGGCAGAACCAGAACGCGACAACAAACGCCGCCGAGACGAGCGCGAAGTAGAGGCTGTACCGGTTCCAGACAAAGCCGAGGGTGGCCCCGTGCCAGGTGCCGATGGCATCCAGGAGGAGGCCCCACGCGATGGGGGACAGCCCGAGGGTGATCTGCCAGACCACCATGAAGAGGGCGAAGAAGTGATTTCTGCCCAGCGCGGGAACGATCTCCATGGCCAGACGGTTGTTGGCGGCGGAGAAGAGCGCGTTGACCAGTCCCAGCAGCATCATCAGGGGCACCGCAAGCCCCGCCGTGACCGGAAGCGCACGGCCGGCCGCGAGCCACCAGCCGGCGCCAATCGCGAAGCCCACCACCATGGAGAACGCAAGCATCGGCTTGCTTCCGAGACGATCGAGTCGCGGCCCCGCCAGCCACGGTGAGGCCACGCCGCCGAGGAAGGAAAGGGACATGAGGTACAGGATGCGGTCCTCGGGCAGTCCGGCGCCGGTCTTCAGAAAGGTCACCACGAAGGTGGTGAGTCCCCCATAGGCCACGGACCACGCCACATTGACGCGCAGCAGTTTCGCGAAGGGGGGATGGGACGCGAGGGTGGTCCAGGGGACCGAACCCGATCCGTGGGCCGGTGGGGCGGGTGGGGCGGCATCGGGAATTCGCCGGAGGAAGGGAAGGCTGGCGGCTCCGGAAAGGGCCGAGAAGGCAAAGACCGCGGCGAATCGGACCGCCCCTCCGTCCGCCCCCAACGTGGCGCCGCAGATTGCGAACGTCACCATGCTCGCCGCGTTCATGCAGAGCTGGTCCCGGGCGAAGTGTCGTCCGCGCAGCGATGGCGGAATCAGTTCCGTGATCCACGGCAGCCAGGCGGCGCTGGCGATGCCGCGGGAGACGTTGAAAACCAGGAGCAGGGCGACGAGCAGCACCAGCCGGGTCGGAGCGTCGAGGAATCCGCCCGCGAGGGGCACGAGCGCGACCAGGAAGATGATCGCGACCCGGACCGACCAGCCGCTCAGGACAAAGCGGCGATATCCGATGCGATCTACAAACCGGGCCGCCGGGATCTGGGAGATCACGAGGATGGGCATCATCCCGGCGAGGATGCCGAGGACGGTGGCGCTCGCTCCGAGGGACTTTGCGTACAGCACCATCGGACTGCCGAGCACCGGCTGAAACGACAGCGCGTTGAACGCCGAGAACCAGTACATGGGCGCCAGCGCGCGGGGAATTCCGGCAGGCGGAGCGGCTGCCGTCGATGGATCCCCGGGTGTGCTCACGGCGGGCACAGTGCTCCCCCGGGACTTCCCGGGTCCATCCCGGAGGTGGACCCTCCTGGGGGTGCGGCAGCGGAGCTGCCGCTTTGGATTCACGCCTCAACCGCGGTCAAGGCGTGGGATTTCTCAATACGCGTCCCGCCGAGACGAAAAGCGGTAGAGGACTACCGCACTCCCAAAGTACGCGCCTCAGCGTCGGGCCCGGTGGGCGTCGACTCCGGACTGCAATGCCTCCATCTCCAGGCGTGCGATCGGGGCATAGTCGTACTGTTCGACAAACGCCCGTCCCTCGCGGGCCCGCTGGAGACGGTCCCCCTCATGATCGAGCCAGTGGAGCACCCGTTCCGCGGCGCGGGGGGCGTCCCCGAGGGGCACCAGGTCCAGTTGACCCGGGAACACATGGTCGAAGATGGGAAGGTGCATCGCCACCACCGGCATTCCGAATCCCAGGCATTCCGTCACCGAAAGTCCCCAGCCCTCCTCGCGCGAGAGGCTCAATCCCACCTTGCAGCGCCGCATGAGGCGGTTCTTTTCCGCGTCGGGGATTCCTCCGGTGAACTGGATCGAATCGGCGATCCCGGCGGCCTCGCAGCGCCGCAGAAGTTCCCCGCGGTCGGGTCCCTCCCCGATGACGAGCAGTCGGGAACCGGGTCGTCGGGAAAGGACCCCCTTCCAGAGCGCGGGGACATCGAAGACCCCCTTGTGCCGGTGAACCCGTCCGAGCAGTACGGCATCGAACTCCTTGGGTTCCTCCGCGCTGTAGGGAACCTCGGAGAAATCGAGTCCGTATCCGACGACCGCGGTCGGACGCGGGGAGAGCCCGAGGCGTTGTTCGAGCCGGGCGAAATCGGCGGCGACCGGGGGCGTGCTGCAGAGGATGACATCCGCACGGCGGTTCAGCAGCCGCACGCTCCAGCGTTCGGAGAGGAGATACAACTGATCGAAAAACCCGGCCCGACTGCCCTGGGCATCGAGGACGTGATGTACCTTGGCTGCGAGCGCCGCGCCGATTCTTCGCGCGATTCGTCGGGAGGGATAGGTCTCGAAG
>JAEUHD010000266.1 GCA_016793645.1 Verrucomicrobiales bacterium
ACGGACCTGCCAAGCGATGGCCTCTGGAGCGGTTTGCCGCGGCGGCGGCGGCGGTGCACGGGCGTCTCGGCTGCGGCGTGGCGGTGTTCGGAGGGTTGGCCGACATCGGACTCGCGGAATCCCTCTCGGCGGAACTTGCGACGGCGGCTCCGACCATTCGGATCCTTGCCGGCAGGACGTCGCTCCGCGAACTGCTCGCGGCGCTGACGCTGTGCCGGGTGGTCCTGACCAACGACACGGGGCCCATGCACGCGGCGGCTTCGGTCGGAGTTCCGGTGGTGGTCCCGTTTGGCAGCACGTCGCCGGAGCTCACAGCCCCCGGCATTCCCGGGGATTCCCAGCATCAATTGCTCCGGGCCGGAGCCGCGTGCGCGCCGTGTTTTCTGCGGGAGTGCCCGATCGACTTCCGATGCATGAACGGCATCACCGTGGACCGTGTGGTTTCGGCGGTGACCCGGGCGTGGAACTGATCAGCACGCCGTCCTGGATTTCCAATCGGCGACCGGCTGCGCTGGCGAGGGAGGGATTATGGGTGACGACGATCAGCGTCAGGCCGTCGGCATTGAGTTCGCGGAAGAGTTCGAGGATGGAACTCCCCGTCTGGCTGTCGAGGTTCCCGGTCGGTTCGTCGGCCAACAGGAGAATGGGACGGTTCATCAACGCCCGCGCGATGGCCGCCCGCTGCATTTCGCCACCGGACAGTTCGTGGGGACGATGATGACGCCGGCTGGAGAGTCCGACGCGTTCCAGGAGTTCGTCCACGCGCTTCGGATCCGACCGCCTCGCAAAGAAGGCGGGGAGGGCCACGTTCTCGGCGACCGAGAGCGTGGGAACGAGCCCGAAATGCTGGAACACAAACCCGAGCCGGTCCCGCCGGAGCCGGGTGCGTCCGGAATCCGCAAGCTGCGAAACATCCTGTCCGTCGAGTTGCAGGGTTCCGGAGGTCGGCGCATCCATGCACCCCAGGAGATTGAGCAGTGTGGACTTCCCGGAGCCCGAGGGTCCCACGATGGCCACGAATTCCGACGGGCCGACTTCAAAGGAGGCATTCCGCAGGGCCGCGACGGTGACGGAACCCCGGGGGTAGGACTTCGAAAGGCCGCGGGCGATGACCACGGGCGCGGAGGGCTGCGAGGATTTGGAAGGATTCATCAGGTTCCGGACGGGGCTCGAATGGCCTCGCGGGGAGAAAGCCGGGAGGCACGCCAGGCGGGGAGGAATCCGGCGAGACTCCCCAGCGTCAGGGCACTTCCGAGACAGAGGAGTGCGACGCCCGGTTCCAGGCGCACGAGGGTGTCGGTCGGGGAAAACGGAAGACGCTCCCGCAGCCAGGATTCCACCCAGTGGGAGGCCGCGGCGGCGACGAGAAGTCCCGTGACCGCCCCGGCAGTGCACAGCACCAGGGATTCCATCCAGAACAGGCGGAAGACATCCCCCGGGGACGCGCCCAGGGCGCGCAGGACACCGATTTCCCGGGTGCGTTCGACGACGGCCATCAGGACCGCATTGCTCACGCCCGCGCCCGCGGCCAGCAGGGCCACAAAAGCCACGCAGGCCATCCACACCTGGGTGGCACCCATCATGCCCTGGATGGTTCGGAACAGGTGGGTGAGCGGCACGATGTTCATGTCCATGCCGGCATTGCATCCCCGCAGACGGTTCACGGCATCGTCCAGTTGTCCCGGATCCCGCAGCCGGACGAGGATGTGGGTCAACGTCTCCTCGTGGCGCAGGTCCCGTTGGGCGGTGGCGAGGGGAAGAAAGACGAAGCCGTCGTCGGCACCCCCGGTGGGTTCCAGGACTCCCGCGATCCGCCGAGGGCCTGGGAGATCCTCGAACATGGCGGAGTCCCCGGTCTTTCGTGCCAGCTTGCGGGCGACGTCCGCCCCGAGCAGAACCTCGTTGGTCGCGGTGGGGAACCGTCCCTCGATCCGCCAACCAGGTTTCAGCGCGAGCAGATCCTCGGTGGCACCCACCACCACCGTCTGGGTGCCATCCGACTTCGGAAACGCACCCATCAAGGCGGGCGCCGCGGTGGCGACTCCGGGGATGCTCCGAACCTCGTCGAGGTACGCACCCCGGAGGTAGCAGGGCCAGTTGGCGCCGTGGAGGGCGATGGACGCGGCGTCAAAGGGACATCCCTTCGGGACCACGAGCACGTGGGCTCCCAGGCGGTCCAGCTCCAGGCCGAGACCGCGTCGGTAGCCCCGTTGAAACGAAAGGAGGCTCGCGAGGGCCGCCACGGCGACGGCGATTCCCGTGAGGGTAATGCCGGCGCGCATGGGACGGCGCCGCGTCTCCTTCCACGCGAGCTGGTGCCAGGAAAGGTTCATTCGGTTTTGGCGGCGAGCGCGGGCGGGAGCCGGGCGGCACACCAGGCGGGATAGGCGGCGGCAACCAGGGCGCCGAGAACGGCGGCCAGCGCGCATTGGGTCATCCGGTCCGGACCGAGCTGAAGGAGGGTGCCGGTGGGTGCGAGCGGGAGAAAGGGTTTCACCAGCGACTCAATGGCGTGGCCGCCGACCCCGGCGATCCCGACGCCGGCGGCGGTTCCCGCGACGGCGAGCAGGAGCGACTCGGAGGCCACCAGGAACACCATCTGGGTTCTGGACGCCCCCACAGCCCGAAGGAGACACAGTTCCGGAGTCCGCTCCACGACCGCCGCCAGGAGGGTGTTGAGCACGCCGAGAATCCCGACCGCACAGGCAACGATGGCCAGGGCCATGAGAAGCGTCCGGACGGTCCCCAGGAGTCGCAGGAAGGTTCCCATCATCTCCGTCATCGTCACCACCTGGGCGCCGGGAATCTGCTGAAGGCGCTGCACCACGGCCCGGAGTTCGGCGGGATCCTTGAGACGAATGGCGATGGCGGTCAGCCGGTCGTCCTGGGCGAACAGGCGCTGGGCCGTCCGGAGGGGAATGAAAAACAGGGAATCGTCACTGGTGCCGCTGCGCTCCAA
This sequence comes from Verrucomicrobiales bacterium, assembly GCA_016793645.1. GTDB lineage: Bacteria > Verrucomicrobiota > Verrucomicrobiia > Limisphaerales > UBA9464 > UBA9464. The sequence continues at coordinate 2,960 of JAEUHD010000266.1, forward strand.
CACGCCCTCGACCCGGAAGGTCTGGCGGAGTTCCGGACTGTGAAGCGCGTCGCCCGGTGCGCGCAGTTCAATCAACGCGGCTTCGGATCCGAGGATCGCTCCGTTGGTGGCGGAGAACCAATCGCGTCCGGCGGTCATGTGCCACCAGGGCTTGAGGTGACGGGACGCCTCGTCCAGTCCCACCCAAAGATCGGTTCGGTTTTCCTCCGGACGCGGCACGGCGGCGATCAACATCGGTGCGGCGACGGCCACGGCCGGATCGGACCTCACGGCGTCGAGTGCGGACGCCGGCAACGAGGTTTCCAGTGTCCGACCCTTGAGCACCCGGGCCGCGGCATCGTAGGGACAACCCAGGGGAACCAGCATCAACTGGACTCCCGCGCGGTCGAGTTCCGTCCGCAAACCGGCCCGATACCCGTCCCCGAGTCCGGCCAGCGTCATCCAGACGGCCGTACCGAGCGCGACCCCGCAGATCGTGAGCGCGAGCCGGAGCGGACGCCGGAGCAGATTGCGAAGGGCAAGGCGCAGCATGGTCAGTGCAGGTGGGCGGCCGCTTCCGGTGCGGGGCGCCGCAGGATGCCGGGCCGGGTTGCCATCTCGCGAAGGATGCAAAGACTTCGAACACCCTCCATGATCGCGGTCCCCGTCGTGCGGGCCTCCGGGGGGACTGCGGGAATCGTGGACGCTCCTGCCGATAGATCCGTTGCAGTCTTTCCTTGGAAGGACGCCAGCCAGGAATTCTGGAGGACGTTGGCAATGGGTTCCGGTTCGCGGGACCGCTGCACCCGGACACCGTGGACCCGCCCGTCGGGCTCGAAGGCAACGGCAAGTTCCACCGCACCGGACTCCCCCTTGACGCGGGTGGTGGCGACCTCGCCCAGAAGTTCCGTGCCGCGCCAGATCCGGTGAACGTAGAGGGCGTTCTCGCCGGCGGTGGGTTGTCGGCCGAGGCGTTGGGCCAGTTCGGGTCGGACCCCGCTCAGAATCCGGACCTCGGTGTCGCTGCGGGTGGATCCGGGAAACCAGAGCGCGACGTCCGCGGACGGGTTTCGCCACGGGCACATCGGAGCACCCTCGGTCCGGCGGGCGTCCCGAAGCTCACCCGGATCCTCCGAGGTGGAATCCCCACAACCGGACAGGACGAGGATCGCCAGCGCGGGGATAGCAGCGGCCCTAAGCCGCCACCGTCGCCGTGAACACCTCATGGGAAATCAGTACCGCACTCCGGTCGCGGCGAGAAGCTTCTCGGATCCGTTGGTCACCATCTGGCCGGAGACGGAAAGTCGGTGATGCAGGGGAACGTCGAGGACCACAAATCCGGCCGTCTTGGTGTCCACCCGCAGCGTCCCGGTGCCGTCCTTGAGGATGAACCAGCAGCCGGCCTCGGGACACTTCTCCACCATTTCGGCCTCGACCGTGACGGAGCTTCCCACGGCGGCGTTGCGTGCGGTGTCGAGGCTGACGGGCGAACCGGCGGGGGCCTGTCCGAGAATACTGGAACCCGGACGGGAACATCCTGCGAGGATCAGGAGGAGCGCCGCCACTCCGACGGCTCCGGGGGAAAGACGACGATCACGCATCGGACGCGCCTCAGGGTACGGGTCCAATGCCCGGCGCGGCGGGCGGAACACATTGGGCCGCGAGACCCAACTCGGAGATCAGTCCGGCATGGCCGTCCACGAAGTACGCCACCCGGACCCCCTTCTCCGTCTTGTTCTTAAAATTGCTCATGGCAAACGCCTTGTTCGGATGCCAGGACCAGATCTCAGCTCCGTAGTAGGTCGCGGAGGGTTCGACGATCGCGGATTCCTTTTCGAGCCGGGTGACCACCGTGTTCAGGCAGTAGCTGCTGCCGTAGAAGTCCGCCATCCGCTTCGGCCGGTTGGTGGTGGTCTGGTTCATCGGATCTGCGGCGATATCCTTCGGCACGCCATCGTCCGACGGGCAGCGGAACAGATTGGTGCTGTTGCCGACGAAGGGCAGTGCGTAGGGGATCCAGTTCGTTGTCCGGCAGGGTTTGCAGGGATAAGGATTGCCGGGCTCGGGATCCGGGAACCGTGGGGGATAGAGCCCCCGTGCTCGCTCGCGTACATGGTCATCGCGATGCCCAGCTGTCGGGCGTTGGACGTGCAGGCGACGCGGTTTGCCTTTGATTTTGCGTTGGCCAGCGCCGGCAACAGCATGCCCGCAAGGATGGCGATGATGGCGATCACCACGAGAAGCTCGATGAGCGTAAACGCCCCGCCCTCGGAGGATTTCCGGGACCGGCTTCTGAGGAGGTGGGAACGGGAGACCATGGGTGGAACCTCATCACCCATAATGGCCCGGATTCAAATCCCGAATTGTTCCGTGGCCGGATGTGGTCGGCATGGGGCGAACTGGATGGAATGCGGGGTGGAGTCGCGGCCGTACCCCATGAACTGGATTGCGGCCAGGGACACGGGTTCAGAACAGACGCTTCTTCTCCGGGGAGGGCTGCGGCCAGGCCCAGTCGGCCTTGGACTCGTCCGTGTTGAACGTTCCGCCGTCGTCGCGGCCGTTGGGACCCAGCGAATACAGCACGAATCCGTCAGCAGAGGCTCGTCGGTATTGGAAGGCCTTGGCGGTGCAGGGGTCGGTGGGGACGGTGGCCAGGAACGTCGGGGACAGGGCTTCGAGGGTTTCCGGGTATTGCTGGTGCTGGAGGCGGTAGCGCTCAAGGGCGCAGGCGATCTCTGAAATCCGGGAGGCTACGAGGAGCCGGTCCGCCTTGGCCATGGTCTGGTAGAGGGCGGGAATGAGCATCTCGGCGAGTTTGCGATAGGCCCAGGGGCGATCCGTGGCGAGCTGTTGCCGCAACTCCGGTTCGGTGCGGCGCGGCGTCTTGGAGTCGACGATCCAGGGAAACGGGGGTGAGGACAGCAGTTCGTGCAGGCGGACAAACGAGATCTGATTCTGCCGGATCCAGCCGCGGGGGAGTCCCTTCGGAATCGGAACGCCTGTCCCTGCGGCTGCCGGTTCACCGGTGCTGGCGTTGGGGTTCCTCACCGCCTGGTCCCACAGGGACAACGCGTAGGCACGCTCCCCCTTCAGGGCTCGCAGGAGGTCCTCCCGGGGAGTTCTCTTGGCGAACAGCGTCTGGAGTTGGCTCAGCTGGTCTTCATTCCAGCGATGGTCCACCAGGCCTTCCCAGGCCATGCCGTTGCCGATGGTCTGGATGGCAATCGCCACGAGTTGATTGATGACGAGCGGATCCGACGCGACGAGATGGGCCCACCGCTCGTTGAACTCGATGTCCGAAAGCGCCCCCGCAGGGTCCCCGGCCGCCAACCGTGCCGCGCAGCGCAGCCGGAGAAGGGTGCTGATGGCCTTGGCCCGGGAGAGTTGGGGGAGCAACACGCCGATGGATTCGCCGGTGTGTCCGGGGACGAATCGCGCATAGGGACGTCGGGAGGCGGACTCCAGTTCGTTGAGTTCCGCGTTCCATCGCCCAAGGGCACTCAACACATCGGCGGCCGGGGTTCCCGGTGACGCGGGAAGCGGGAAGAGGTTGGTGGCACGAAAGGCGGATTGCCAGTTGGAGAGGGCAGTCAGGCCCCGCGCGTCCCGCCCTTCCCCCGTCAGAATGGGCAGCGCCAGTGCGTCCAGCCGGGCGACCCCCGCGGGATCCCGCCAGACCGGCTCGCCCTTCACGAGGGTGAATTCGGTGAGGGGGCGCAGCAGCGGCGTCGTGGCGGCATCCTGATCCGGCGGGATCTCGGCCGGCCGGACTCGGGATCCGTCGAGCGGATCTCCCTGGGCCGCGTAGGCCTGAACCAGGGCCTGCCATTGCCGTTCGCCCCGCCAATTCTCGAAGGCCCAGACCAGGGACAGGACAGTTGCGAGGAGGAACACTCCAAAAAGGAGTGCGCGGGCCGTTCGGAACAGACGGGAACGGGGTTTGCGGGGTTCAGGATTCATGGGAGATGCGGGGAAGTCTTCGGCGGCTGATTCGGAGAAGGGAGCGGCGTCCGTGACGGACCGCACGTAGGTCGCTCCGTGGACGCGGCGGAGCCGCGGGCTGCCGATCTCCGGGCATGCGATCGTCGAGCAGGAGGGAGATCAGCTCCTGACGCTGGCGCCATTCCTCCATGCGGTCGGATCCCCGGGGAGCGTCCGGATGGACCAACGAGATCCCGCTCCGGGCCGTGCGCTCGGCGGCGAAGCCGAATCCCGCCACCAACACCCACAGCGCCGCCAGCGTTCCCCACACCCATCGGGAGGGCGTGAGGAATTCGCGCAGTGCTGAAAGACCCGAGGCCGGGGACGTGACCGGCGGGAGAAGTACGTGCTTCCAGTCCGACGGAAGGGGTCGGAAGGGCTGCGAGGCGATCCGGCGCTCCAGGGCATCCGGGGAATCGCCGTCCGGGGGATGGGATTGGGAGGAGTTCATCGGCGATGCGCGGGGCTATTGAAGTTCTTCGTAAAGGGGACGCAGCCGGTCGCGAAGTTTGTCCAATCCGTAGCGATACCGGCTCGCCGCGGTGTTGGGAGGGATGTCCAGCGTCTCGGCGATGCGCTCGAAGGTGAGGCCCTCCCACAGTTTGAGATGCACCACGGCGCGTTGATCCGGCGGCAGTTCCCCGAGCGCCGCGGAGAGTTGTGTCCGGAACGCCTGCTCGTCGGGATTTGGGGTTGGGGCGAACACCGGGAGGTCGGCCCGGACTTCGTCCTCGGCGCGGGATCGGACGTCGCGTCGCCGGAGCGCATCCACCACGGCATGGTGGACCATCCGCAGGAGATAACCGCGTTCTTCGCGGAGTCCTGAGGGAAGCGCGCCGCGCCGGGCCAGTTTGAGGAAGACCTCCTGGAGGACGTCCCGGGCCTCCGACTCGGACCGGGTCAGGTTCACCGCGAACGCGAACAACGCCGAAGCGTGGTCATCGTAGAGGCGTTCGAGCGGGTGGTCCGGCATCGGTGAAATCCGGTCAAGGACGCGCGCGGTCGCCGCATTTGTCTAGCCGGGTCTCAGGAACTCGGTTTGCGCGTCCCTCAGGACGTAGCCGCCGACGTAAGGAGGCGCTGACCGCGTTTTCGGTGCGAGGCGGCGTGCGGGAGAACGGGATCGAGTCAGGGACGGCGACACACCATCCCTCCCGTGGGTGGGAAGGGACAGCTTGGGGGCGGCAGTCCGCGACTACCGCGGGCCTAAGTCACCGGTCGGCCGGTCAGCGTCGTTCCAGCGTCAGGGACTCGGAATCGAAACGCGCCTCTCCTGTCCGGGCCACCAGTTCGAGGAGGAGGGTCACGGGTCCATCGGCTTCGAAATCCAGATGCCGACGTCGCGGACCCCGGGTGCCTGCGATCCAGGAGGAATACCGGCCCTCGTGTCCCAGCACGCGAAGTCCCGCGCCCCTCCGGTCGCCAGAATGCTCGGTCACCACCTCGGTGGCCCGGATCACTGCGGAGAGCCGGTAGCGCCCGCGAGGAAGCCAGAGTGTCTGGCGCCAGGACGCCTCCGTAAACTCCGTCGCCCTGAGGCGCCAGCCGGGGTGCGCGTTGTTTTGATCAGGCGGCAGGAACTCGGCGCCCGGTTCTTCGCCCCGATACCATCCCTCGCGGAGGGCAATGCGGCCTCCGGGTCCCAGAAGGACTCGTTCCGGCGGATGCTCGGCGGCCTGCAGGACCCGCAGGCGCCGGCGCTCAAAGCGGTCCACCACGTCGGCGGCGGATTGCCGGAGCCCCACGGCCTGCGTCTCGTCATGTCGCGCGACTGCCGTCGCGAGGGCTTCCGCCCGGGAACGAATTCGAGCGGTCCAGTCCGTCGACTTCCAAACGCTGTTCGCTTGGCGACGGACTTCCGCCGCATATCGCTCGGCCTCCCCCGGAAGTTCGAGCAGAGCCCGAGCCGCGAGCCCGGGGAACTCGGGGTACACCGGGGCGTCGGGATCCCCGAGAATCTGATCCATGCCGTGGAGGATGAAGACAAACCGTCCGTCGCTGGGCCGCTGGTAGAGGCGATAGTTGTTGGCCGCCAGCGCGTAGCCGTCCCAATGACCCAACAGGACTTCGGCGACGAAGACGGATCGCCATTCGGACAGATCGCCAATCCCTTCCAACGCGGTTTGGCGGGTGGCGGTCTCCGGCAGGTTCAACGCGTCGATGAGGGTCTGAAGGGCGGTATTCTCGCCCTCCTCTCCCTGATCCTTCTCCATTCCCACCTGAAGGTCTCCTCCGGTGGCGGCATCGTAGAGGTCGCCCTTGCCCGGGGGGCCAAACCATTCCGAGAGGAACTCCGGAGTGAAGGACTCGCGGATCACATACAGCCCTCGATCGCGCCCCTGCAAGGTCAGCCACGCGTGACCGGCGCGACCCGCAGGCACCCCCGCGGCGCGGGCCAGTTCCCCGCCCAGCCACTCGTGAAGACGGGAGTCATCCTGGGATCCGTTGTTCAGATGCAGACGGGTCAGTCCGGCGAACCGCCGCGCGCCCTTGAACTTGTCCAAATGGAGGGTGAGACCAGGTCGCTCCTCGGCGGACTGAAAGCTGCCGTAGGAACCCTTGAGTTTGATGCCCACGGACGGCCAGGTGCCGGACTCCGTCTGGACCGTCGCCTCCGCATAGAGTTTCGGGGACTCCATGGTTTGAAGGCTCAGGGCCCGCCAGGCGCCATCCTTCATTCGGATGTCGAGGGGCAGCAGGGGAATGGAGAACACCGACCCTGGGGTCTCCTCCCTTGCCACGGCGACGGAATCCGGGGCGGCGCCCGCGAGGCGCATCGCAACGGTGAGCGATAAAACCCATCCGAATGGTCGTAGTCGCCGGAAACCCATGCGACGGAAAGAGGAGATCCGTTCGCGGGGAACTCAAGGAGGGATTTCCATGGGCCATGCCCGCACGTTTCACTGGATGGCTTTGGCGGAGTTGTTGGGAGCCTACCCGCGGAAAAGTTCCGGGAGCGCGACGTGGACTCCGGGCAGGGTGGCGCTGCCGATGATTCCGTCGGCGGAAAACACGGCGGATTCGACATAGCGACCCGCCTCCGGCCGTCGGTAAACCTCGACCAGACGTTCCGGTCCAAGCACGAGCCACGCTTCCTGAACGCCGGCGGCCGCATAGGCGGCCAGCTTGTCGCGGTCGTAGTCGTGGCTGGTGACGCTGACCTCCACCACCAGTTCCGCGGTGGTTGGGTGCTTTTTCGGATAGTCATCCACCGAGCCCCGAACAACCGAGACGTCCGGCTCCGGCTCGGAGTCTGCAAACGTCAGCGGCTGCTCCGCTCGAAGATGACACCCGGCGGGAAGACGGGCCTGAATCAGTTGAATCAGACGCAACACCAGAAGGGTGTGGAGCGGGGACTTGGACATCTTGTGGAAAACGAAGCCGTAAAGGAGTTCGGACTTCTTCGGGATCAACCCCATGTCCCCGAGCGTATGGTAGGCCTCGACGGAGAGGGGCCAGCGAGCCGGGCCGCGGTAAGTACTTCCCTCCGGCGGATTGGCCGGAACTGATGCCATGGCAAAACGCTAGCGGGCGGCCGCTGGTTTCCAAGCCGCAAGTGGGGGTCTCGGCCCGGCCCTTACCGATGGCGGCGGGCGGCACGCGGCATTGTGTCCTCCCATGAGTTTGCACGGGAGAAGGCCGCCGCGGCGACGGAGATTTCGGTGATTATCGGAACCCGCGGACGCAGTCCGCAGCCACCGCACTTGGAGAGGTGGAGCCGCGCTGCGGCGCGGTTCTGAATTTGGTCCGCAGCAGTGCCGCTGCGGACGAGGGGTGTGGGGAGAAGGTTGCGCGTGGGTCCTCCGCACTGGGGTGCGTCGGAGGGGTCACCCGCGGACGCAGTCCGCAGCCACCCGAAGGTGTAGCCACTCAGGATTCCCCTACTACTTCCGCAGGAGGGTGAGCCAGCGCTTCCAGGCTTCGGTGCGGGCCTTCTGGTTGGGCTCGTTGGCATCCGGCGCCTCGCCGGCGCGCATGAAGCCGTGTCCGGCACCGTCGTAGATCACGGGGTCATAGGTCTTCCCGACCCGCTTCATCAGATCCGTGGACGTCGCGATGGTGGCGTTCACACGCTCATCCTTGCCGCCATAGAAGCCGTACACGGGACACGCAATCTTCGCCAGCTCCGCGGGCAGGTCGGGTCCGGTGCCGTAAAACACAAAGGCTCCCTTCAGCTTCGGATTGTGCGTGGCGTAGCGGAACGTCTGCGCACCGCCCCAGCAGAATCCGCCCACGGAGACGACCCCGGTGCACGCGGGCAGCTTGGTGACATAGTCAGCCACCGCGTTCAGGTCGGCGGTGATCTGTTCTGGCGGCAGCGAGCCGATAACCTTCCGAACGGCATCCCCGCCTCCCAGTTCCGCCGTGCCGCCGCCTCCGGGCGCGGCTCCCGACAGAAGGTCCGGTGCAATGGCGATGAATCCCGCCTCCGCGAGCTGGTCGGCCACACCGCGCACCCAGTCGGTGAGGCCAAAGATCTCGTGAATGACGATCACCGCGGACGCCTTGTCCTTCACTTCGGGATAGGCCACGAACGCGCTCACGTCGCGCGTGCCCTGTTTCACCTTCACCCATTCGAGGTGTCGCGGGGATTTTTCGAGCCGGGCCTTGGCCCAGTCCTGTGCGGAAAGGCCGAAGGCGGACACCCAGAGGGTGAGGGCGAGGAGAATGGGATTCTTCATGAGGTGCGGGAGGGTGGAGGATTACGCTTCCGGGGTGACTCCCAGAACGACGTCAAACCGGGCGGCGAGTTCACCCGCCTTGGCGCCGGGCAGGGGTGCAAAGTCGACGGTGACCAGTTCGCGAAGCTTGGGATCCTGGATGCCACTCCAGACGCCGTCCTTGGGATTCCCCGGGTGGCCCTTGATGTAGCATTGGGTGGTCAGCAGATCCTTCCCGCCCCGCTTGATCTTGTAATGGATGTGCGGGGTGCGCCCCGGATACGGCACGGGCCGGATCGTCCGGAAGAGGTATTCCCCGGAGGAACCGGTGAGGAAGCGTCCGAACCCCTGGAAGTTCCGATCGCGGTTGGCGCCGTTGTCCGATCCTGGATGCAGGTAAACGCCGTGGTCGTCGCACTGCCAGATCTCCACCAGCGCGTTGCGGACCGGATCCCCGCGGGAGTCGAGGATGCGTCCGCTGACGTAGGTGACCACGCCGGCCGCGGGAGTGAGCGCATCGTTCACCACCAGGAGGTCGTTGTCGGTGTCGAGCGGCAGGGACTTCGGATAGAACGGTCCCTCGGTTTGTGCGGGGGTCTGCTGGAGTTGCTCCGCGTAGAGTCCAGGAACGCTCCAGAGCGCGGCGGAACCGAGGGCAACACTGCGGAGAAACCGGCGCCGGCTGTCAGGAGTCAACGTGGGGATCATGGTCGGAGACTGGAGGGAAACGGGCGATGAATCCACCGGGAAACGAGCCGGCGGCGGACCGACTACGAGAGCTTCTTCTTCGCGTCCTCGGGTGCCTCGACCTTGGTCGTGCCGACGTCCTTGATCTCGACGGTCGTGGTCCGGTCGATGTCACGGCTGTCCCCGTTGAAGTTCATCGTGCCCTGCACGTGCACCTCGTACTTGGTGAGTGAGCCGTCCTTGACCCAGAACTTTACCGAGCCCTTCTCATTCGAGGTGGCCGGGCCGTCTGCACCACCGCGGCGGGGTCCGCGGGTCAGCAGTTCCTTCGCGGCGTCGGGCGTCAGATCGCCGGCGAAGGCGTCCCCATTCTTCGTGAGCTCCTTCACCTTGCCGGCCAGATCCTGGGCTTCCACCGCGGGAGTCTTGTACCCCTGCAGGGTTCGGGCGATGAACCGGGCGGGATTGCCCTGCCCTCCCTGTCCGCCGCCGCCCCCGCCCTCGGTGGCCTCGGCGACGGACTTCCAGCCGTCCGGCGTCTTGATGGCGGCCTTGTCTCCCTTGAGGAAGGCTTCCGTGGTGGTGTCACCCCGGGTCATGGACAGCATCGTCAGCCCGTCCTTCTCGGTGCGTCCCTCGGTCGGACCCGGACGCATCCGTCCCCCGCCCCCTCCTCCGGCTGCGGCTCCCATGTCCACGGTGGACTTCCAGGAATAATTGGGTGCGGCGGCCAGCTTCTTGGCGGCGTTGGTGACGTCGTCCTTGGCGGAAGTGTCCGCGGCGGAGGCCGAGAGGGTGAGGGCCAGCAGTCCGGCCAGGAGCAAGGTGCGGTGCATGACGGGTAGTGGGATTGGGATTCAGGGGCACGCGACGTGACCGGAAACGAAAGGCTCCGGGGAAAGCCGCAATGGATGACGCCCAAGGAGAGTCGCTCCTGGGCCGGGCGGTTACAGGGAATCCGGTGGAGGTCCGATCAGTCCGTGTTCGGGTAGCTGCCCAGGACCTTCACGAAGCTGCAGTGGTGTCCGAGCAGCTCGATCGCCTTGGCGACCTTGGAGTCTTGGGCATGGCCGTCGCAGTCCACGAAGAAGAAGTATTCCCACGCCTTCCGTTTGCTGGGACGCGATTCGATCTTGGTCATGTTCAACCGGTAGCGCCGGAAAGGCGCGAGCGCCTTGTGTAGCGCACCGACCTCGTCGCGGATGCTGAACATCAGCGACGTGCGGTCGTGTCCGGTCGCCGGACCACACTGCCGCCCCAAAACTAGGAACCGGGTCGCATTGGCGGCGTTGTCCTGAAGATCCTTTTCCAGGACCGGCAGTCCGTACTGTTCCGCAGCCAGTTCCCCGCACAGCGCGGCCGCCTTGCGGTCCTGGGCGGCCATTTCCGCACTGCGGGCGTTGGAGCTGGTCTCCACCAGTTCGGCTCTGGGGAGGTTCCTTTGGATCCACCCGCGGCACTGCGCCAGCGTCTGCGGATGGACGAACAGCTTCCGGATGGCCGCCTTGGTGCCCCGGCCCGCGAGGCAGTGCGAAATGCGGAGCACCACCTGGGCGACGATCTTGAGGTCGCTGTCCACGAACATGTCGAGGGTGTGCGTAACCACGCCCTCGGTGGAGTTTTCCACCGGCACGACCCCGTAGTCGGCGCGCTGCTTGGAAACCTCCGTGAACACTTCGCTGATCGTCTGCTGGGGAGCGTACTTCAGGCTCGCGCCGAACCGCTTCAACGCCGCCTGATGGGTGAAGGTGGCCTCCGGGCCGAGGTAGGCGATGACCAGGGTCTTCTCCAGGGAGAGGGCGCTGGACATCACCTCGCGGTAGATGGCGCGGAGCCCGTCGTTGGTGATCGGGCCCCGGTTCATGCGGCTGATCCGCTGCAGCACCGCGCGCTCCCGGTGGGGCGCATAGATTTCGTCGCCGGCCTTGAGCTTGATGTGACCAATCTCAAGGACGTGCCGCGTGCGCTCGTTGAGGAGTCGCACGATCTGCTCGTCCAGATGGTCGATTGCCTGACGATGTTCCTGAAGGCTCATGGACCGCGGGAGCATGGGGAAATCCCGGCCTTCCGCGAAGCCTGAAACGTCCGCCGTCGCGGGCGCCTCGCGAGTTTGTAGTGCAGGCTTCAGCCTGAATGGATTCCCGTCCGCCTCCGGCCCGCTCCTTTCGCCCTCTTGGGGACGCAGACAGCCTGATGGCTGCACCACGAACCGCGTGTTTGTAGTCCAGGCTTTAGCCTGTCCCCTGCCCCCCCTTTCGGGCGCCCCCGGAGTCCCGACCTCCACGGACCCGGACAGCCTGAAGGCTGCACTACGAGCGGCCCGTTCGTAGTGCAGGCTTTAGCCTGTCCGGTCATGTCTGAAGGCCCGCCATGGGCTCCCCGCCCCTGACGCTGAGGGGGCATTGCCGAGATTCGCCCGGAAGTTCACGGAACTGCACCCGTTCCTTGACCGGCCGGGCGGTGGCCCGCCACCGTGGGCTCGGGGCATTTCTTCAATGAAGGCAATTTTCTGGAATGCGGAGGAACACCGGCTGCGGGCCGGTTGGCGGGTGGTGTTGTTCGGGGTGCTGTTGCTCGTGACGGCCATTCCGGCGGGTTTCATTCGAGAGGCGGATGCCGGCTCCCTGTATACCCGCCTGGCGACGTCCCAGGGGCTCTGGATGCTCCTGCTCCTTGCGGCCACTGCTTTTCTCGCGCGATTTGTCGATCGCCGGCCCTTCTCGGACTACGGGTTGACGCGGGGACCGTCCTGGGGATTGAACCTGATCTTCGGCCTGGTGCTGGGCGCCGCCATGATGGGCCTGGTGTTCGGGTTCGAGCTGGCGGTCGGGTGGATCCGGATCAAGCCGGCGGCAGCGCGATGGGCCTCGGAATTCCATGCCGTGGATCTCGGATTGCAGGTGCTGCTGTTTGCGGCGGTGGCGGTGGGCGAGGAACTGACGGACCGTGGGTACCTGCTCAAGAACCTCGCGGAGGGATTCAACCGGGGCACGGGTCCTTCGGCGGGAGCGACCCTGGGTGCCGGGCTGGTGGGGGCGTTGATTTTTGGGTTGATGCATTCCGGGAACGAATCGGCTTCGGTGCTGACCTCGCTGAACATCGGCGTGGCCGGACTCTTCCTGGGACTGGGTTTCCTGTGGACCCGCTCACTTGCCATCCCAATGGGGGCTCACTTCAGTTGGAATTTCTTTCAGGGGCCGATCTTTGGCTTTCCGGTCAGCGGGGAGAACGTCGGCCAGACGGTCTTCGACATTGCCCAGGGTGGTCCGGTGGTGATGACCGGAGGCACGTTCGGACCCGAGGGAGGCCTGCTCTCCACCGTCGTCACACTTTTGGGGATCGGGGCCATTGCGCTGTGGGTTCGCTGGCGTGAGGGGGCGGTTCGATTGCGTCCCGAGATTTCCTGCGCGCCGGCATCCCGTCCGGCGGCACCCGTGGAGCCGGCTCCGACCTCCCTGATATGAAATTTCGCCTTCTGTTGTCCCTGGTACCGCTCTTGGCCACCTCCTGCCTCGCGCCGAAGTGGACCTATCACGAGTGCTCGTTGGAGTCCGGGGATCCGCGTCCGGACCGGACCCGCGTGCCGATCCTGACTTCCATTTCCATCCAGGGGCGCGAGCTAACCGCCAACGGGGAGACCCTCACTGGCGGCTATCGGGGCGCGAGCCTGCGGCGCCTGCCGGGATTGGGATACACCGACCAGCGGGTGTACGAGTTTGTGGTGGAACCTCCCCCGCCGGGGTCGATGGCGGTGCAGGTGATCTCTCCTCACACGGCGCGGATCCGGCTCGATGACGCCGGAATCCGGCACGTCCGCGTGCTCGGCGTGCGCAACGCCCTCTGCGCCGACCTGCAGTGAGCGGGATCGGCCGGCTGTGCCCGGTGCGATTCAGTCACGCCCTACGTGTGGGAACCCACCCGGTGTGCTGCCGCCGCGCCCTGGCCCCGGACTTGAACAGGGACGGCGACACGCCATCCCTGCCTCTATCCTTCGTTTCGAACGGTCCGCGGGTCCTTCGCGTAGCAGGCGCGAAGGAGAGGTCACCCGCGGGCGCAGCCCGCAGCCACCTTCCTGAGGAGGGATATCGACCCGTAGCCGCCGACGGAATGAGGCGCTGAACCTGCCCTTGGTGAGAAACCGCGCGTTCGACGCGGGGATCGAGGTACGGACGGCGACACGCCATCCCTCCCGTCATTTGAGGACGGCTCAGCGCGGGGGGCCGCCGAAGTCCGGCGGCGGGACCACGGCGTTCAGTCCGGCGACCACATCGTCCTGCTTCAGCTTGCCTGATTTCTCCTTGTCCCATTCCACAAACCAGCGGTTGGCCAGGACCAGGAACTCCTTCTCGGTCACCTTGCCGTCGGCATCCACGTCCGCCGCCTTGAAGATGACCGGACCCACAAATCCGCCCGGACCGATTCCACGCAGGTTGTCGCGTCCGCCCGGACCCCTGGGGCCCCTTGGCCCTCCGGGTCCTCCTGGCCCACCTCCGAGCGGCTGACCTTCCGACTTGCCGGCCAACTGGTCGGCCACCGACTGGTGGCGCTCGGTCGTGAAGACCTTGATGGGTTTTGACCGCATGCCGAAGGGGGGGCGCCCGGGTCCGGGTCCGTCGTCTTCCGAAGGAGCGTCCACCTTGCCGGCCACGGCCATGTCGAAGGGCGGAAGCTTGGCGGCGCCTTCCTCGGCGACCACCGGACGAATCAGGGCCGCGACCTGATCCACGAGCTTCGCGAAGCGCGCGGGCTGGAATAGGGTTCCCTGGAATTCCTTCATCCGGGCGAGATAGGCGTCGCGCACGGCATCGACCTTCATCACCCGCTCCAGGAAGCGGTTGTCCTCAGCCCAGGCCTTCCGAATGCTGAGTTGATCGGGATTCGGCGTGAAGAAATTGCCGAAGGCGCGGTCGAGATCCCAGGGTGCGAAGAGGAAGCGGTCGGTCTTGGGATGGAGATACATCACGTAGTTCTGTCCCACCATCAGGATGGAATCGGTGGAACTCAGCCACACGGTCACCGCCATGAAGCGGCTGAACTCGTCGATATCGAGGAACTCGGGAAGGCGACGGGCGAACTCCGCATCGTCGGCGTCCGTCAGCAGTTTCGCGAAGTCGTACACCCGCTCCTGCTGCTTGGGCGTCAGATCCGTCTTGGCGTCGTAGGCCTGCTTGTACGCGGCCCAGTCCGTGCCCTGGAACTTGAAGAGTTCGCGGGTGACAGGCTTGAAGATGGCGCCCTTCTTCGTCCCAAAATTCTTCTCCGCCCAGTTGTTGTCCGGATTCTCGACGATGGAGTAGAGACCCAGGAAGTGATTGGTGTGGGATCCCGCGGCGTTGAGGGTGACCTTCGCATACGAGGTCCGGGGTGCCGGCACCCCGGCCGACCGGTACAGCTCGTAGGCGAGCGGCTCGTGCATCCAGGCAACGTCGGTGACGTTGTTGTGGAAATTAAGCTTGGAGACCCCGGCGATCTTCTGGCCCTTCACGTACTCATTGAGGTCCACCTTCAACGACTTTTTGTCCGCCTGCCGGGCGTCCATGAAGGTGCCATTGCCCTTGTAGCGCACGGCCACGTCCTTGAAGGGGACGCCCTCGAATTCAAGGAGCGCCTTCACATACTCAAAGTTGATCCCCTGGGCTCCGCTCATTCCGTTTCGCTGCCCCTCCCTGCCCTGCAATCCCATGCCGGGTCCCCCGGGTCCGCCGCCCGGTCTGCCCCCGGGGCCTCCCGGGCCCTGGGGCATCAGGGATTTGTTCAGGCCGTCCCGAAGATCGTCAGAGCTTAGGGCGCCTTGCTGTTTGGTGTCCCATTCGACAAACCATTTCCGGAAGCCGTCGGTAAACTCAGCCTGGGTCAACACGCCGTCCTTGTCCTGGTCGAGTCCGGTGATGAATCCGCCGGCGAGAAAGTTGCCGGGACCAAATCCTCCGCGTCCGCCGCCGGGCCCCCCACCCCGGCCACCGGGACCGCCTGGACCTCCGAAGGGTCCACCGCGTCCTACCTGCTGGGGCGGCTGAAGCGCGGTCCATTCCGCGGCCCCCATGGAGATGGTGGCGTTCCAGATGTGGTCCAGACGGAAGAGATCGTCGGAGGACTTCGGAAGCTCGGCGCGGAGCAGGGAGCACGCCGCGGCGGCCGCCGCGAGATACGGGAGGGAACGGGTCATCGTGTGTGTGACCGGATCGTGACGGATCGGTTACAACACGGCAACGCCCGGTGAACGGCGGGCTCCGGACCGACTCCCGGCGGTTCAGGCCGGTTGGGATGCCGGCGGGGTCGACGGCGGCTCGGGCTCCTGGGCCGGTGCGTCCGCCGCGGTTGCGGCTTCCGGGGACGACGCTTCAGGGGTTTCGGCGGGCGCCGCCGGAGTTGCCCCCGCCATCTCCAGACTCATCTGTTCGACCGGGGCGGGTGCGGCACCCTCGGCGGTGACCAGTGCCTCGGGTCGTTGGACGGGGATGCGCCGCAACTCGTCCGCCGCCGGGAGGTCGTCGAGGCTGGCGAGTCCGAAGTACTCCAGAAAGGCCCGGGTGGTGGCGTATTGCATCGGACGCCCAATCACCTCGGCGCGTCCGGCCTCCTCGATCAAACCGCGCTCCTTGAGGGTGGCGATCACGCCGTCCACGGCGACCCCGCGGATCTGCTCGATCTCGGCCCGGGTGGCGGGTTGTCGATAGGCCACCACCGCGAGGGTTTCGAGGGCGGGCTGGGAGAGCCGTGAGGGACGGTTCTTGACGCCCACAAAGGCCCGGAGCCAGGGGGCGTATTCGGGCTGGGTGACGAACTGCCAGGAGCCCGCCACGCAGACCAGCCGGTAGGATCGGGCGGCGGCCTCGTGTTCCGTGGCGAGGGCCGCGAGGGCGGCTTCCACATCCGCGACCGCCGTCTTTCGGAACTCGGCGGTTTCCGGGGGCGCCTCCTCCTCGGCCGCGGCTTTCGTCAGCAGCTCGCGCAATTCGCCGACGGACATCGGTTTGGCGGCGGAGAACAGGAGGGATTCGAGGATGAACTTGAGTTCCATGCGGCGGGATCGGTCGGAAGTCGTCAGGCGATGCGCGGTTCGTCGGCGGACGCCGCGAGGGGATTGGCCTCGGGATGCCCATAGGCGTCGGGAGCCGGCGCGGGCGGTGGGGGCGGGACGAGTTCGACGGGTTCCGCCAGCACCTCGATCTCCGAGAATTCGCCCTCCTGCGCCAGGGTGAGCACCCGCATGCGGGTCAGCTCCAGCAGGGCGAGAAAGATGCAGACCACCTCGGTCCGGGACTGCGCGGCGGCGAACAACTCCCCGAATTTCAGACGGCCCCGCTCCGCGATCAGGCCCCGGAGGGACTCCATCTTCTCTGTGACGGTCCAGCGTTCCCCGGCGACCTCCTGCTGGGGCGTCACTTCCTGGAAGCGCTTCAGGATCTCCCGAACGGCACCGACCAGTTCGAACACCGAGACCCCCGCGGCCCGGGCGGCGGGCAGTTCCCCGAGATCCACCCGGGACGGGCGCCGTTCATAGACACCCTCCATTTCGCCTTCGCGGGTTTGGAGCTGCGCGGCGGCGTCCTTGAACTTGCGATACTCCACCAGCCGCCGGATCAGTTCCCACCGCGGATCGTCCTCGTCCGTGTCGTCGCCCTCCGGACGCACCTGCTTCTCCACCGGCAGCAATTCGCGGCTCTTGATGTAGATCAGTGTCGCGGCCATGACGAGGAACTCGCCGGCCACTTCGAGGTCCAGTTCCCGCATCTGCTCCAGATAGGCCACGAACTCCGTCGCGATGCGGGTCAGGTTGACCTGGTAAATGTCCACCTCCTGCTTCTTCACCAGGTGAAGCAGCAGGTCGAGCGGCCCTTCAAAGACCTCGAACTGGACGCGATACTCGCTCATTCCGATGGGGGACTAGGCGACGAACGGATCGGAGGGTGTGGTGCCGTCCATCGCTTGGCAACGGCAGGTTGCTCACGGCCCTTCCTCCGTTCGTAGTCCAGCCTTTAGGCTGTCTTGATCCCCGACCTGCCGCCCCAGCGCCCGCGAACGACAGGCTGAAGCCTGCACTA